>JASLDM010000153.1 GCA_030151565.1 Flavobacterium sp. | reverse complement strand
GCTATAATACATCATCAATTTGAAAGTATACATCCTTTTTATGATGGTAATGGTAGAACAGGAAGAATTATAAATATTTTATATATGGTAAAAGAAGAATTACTTCATTTACCGATTCTTTATTTGAGTAGATATATCAATCAGAATAAAGCTGAATATTATAGGTTACTTCAGGAAACACGTGATACAAATGAATGGGAGAATTGGATTTTATTTATGCTTGAAGCGATTGAAAAAACTTCAAAACAAACTATTTTTATAATAAAAGGAATAAAACAGTTAATGCAATCTTATAAAGAGAAAGTAAGAACTGAATTACCAAAGATTTATTCACAAGATTTGATTAATAATTTATTTAAACACCCTTATACAAAAATTGATTTTGTAGTTGAAGATTTAGGAGTAGCAAGACAAACGGCTTCACGTTACTTGGATCAATTAGTTGATTTGGGGTTGGTTTATCTTCAGAAAATAGGTAAAGAGAATTTTTATATTAATATAGAGCTTTATCATTTTTTAAATAAGGCTACACAATTACATAAGTTGAATGATGATTAAATTTTACATGTTTCAAAAATGTAAAAATTGTAACACGTAATTACCACATGTTACAAAAACGCAAAAATTGTAACACGTAATTTCTAAATGTTACAAAAACGCAAAAATTGTAACACGTAATTACCACATGTTACAAAAAACACAAAAACCTAACTTAAGACAGTACTAATAAAAACCCCCACAGCATTACACGGTGGGGGTTTTTTATTAGGGTACTTTTCGGCGGACTACATCGTTCCGAGGTAGGCACTGGTACTACACATCTTTTTTGTAGCATTGGTCCATACAATCCAAACGGAGTTGTCTGTGCCGGTCCAAGTTGCCGGAATATTAGCACTTAAAGTTTCATCTGCTCGTGTTGCTTGATTTTCGATAACATAAAACATCTTGTGGGTGCTGGAGTACACAATTGCAATTAATTGGTCTTCTGGTTTCGATAATCCAATACCGGCATCGGAGTTCCAGCTGAGGTTCAACCGACTGTTTTCAATCGTTACTGCTGAGATAATGGGAGTGGGCAGTACCCCTTTGGCGATGATGACTTTAGAGAAATCAATCTCCAAGTTACCATCTTGTTCTACCACTGTTTCCAGTAATTGATAAGACATTGCCAAGTTGGATCGTGATTTTACGCCTTGGTATTCGCCAAAGTAACGACCAGTTAATTGGTTTAATGGACCTAAAAAGTTGGCGATTAGCTTAAACTTAGTACGTTGGAGTTGTTGTGCTTCGGAAGCTGGTTTGCTGCTTTTTTTGGGCACACTGCGGATGATGTTTTTACCGCGCCAAATAGCACCGACAACCGTTCCGACTTTTCCTCGCACACCTCCTAAAATTCCTTTTTCAATTTCTGCCATGATTTCTAAAATTTAATAATTAAACATTGCTTGATCAATGGGGATTGTAGCTACGCATTCCGTTGTATCACATTGCAAACCTACAAACTCGACAACAGCTTATTTTTCAAGATGCCATTTTTGATAGTGAATGATAGATTTTGCTCACTTTTGCCCACTTTTGCTCATTTTTGACGATTTTGCTCACTTTTGATAATTTTTAAAAATCAAAATATTGGTAATCAGTGTTTTAGTTGTTTTAAAAATGGATTTGTTCGGATCGGCTTCGGTAAAGTCCAGTGTTTGCTTGGGTTTGAGGCCTGTTTTGCGAAGGAGACTCGGACAAGACCCGAACAAGCTCTATCGGATTTGCACAAAAAAACAGGTATCTGAACTCAAATACCTGTTGGCAAAACTATTTCAAGATGGCTAAAATATCTTCTTCTTCCAGGTTGGTATAGGCGCAAAATTCTGCGTAGGTAAGCAACGAATTCTTGGGTTTTTTATATGCTTTTTTAATGTTTTTAATTAATCTCAAAGCCGAGCAATAACTCTTTCCTGTGATTGCCATTACATCTTTTGGGTAGATGCATAATCGGTAGTGTGGGTTCATCATAGTTTTTGTTTTATAGCGGTTGATTTATTATTTGTTAGCAATATAGCACCTTCTTTCACGGCTTGGGTTGAGGTCCATTTCTGGTCCACTTCAAGTCCAATTTCTTGTATAAAAACGATCAAAAACGATCATTATCTATCAAAAAGATCACCTTTTCGAAAAAAAAATGGGGTGCTTTCCATCTTTGCACTAACCTTTTAATGAATAGTTATAACCCAAAAAAAAGTGAACTATGGAAATTGTATTGCATCGTATGTATTTGGAAAAAGCCGCTCACGGCGTGCTTATCCTAGACGGCAGAAAGATCTGCTTGACGTTGGAGTTGCCTTGGGTAGCCAATCAGCGTTCGATTTCGTGTATTCCAGAAGGGGAGTACCCGTTGCGAAGACGTTACAGTCCGCGTTTCAAAGAGCATTTTGAAGTGGTGGCTGTGCCCAATCGCAGTCATATCTTAGTTCATCCAGCCAACAATGCCCAACGCGATTTAAGGGGCTGTATTGCTCCGGTGAGCGAGCTTGTAGGCGAAGGATGGGGCAGTCGCTCCAAGATAGCGATGAGCAAACTCTTGCACACCTTGCAAGGGGCTCTTGTAACCGAAGGCGTT
>JASLDM010000142.1 GCA_030151565.1 Flavobacterium sp. | reverse complement strand
TCAGGAACACAACAATCTACTGGGCATACTGCCGCACATTGTGGTTCTTCGTGGAAACCTTTACATTCTGTACATTTGCTAGGAACGATATAGTATAAATCATCAGAGATAGGCTCTTGTGCCGCATCTGCATCTACTTCTGTTCCGTCAGGTAAAACTACGGTTCCCTTTAGTTGGGTTCCGTCTTTATATCTCCAGTCATCAGCACCTTCGTAAATCGCAGTGTTTGGACATTCAGGTTCACAAGCACCACAATTGATACATTCATCTGTTATTATGATTGCCATAGTTTATGTTTTTGTGTTTATTGTATTAACTTTGCTACAAAAATACGCCCAAAACAATTCACAAACAAATCAATATGATTTTAGAAGATAAAAAAAAAGCATTTGTTGCCCTAGGTGACTTTTTACGACAATTTGCAACACAAGATTTTCAAAAAGTGGACGGTATTCCGCATAATGAATTATTTTATGATGCTTTCTCGGATTTAATACTTTTTTCGGTAAATCACAACGGATGGTTTACTACTGAGCAAGTTATCCACGCAATGGATTCTTGGGCACAAGCTTTAACTGCTGAAAACTTAGATACTTGGACGTCTGCTTATACTTTTAAAGAAGAGCCTCTTAAAAGAATAGGTATGATCTTAGCGGGAAATATTCCGTTAGTTGGTTTTCACGATTTTATTTCGGTTTTATTAACTGGAAATATTGCCGTAGTGAAGCTTTCTTCAAACGATCAAAAATTATTGCCTTTTTTGGCAGAATATTTAAGTAAAGTAGCGCCAGAGTTTGCAGAACGAATTGATTTTGTTGAAAATCGATTAGAAAACTTTGATGCCGTAATAGCAACAGGAAGTAATAATACAGCTCGTTACTTTGAGTATTATTTCGATAAATATCCAAGTATTATTCGTAAAAATAGAAATTCAGTTGCTGTATTAGATGGTACGGAAACAGAAGAGGAGCTAATTGCTTTAGGACGTGACATATTTACCTATTTTGGATTGGGATGTCGTAATGTCTCTAAGTTATTTGTGCCTGAAGGTTATAATTTCGATGCTTTTTTTAAAGCTATGTACGAGTTTAAAGACTTAATCATGTACGAACGATATTCAAATAATTATGACTATAACAAGGCTGTTTTCTTGATGAGTGAATTTAAGCTCCTCGATAATGGATTTATGACTATTAAAGAAGACGCTGCTTATGCATCACCTATATCGTCAGTGTTTTATGAGTTTTATGGAGATATAGAAGCGGTTAAAACAAAATTAGATATGGATGTGGATAAAATTCAATGTATCGTATCTAAAAAATTAGCACCAGTAAGTATTCCATTCGGAAAAACACAGCAACCTGAGTTATGGGATTATGCTGATGGTGTTGATACCGTTGCGTTTCTTTTAAATTTATAAAGCGATGAAAGCGCATAACTTTAGTGCTGGTCCTTGTATATTGCCAGAAGAAGTATATCAACAAGCAGCTCAAGCTGTTCTAAATTTTGAAGAAAGTGGATTGTCTATTTTAGAGATATCTCATCGTAGTACCGCTTTTATACAAATTTTAGAAGAAGCTCGTGCGTTAGCATTAGATTTATTACAGCTCGATAAGAATCAATATAGTGCCCTTTTTTTACAAGGTAGTGCTAGTATGGAATTTATGCGAGTTCCTTATAACTTACTTCAAAACAAAGCAGGATATATTGATACAGGTGTGTGGTCTTCAAAGGCCCTCGCTCAAGCACAATTTTTTGGAGAGTCGGTTGTTATAGGCTCGTCAAAAGCTGTTGGATATACCGCTATTCCAAAAATACAAGAATGTACCAAAGACCTGGATTATGTGCATTTTACATCAAATAACACAATTTACGGAACACAATTTCAGAACATTCCCGAAACAGATGTTCCATTGGTGTGTGATATGAGCTCGGATATATATTCTAGAAAGTTTGATTATAATAAGATTGATCTCATTTATGCGGGGGTTCAAAAAAATATTGGACCAGCAGGCTTGAGTTTGGTTTTAGTCAAAGATTCCATTTTAGGAAAAGTAGATAGATCAATACCGGATATGCTAGATTATCGGGCACACATCAAGCAAGATAATCTCTATCATACGGCAAATGTATTTGGTATTTATACTAGTTTACTAAACTTGCGTTGGTTGCTTAAGCAAGGTGGAGTAGATGCTATCGAAAAGCGTAATAAAGTAAAAGCAACGCTCTTGTATGGTCAATTAGACTCTTTAGATTTTGTAGACGGTATGGCTACAGTGGCTGATCGATCTATGATGAATGTAACATTTACTTTTAAAGAAGAAAGATTAGCAGCTGTTTTCGATATGCTTTGTCAAGAAGCAAATATTGTAAACATTCGAGGACATCGAAATGTAGGAGGCTATCGTGCCTCTCTTTACAATGCATTACCAGAAGAAAGTGTTGCCGTTTTGGTATCCGTTTTAGAATATATGAAAAATAAAGCCTAATAATATCTATGAAAATATTAGCAACAGTAGAACTAAGCGTGGCGCTTCGAGATAATTTAGAAGCCCATCATTTCGAGATTAAAGAAGCTCGCGTTGCACAAGAGCAACTTGGAAATTATACTAAAAAAAATGACATTGAGATTCTTATTTTACAGCATACTGGATTGTTGAGTAAAATGGATATTTCATCATTAACACATCTTAAAGCTCTTGTTTTTGTAGGAACTTATATTGATATAGCTGTGGTTGATTTTGCTCGATCACAAGGTATTGAAGTAATTTGGGCAGAGGAGTCCTTTGCAAATGCTACAGCAGAATTGGTTTTTGCACATCTTTTAAATGGGTGTAGGTTATTGCCAGAAGCCAATCGAAATATGCCTTTGGAAGGCGATACTAGCTTTAAGTTCTTACAGGAAACGTATAGTAGTGGTATTGAAATATCGGGTAAAACATTAGGTATTGTAGGTATGAATGCAGCAGGCTTAAAAGTTGCTCAGAAAGCTTTGGCTTTGGGCATGGAAGTTGTGTATACTGATGCGTATCAAAAGAATGTTTACGAAGAAATAACGTTGTCAAATGGTATAGTGTTTCCAGTTCATTTAAAGGCTGTATCACTAGATGAGGTTCTTGAACAAGCGCATTTCATTACTATTCATAACGCACGTTTTGAAAGGTATCTTATAGATGGCGAGTCTTTTCAAAAGGCACAGAAATTGGTAGGTATTATAAATTGTGCGTACCCAGAAGCTGTTAATGAAGTCGCATTGGTTGATGAAATAAATGCAGAGAATATACTTTTTGCTGGATTAGATCGATTTGAAGAGGAGCCACAGCCTGCTATTCAAGTATTAATGCAGCCTGCTTTTTCGCTTTCACCAAATATCAATGCAGCGACTCAAGAGAGTAAAGAAGCTTTATGGTTTGAAATAGAAGGTAAAATTATTCGTTTTAAAAACGAAAGTATACATTAGAAAAATAAAAATAGCTATAAAAAATGATCGATCAAATTAAACAAATTATTGAGCAAGTAAGTGCTCAAGAGGGAAGTGCAAAAGGATTAGGAACTGATTTAACTTCTGCGGTAACTAAAGAAACAGGAGATTCTATTCTTTCGGGACTTAAAGGTGCTTTAACAGGCGGAAATATCAGTCAATTGACAGATTTGTTTCAAGGAAATGTTAGTGGATTGACTTCCAATCCTGTGGTTATGGGGATTATTGCAAATTTAGTAAGTAGTCTAACAGGTAAATTAGGGATTGATCAGGCAGTTTCTCAAAATTTTGCAGGTTCAGTCGTTCCTAAGGTTATGGAAACCTTAGTTTCTAAAGTGCAAGGTGGTAAGGAGTCAGGTTTTCAGATGACAGATTTAATTGCTTCTTTATCTGGTGATGGTGCTAAAGGCTTGTTGGAAAGTTTAGGTGGTAGTCTTGGTTTGGATCAAAATAAAGATGGTAAATTAGGATTAGATGACGCTATGTCTGCATTAAAAGGTTTCTTTAAATAAGAATCTTAAATACGAAGTATGTAAAAAAAAAGGGACTGTTTCATAGATATAAACAGTCCCTTTTCATTTTTAATTCCTCAACAAAGAGTCTGATAATAATTGTTAACTTTGCCCATTATTTTTAAGCCAAAACTACGTGATGATAAAAAGAAAAGGAGCGCGATCTACTAAGGATATTTCTAGTGATATTTTGCTACAGTTGAATTTAGGTAAAATAGAAACAGCAAATTTGGTAGAATGGCTCGCTGTTGATCAAAAAATGTTGCTTGAAAGTTTATTGCTTGAAAATGGTAGACAATCCTATTTGAAACCTGTTTTAGATCAAATTGGGGTATTGAAAAAACAAACTGTAAATACGATTAATCAAGCTATTGGGGTTACTCTTTTCAAATTGGCGCAAGAACATGACGACTCATCTTTATTAGCGCTTATGACAACGCATCCAGCAGATTTAGTTCGTTGTTGGGCAACTTATACAATCGGAAATAATAAAGGTCTGTCTTTAGGAGAAACCTTAAAGTGTATTCAGCCTTTTGCAGCAGATACGCATTTTGGTGTTAGAGAAATTTGTTGGATGGCTGTAAGGCCAAAATTGATTGAAAACCTTGAGGAAACAATTAAAATACTATCCACTTGGACTGTAAATAAAGATGAGAATATCAGAAGATTTGCCACCGAATCAATCAGACCACGTGGAGTTTGGTGCGAACATATCGAAGCATTGAAACAAAACCCAGAATTGGCTTTGCCAATTTTAGAAGCTTTAAAATCAGATGAGGCTAAATATGTGCAAGATAGTGTAGGCAATTGGTTGAATGATGCCAGTAAAACCCAACCCGACTTTGTAAAAGAGCTTTGCCAGCGTTGGGAGTTAGAAAGCGATACAAAGCAAACGAAGTACATTATCAAAAAAGCACTTCGTACTTTGAATAAATAAAGGTGTTTTTAAGTTTGTTTTGAAATTAGTCCATACTCTGTGGCTAATTTTATTGCCGAGCTCAAATTTTTAGTTCCAAATTTAGCGATAAGGTTTTTTCTATGGCTCTCTACCGTATGTGGGCTTATAAATAATTTATCGGCTATTTGTGGGGTTGTAAGTCCTGAAGCGGCTTCAAGTAACACTTCTTTTTCTCGTCTGGTAAGTTTAGGTACGCTTGTTAAGGAGTCTTGTGTTTTTTTATCAAGGACGGTTTGAGTTTGTGAACAGGTAAATACACGTCCTGCTACAACTTCTTTTATACCTGTAATAATCTCTTCTACTGACGCATTTTTTTGAATGTATCCACAAGCTCCTTGTTCTAATACGCTATTGATTACAGCATATTCGTTATGAACACTAATGATAATAATTGCTAAATCGTTGTACTTTAACTTTAAGGGAGCTAGTAGTTCCAAACTGTTGGCATCTGGTAGATTAATATCTAATAATAAAACATCTATAGCTGTAGTTGCTAGTGCTGTGTGCATTGTTTCGGCATCGGGATAACATCCTACAACGGAAAAATCTTTTTCTTTGGAGACTATGTTTTTTAATCCTTCTAATAATAAGGGATGATCGTCTGTTATGGCTATTTTTATCATTTTGTGTTGTTTTTAGGAAACGAGAATGTAATACTGGTTCCAACTTCTTTTTCGGAATGGATTTGAAAGGTTCCTTTCAAAAAATCAACTCTAGATTGAATGTTATGTAGGCCAGCAGAATGATTTCCTTTAACTTCTTTTAAGTCAAACCCTTTTCCATCATCTTCGATGGTAATGGTATAGTCGCTAGACTCTTCTACAATTTGAATGAGAATTTGTGTAGCTTCCGCGTGTTTAATGGCGTTGTTAACAAGCTCTTGAATAATCCTATACACCAAAAGTTGTTTGTCTTTTTGAAGTTTGTTTTTATAATATAGAAATTGAACAACGATGTCTAGTTGATCATTAGACATACGTACCGCATAGTCTTGTAGTGCTTCTTCCAAGCCATACCTGTTTAACAAATCAGGCATTAAGTTATGTGCAATTCTACGCAATTCTTCAACTGCTGTATCCAGTTGCGTTAGTGAATTTTGCATATCTTGTTTATGGGCTGGAGCTATTTGGTTTGTAAATTGCGACAGACTTATTTTGGTACTCGAAAGCAAACCTCCCAATCCATCGTGTAGGTCACGAGCCATTCTTCCACGCTCTTGTTCTTGACCGTCAAGCATAGCAGTTAGTGTAGCAATTTTAATGTTCTGCCTTTCCTTTTCTAGAGATATAGTATACAGCTCTTTATTTTGTATAAGTCTTTTTGAGCGTTGTTTGTAAGCATATAAAAGTAGGATAAATACAAGTAGAAATATTACAATTAAGCTGATGTAATAGCTGCTAATTTTTTCCTTGTATAAAAGCTCATTTTGATAGTTTAAGATGTCCTGAGAGCGCCTTTGTGCCTCTAGTTTAGATAATTTGAGTTCTTGAGCACGTTTGATTGCTTCTAATTCTGATAATTCTAGTTTTTTTCGTTGATTTTCCTCAAGTAGTTTTAAGTTTTCAAAAGCTTGTTTATGCTGTAAACTTACAGTATGCATAAGGCGGAGCTGTTGTTCTTTTTTCTCAGCCTCTAATTGCATATCAAAGAGTTCTCGTTGTTGTTGTTCTTTTTCAAATTGAGCTTCTAATCGTCTGCCTAATTCCAATTGCTCTTGGTTGTATAGCGATTTAAAAGTTTCCATATAGGCTTTATGATAGTGAATAGCTTCAACAAACTTGTTTTCAGCTTCGGCTATTTCGGAAAGACGTTCATAAATGCTCAGTAATATATTTTGATCTTGAACACTACTTTTAGATATCGTTTCCAATGCATCTGTAAGGTGTTTTTTTGCCAATTCGGGTTGCTTTTTTTTCAGGGCTATTTCTGCCATAATTCCATATGCGGAAGCCACATGTGTGTATTGCTGAGTGGCTAAACCTTGTTTGCGGGCTAAATCAGCATAGTGTAAGGCATAGGACTCATATTGATCAGGAAAAAATCTAAAGTAAAGATTAGCTAAGTTATTTGCTACAAAAGAAAGGTTGGAAGCCAGTGGGATTTGATTTTTATGTGTATTATAAATCCCGATAGCTTTTAGATAATATTGTTCTGCGGAATCTCGATTCTCTAATTTACGTTCATCTTCAGTAAATTGTTGTTCATACATATATCCTACAGCCATATAAGCATCAAAAGTAGCTATAGGGTCTTGTTGTTTAATTGCAAGTTGTAAAGCAAGAAGACCGTATTTTTCCTGCAATTGAAATTCATTCCAATTTGCGTATATAGCCGTTAATTCTTTATAAGTAGATGATTTTCGACTGTTAAGTGTAGGGGAAGCAGGTGCTTGTTCAAAAAAGTTAATGGCATTGTGAAAGCTCCTTACGGCTTCTCCTTCTTTATTATCGCGTACATACAACCATCCCTCACAATAGCTTACATATCCTTTGATCTCTAGATTAGCGGTTTTGGAGGCATAAGTTTTCGCTTTTTCTAAACTGTATTTTGAGTCGGTATAAAGTTCGGCTATACGATTATTGATAGCTTGGATGGCGTAAAGATAGGCTGTAAAGGCGTCTTCTTTTGCTAACACTGCTATTTGTATATTCTCTTTTAATATTTTATTAGCTTGTTCTTCTTGGTTGTTGAAAAATAGACCTTGTGCATATTTGCCTGCTAAATAAAATCTAGCTGTGTCGTTTTTGGAAGTGTTCTCGTAAGCCGATCTTAGGTTGTTTAATGCTTCTTGGGCAGTACTATATTGAAAAAATAATGAAAAAATAAGACACAGCCCCAAAGTTTTTAATTGGTATTTCAAGCTTGCTGTGTATTTTCCCATCGAAGTATATTGTTTAACTGTATAACGGCATCTAAGATATTGTTTTTTATAAACATCTAAAAGCTGCTTATCCGATAAATACTACTTTGTTTTCATTGTTTTTCGAAATAAAATAATTTGCTTGGAGATTGTAAGTTTCTAAATAACTGTGTTATAGCTTTTGTAAAAAGTAAGTTTAATTTAAAATATCCCCGTTTTCGGCTATAGGAATACGCTTGTATTACTTCTAGTTTTGTAATTGATAAACGTAATTATAAAATTAAAACTGCAATTATGGAAGAAATTAAAAGAAATTTAGAAGATGTAAATCAAGGGAAAACAGTTGCTATTGTTTCTTATTTAACGATACTAGGATTAGTAGCTGCTTTAATTATGAATCATGGAAAACCAACATCGATTGGTCGTTTTCATATCCGTCAAAGTATTGGAATTACAGTTTTTGCTATGGCTTTAGGATTGGTAAGTTTTATTCCAATTGTTGGAGGGATCCTATCTTCGGTAGCAGGTATAGTTGTATTAATTGCCTTTATATTAGGTCTTTTAGCAGCTATTCAAGGTCAGGAAAAACCTACACCTATTGTAGGAGGACTTTTTCAGAAATGGTTTTCTATGATCTAGCACTTCATTTAAAAGTTTTTTTCAATGTAAAAAAACTTTTTTTTAACTTAAAACCAAATGCTTTAAAGTGATTTGAATGTTGATTTTTAGTCTGTTTCGTCTTGAAATTTGCCATAGCTTGAATTTTAAAAACATAAAAAATGAAAGTAAAAAGTTTAGTATATATTTTAAATCTGTTATTTATGACTTCCTGTGTTCAAGGAGCTGATAATGCTCTAGATATACGTAACAAGCACGCTGTAAAGCAACCGATAGATTGGGTGCCTTATCTTACTGCTAATGGAAAATATATTTATGTAGATAAAAATAAGAGGCAAAAATTGGATGGAAGCGAATTTGTTAACGCAGTCCCTTTTTTAGCTACTGGTTATGCTATTGTAGAAGATGTTGAAAGAAGAAATGCTTTAATAGATGCTACAGGGGAATTTATTGTAGGATATACAGAAGATGTTATTGAATTGGCTGAATTAGGCGAGCTCACACTGGTAAAAATTGTTCGGGAGTATGACAAGCGAATGCCTATTTGGAAGTGGGAGTGGAATATTTTAGGTGGGGATATTCAAAAGAATCAAACCTATCATCGAGTGGAAATCCGTGTTTTGGAAACTGGGCAAGTATTGTTTTTAAAGGAGGTACCTTATCGAGAAGATGATTTTGATTTGGATTATGTAGCAATGGGCGCTAACCATTATTTATTAAACAGCGTTTTGTTTGAAGTTAAAAAAAAGAAGTTCAAACAAGTA
This sequence comes from Flavobacterium sp., assembly GCA_030151565.1. Lineage (GTDB taxonomy): Bacteria > Bacteroidota > Bacteroidia > Flavobacteriales > Flavobacteriaceae > Flavobacterium. The sequence continues at coordinate 2,766 of JASLDM010000142.1, read as the reverse complement.
AAAAAGAACATTTTATATAGCTTGGATAAGGGGAGGTATATTCCCGATGGAAATAACTTGGTGGATATTTATCAGGTTGGAATAAAAAAGCCTATTTTATCTCATTTAGAAGGAGTAACTCAGTTAGAGTTAAAAATTAACAACAAGTCCGTGGTATTGGATTCTATAAATCAGGATCGGTACAGACCAACAATAGGGAAACTCCTGCTCGATAATAACAATAAGGATATTTATGTTTATCCTCAATACGATAAAGTATTTCCTAAAGTGATTAGACAGGCTTCTGAAGAACAATGTGCCTTTTTAAAACAAGTGAGCTTGGTGTATTCGGTCAATGATTCTCCTTATTTTATATTGGGACGTTTTAATTATGATCACGATGTTTGGTCTTATGATTGGCTGTATGTTGATGTGCATGGAAATCTGGTTGCGGATATTAGGGTTAAAGACTTTTTTATAAGAGATCAGATTGGCTATTTGGTCTGGCCTGATCAAACAATTCTTTTCTCAAATAATACAATGGATGAAGGAATAAAAACAGGTAAAATACGATACATTTATCAGTCAGACAATCTCTTTGTTGTTAAAGCTAAGTTGGAGAATGGTACTGAGAAAGAAGGCGTTTGGAATGGTAATACTCAAAGATGGGAAATAGAGCCTTTGTTTAATTCTATAAAAACCATGCATAGTGAACAACAGATATTTGCACTTCGAAGAGAAGCGGAGGGCACGTATCAGTTATTTGATAATAAAAAGAAAGTAGCAATAGGAGCTAATACTTATCAGAACGTTTATAGTAATGGAATGGCAGAGTTTGTATTGGATAATAATCAAACTATTTATTTTTATATAGATATTTTCACAGGAGATGAATACAGAGCATAGTTTTTTGGAGCTTTTTGAGAATAAGGCTGATTTTGATAAGGTTTACAAGTATATTAAAGACAAAGTAGATGAGCATTATTCGGATAAGTTTATATACGCACTTCCAGATTGGTTTAAGTTAAGCGCAGTGCCAGAGTTGATACAGGTGCTACCTATTTATGGAAAAGAAGGTATTGAGGTTTGTAAACAGAAAGTAGCTTTTAAAGTATCTTTTAACGATGTGTCTTCCGTAGTGACTTATGTCAATTTTTTAAAGGAACAGATGTGTACTGCGTTAGATGTTATTGCGTATGTTGTTTTTTTTGTAAAGAATGTCAAAGGTATAAAAGATCCTAACTATAAGAAAGAGTTGACTGATTTTGAAGCACTAGAAATTGTAAAATACAATAATACAAATAATGAAATTGAAATTTCAATGGCTTTTTTTGATGTTGATTTCAATGCTATGATATCCTTGGATGAGGTGTTTTCAAAATGATCAATATCAGTTTAAAGATTTTACGCACAAAGGGATTTATTTTAGATGTTTATAAAAAAGAACAAACGAAGTACAAATACTATGAATTATTTTGCGATAATGATTTTTTTTTCTTTTTTGAGTTGTTCTTGTCAAAATAAGTTACAAACAGCTCCTATTTATACAAACTGGAGTCGTGAGGTTTCTTATAATTCTACGAATGGAGATGCAATTTATAGCACTAAAAATGTATTGATTACGCCTCGATTACCAACAGGTATAACGGTTTTTAGTATTACATCAAATACTTTAAAATATCAAATGCATGGCGCTATAGGTTGGGGAGGACATTCTATTCAAAAGGTTCGTAGGATCCGTACTGAGCAAGAGCAAAAAGGAGATACTTTATTAGTAAAGCATTATGTGGAAATTAAGCGAATTCCAGGTAAAGAAAGTGCGAACATTCGTGGTTATAATTTTACTAAAAATGAAACTATTAGATTGTCTGATACAGTTAAAATAGTTAGCATTGAGTTGTACAAAGAGTTTTTATTTACTGCAGAGCAACAACGTGAAGTTGAATTGCAACCATATGCAGCACAAAAGCTTATAAAAATTTCAGAATTTGAGATGAAATAATAGGTGATTCTTAGATGAAATCATTTCATAATTCCGATTTATGGCATTAAAAAGCAGTTACATTTGCCTTTAAATAAAATACAGAATCCATTTATATTAATTTTAAAATGAAAAAAACATTATTTCTAATTGTATTTACAATATTGTCTTTGTCGACGCACGCTCAGGATGAAGCAGCTGCTTTTGAGCTTAACCAAGAATTTAATTTATGGAATTTTCAAAGAGGCGATCAAGCTTATGTGTTTGCAGATGTTGCCTATATACGCGATTATCCAAGCCTTGAGTCGAAAGTCATTGATTCTTTGGCTGAGGGGCATCAAGTCGTTATTCGCAGTGAAGCTTATAACGGAAATACAATTCGCGGATTTTACGCGCCTTGGCACGAAGTGACTTATACAAAGGATAAGAAACAAGCAAAAGGATTTATTTGGTTGGGATTATTGGCTTTCAATGGATCAAGAAATGAAGCTGGAGAATTGTTTATCTATGGATTTAAAAAGTACAGAACGAATAATGGGTATAGCCCTTATTATGAATCTGAATTAAAGGTGTTTAATAAAAAACAAGAATTCTTAACTAAAGAGATTTTTCACGCTGAGGTGAATGGACAATCTGCAATTGAAACAAAGATTCTATCAGGTATGGGATTAGAAAACATTCAAAATATACATCGGGTTTCATTTTTGGGAGAAGCTTGTGGTATTCCTTCACGTTCTTATTATTTTGCTTGGAACGGAACCAATTTGATACACTTTCCTGAAAAAATGAATGTTTCTGATGGAGGT
>JASLDM010000152.1 GCA_030151565.1 Flavobacterium sp. | reverse complement strand
ATACACACCTTAGCAAATGAACCTTTTAAACAATATGAGGGCATTGACTTCAACCGTTATTTTGAGGATACAATAGGCGTTACTAAAACTGAAAAAGACAGAGCAAAAAAAGTTGTTCTTTGGATTGATGCCAATAATGCTCCTTATGTAAAGACAAAACCTATTCACCCTTCTCAACAGGTAATTTCCGAAACGAAAGAAGGGACAACATTTCGCTTAGACGTGGTTCTAAACTTTGAATTGGAGCGTGAAATACTTGGTTTTGGGGAAAATATGATAGTTCTTGAACCAAAAGAATTAAAAAAGAGAATAGCCAAACGAGTTTCTAAAATGACACAACAGTATCATTTACAACCGTTGCCAGATAGTCCCTCAACTACAACATCTTAACAAAAGTATATAATTATGATTTAAATCATAGTAGTATTAAAAAACCTTATGTAACTTTGTGTCGTGAAAAAATTAATAGTCCTCTTAGTCTTGATGTTTTTTGCGAAGCCGGTTTTCCCAATACTGGACTTCGTCATCAATTATGAGGCTATTCAAGAGCGCTGTGAAAACAAAAACAAACCAGAACTGGAGTGTAATGGTTCTTGTCATCTTAAAAAAGAACTTGCTAAAACAGCTGAAGACACTAGTCCGTTTGCTAACGATAAAAAAGGATCGACTAGTCCGTCTTTTGAGATTCTATTCTTTGAATCACAAAACTTTCACTTAAACCCAGTTTTTGTTTCAGCCATAACACATCAAATCAGCAGTTACGCCGATACCTCTTACAACTACCTAGCCGCAGACAAGCTGCTAAGACCACCACTCGTTTAAATCTTTATATAGCCTTTTTTATTACATCATACTTATACTCCAAAGTACAAGTGTGACTACACACCTATAATTTAAAGATTTAAACTTATGAAAAAAATAGCTTACTTCGCTTTAAGCCTTGTTGCTTTAGCATTTACTACATCTTGTAATTCAGACGATAACAATTCAACAACACCAGAACAAATCAACCCTATTGCAAATTTAAAACTAGCGGAAATACTTAGTAATGAAGCTGGTTTCACCCTTGAACTTTACACTTCTTCAGGTCAAATTCGCAAGGGAAGCAATCTTATAACAACAAAAATAGCAAAGGCAAACCAACCTATTGCTGTTACAAATTTAGATTGGAGTATTACAATGTATATGAAAATGCCTGATCACGTAATGTCTCATGGCGCTCCACTATTACCATTAAAACCTCTTGCTACAGAAGGTTTCCATCAAGGCTTACTTGTACCTACAATGCCAACAGATGGACCGGACAACTACTGGATTCTTAAAGCTACTGCAACATATGAAGGACAACAAATTTCTTTTGAAAAGAAAATTAACGTTTTACCTCCAGTAACAGAGCGTCGCAACATTCAATCGTTCCGTACAGATGATGGCGGCCGTTATACTTTAGTTTTAATTGAACCATCAACTCCTAAAGAAGGTCTTAATACCATGACAGCTGCTTTATTTTCAACAGTTGACATGAAAACCTTTACCCTTGAAGACGGATACACCATTCACATTGATCCAAGAATGCCAGATCCAGGAATGGACAATCATACATCACCAAATAATGTAGATTTAAAACAATCAAATCCTGGCGAACTTTATCAAGGAAAACTATCGCTTACTATGACAGGATATTGGAAAATAAACCTAAGAGTAAGCAATCCAGAAGGAACAGTAATCAAAGGAACTTCTGTAACACCACAAAACGAATCTAGCGATATCTATTTCGAGTTAGAATTTTAATAACCTTATCTACGCACGCTCCATTAGAGCGTGCGTCTTTTGCTTTATGAAAAAATTTCTATGGACTAGTTGGATAGGACTAAGTGCTGTGACACTTATTTGGGCTCAAGACACCCCATTAGACAGTGTGAGCTCCGTACAACTGCAAGAAGTCATCATTATCAATACAGCTGCGAATACCAAAAACCAAAAAGCATCAGCTTCTATAGAGTCCTATCTGCAAGAGGGCAAAAATATCGATATGATTCAACGTGGTGGTTACGCTTGGGAACCAATCTTACACAATATGCCTATGGAACGCAGCTCATTGACTATTGATGGGATGCATATTTTTAATGCTTGTACAGATAAGATGGATCCGATCACTTCTTATGTTGAAACTAGCAACCTTAAAAGAGCTACTATTCGTTCGGGACAACAAGGAAGCATGTATGGCCCAACTATCGGTGGAGGAATTGACTTACAAACCCAACGCGCAACTTTTACTCCTGAAGCACACTCCCGATTTGGCTTACAAACAGGTTATGAAAGTAATAATCAATTACAAGTTTACGGAGGGAATGCTTCTTTTTCCAATTCTAAATGGTATATCAACACCAACTTAATGTATCGTGATGCGGAGAACTATAAGGCAGGAGGAAATGAAACTATTTTATATTCACAATATCGCAAGCTAAATGCAGCCGGAACCATAGGTTATGCACTTTCTGATAGTCAAACTCTAGAAGCAAATCTTATTTATGATAAAGCTACTGATGTAGGCTATCCTGCATTACCAATGGATGTTTCTCTAGCTGAAGCCTTAATTGCTTCGCTTCGTTACGAAATTCGCCCAATTAACTCTTGGGTTACTGCCTGGGACACCAAAATATATTACAACACCATTACGCATCGAATGGACGATACAAAACGTCCTCCAGAAACTCTAGCTATGCATATGGACATGCCTGGATGGAGCGACACTTTTGGGGTATATTCAACCATTAAGGGAACTTATGAAAACCACCACCTATCAACTACCATAAACAGTTTTTACAACAAGTCGTTAGCTGAAATGACCATGTATCCCAAAGACCCAAATGAAAAACTAATGTTTTTACGTACGTGGCCTGACATCCATACAAACTATACAGGATTACATATTCAAGATCATTGGGAATTAGATAATTCTAAAAGCTTTTTATTTTCAGCTAGCCTGGGTAACCATTACAATCAAGTAAAGAACATGACTGGTTTGCAAATTTTTTACCCTGAGATGGACGATAACAAAAGTCGTTTATTAGCGAGTGCCGCAGCAAACTTTAATGTACAAGAAAAAAAATGGGGCTATGGTTTCGGACTTGCTTTCGGACAACGTGCTCCTTCCGTTTCTGAAGGTTATGGCTACTATTTATTTAATAGTTCTGACAAATATGACTATCTAGGTAACCCCAACTTAAAGACTGAGCAATCTTTTGAAGTTAATTCCTTCATAGCTTACAATACTACGAACGTAAACACTAAAATATCAGCTTCATTGTTCCACTTAAACAATTACATTATCGGAACTATTATGCCTGGATTTCCCGCAATGACACCAGCCGCAATAGG
>JASLDM010000133.1 GCA_030151565.1 Flavobacterium sp. | reverse complement strand
AAACTTTTTTTTATTTTTCCTACCATTTTCTTTCTAAGAGCATCCTTAAGCGGACGGCAAAGATAGTGCTTTTATTATTTATAATCCAAATTTTATTTTGAACTTTTTTTTTAAAACCAATCTTTAGCTCTGAACGTCTGCGCTGCGGTTGGTCTTGCGACGTCTTCCGTATTGCGAGTGCAAAAGTAACTCCTTTTTTGGTTCTCACAAACTTTAACGCCCTTTATTTTCAACCTTTTTCTTAACACCCTATTTACCTTTGCGTTACAATCCAAAGTTTTTTTGAGTTTCTTGCCCAGTAATGCGATGCGTAGCCAAAATACGCGAATAATACTGCTTGCTACCTTACAGAACACTATTCGGTTTCTCTTATATATAAAGAGTGCACTTGTTTTTGTTGGTTGGTAAGCTTGTTTGGTGTTTGGAGTGGTTCTTTATTTTTAAATCGCTATTAAGTAAGGTTTTAGATCATTTCGACGGTATTACTGCCTTTCTTTATATAGAGGAACACCCAAAAAGACTACTAAATAAAACATCAAATAGCGACGTTCGATTACAAACAGACAAAAAAGGCCTACCTAAGTAGACCTTTAAAATATTTAAAAAAATTATCTTCTTTAAAATGATGTCGAAATTCCAATTGTCAAACCAGAAGCCTCGGCAACCATTCTACAAACTCCACCTACACATAATAATCCTCCACGTTGGCGTCCATAACTAGCCGCTACACGAGTAGACCCCTTAGTAAAACTTACTCCTGCATTGTAATAATGAATTTTCGCATCGTCATCATCATTTCCATAATTATACATATCACTTCCAAAAACAGACCAATTACTATTCACAGCTACTTCAAGAGTTCCTGCAACCCAATTCTTCTTATCCGCATCAGCCCACATATGCTGTGCCTCTAATCGAACTGATTTGTTATCCAAAAACTGATATGTAGTTTCCACACTAGTAATATTAGTTTTCACATCACTAGTGTAATCTACAACAGCCCCTTCATATCCTTGATTTAAATACATAAATATTGACGACCAGTTTTTAGACCAACGTTTACGAATCTCAATCCCAAAATCATGATAATACTTATCACCAAAATCGAAAAATTCCGCTTTTAAACCATCACCATCATTAATCGGCTCTGCCTTTAAACCCGCCCAATAAGAACCATTAACAACTACATTCGTACCATACTTCCCTCCTAAAGAGCTTCCTTTCTTAAACTCATAAAAAAAATCAAATTGACCACCAATCTCACCTAATTTAGGCTCAGCCCCATACAAATCCAAACGATGCTGAGCTTGATATACATAAATATTCTGCAAAGAATAATCATACTGCTTAGTCAAAGAAGGAACATAATTTAAAATAGCTTGATTAAATTCATTACCATTAAATACACGATCTGAATAAAAAGACATATTCTCTAACCTTCTAAGATTAACAGTAAAACCAACTCCTCTTTCAAAATATCCTAAATTAAGCACCGCCGCTTTTCCAGGCTGACGAGCATACCCCAAAACATTACCAAGATCAACCAAAGCATCACTTTGCTTATAAACATACTCTAAATCTGCATTAAAATTGCCAAACTCAGCATCTAATCTCGCAGAAAAAGCCCCTCTAATTTTTTCTAACCCTTGATTATAATCCTGTTTATAATCGACCATTTCTTCTTTTTTACCAAAATAGCTAGCCCCTATCCCAATTTCTCCTCCACCTAAATTCACATATTCAGACAAAGCAAATTCTATATTAGATCCAAAAACAAATGATTTAGACAAATCAAACCCCATTCCAATACGTTGCTTACCCCCCAACATACCAATCTTAAGCCCTTCAATAGGCTCAAACTTAGCATTAACTCCAAAAATAGCATTATTGATACCGATTTGACGATCTTCCCAAGCTCGAAAAATCAATCCCGAACCATACTGTTCATAAAAATGCCCTCCAGTAATATCTATACCTGCATCAACATCATTGTAACGCGCAAATACAGTTCCAAAATCGAATTTATCAAAGTCAGGAGAATAATTCAAAATAGGCTTAGGAGCATACGATTCCAATTGAACCCCAAAAGACCATTTCTTATAATCATAACCTAGATTAATGTATGAATTTGAACGAAAACGCTCCTCCGCCTCATGTTCTGGCAATTTGATTTTATTATCATCAATATACCACTGCGAATTACTCTCAAGTCCGACTCTTATTTGCGCTTGCGCCATAAACCCGAACACACAAAACCCTAAAACCGTTAATTTACGTATCATATATCCTTACTTTACCAACGCTTTAATTTTTTTATACATCTCTTTTTCAGCCCCAGGAGTATAACTCAAATGCTTATACACAACCTTACCTTTATATACTACTACAGTATAAGGTACATTAACCACATTCATCGCACGCTTCAACTCGTGATTATCATCATAAAGAACTTCATAATCCCATGATTTCCCATTTACTAATGGCTTTACACGCTTAACCGTTTTAGCATCATCAATAGACACAGCAACTAACTCCACACCTGTTTCATCTTGCCAATCCTGGTAAACATCTTTAATAGCATTCAACTCCTTTAAACATGGCCCACACCAAGTTGCCCAGAAACTAATAATAACCGGCTTGTCTTTTTTATTATAATCAGCGACATTAATAGTTTTTCCATCCAAATTTTTCAATTGTACATTCGGTAACTCATTTTGAGCGTGCGCCCCTATAGCTACCACAAACATCATAAGTGCAAAAATTCTCTTCATTTTTTAAATTTTAAATTGATTGTAGAGCAAATATATTTAAAAAAAACATTCATTAACATTTTGTTATGTTTTTTTATTTTATAAATTTACAATTCTATAACAAATAAATAACTAAAAAACTTTGAATTATGATTAAAAGAAACATCTGGGGAGTATTACTTTTATCCCTTTTCGTATCACTCTCTACAGTATCATGTAGCAGCGACGACAACTCAACTGATC
>JASLDM010000110.1 GCA_030151565.1 Flavobacterium sp. | reverse complement strand
CGGAATAGTTGACAGTGGTACATAATCTTATCAACCATCGTAGTTTTTCCGTGGTCAACGTGGGCAATAATAGCAATATTTCTAATTGGTGTCATATTGGATCCTTTTTTATTTTTTTTTACTAACAGTATCTATTTAGTGTCTCTCTTCAACGAAAAAAGCCCTCGATAGTGAGAGCTGTATTTTTTCTATACTTTCAAAAACGTTGCAAATATTATAATGCAGCAACGTGTTTTGTTAAGCTTGATTTTAAGTTTGAAGCTTTATTGCTATGAATGATGTTTTTCTTAGCTAATTTATCAATCATAGATACTACAACGTTCAATTTTTCAGTAGCCTCATTTTTATCTTCTACAAGACGCAAAGCTTTAATAGCGTTACGCGTTGTTTTGTGTTGATATCTATTTAACACTCTTTTCTTTTCGTTGCTTCTAATTCTTTTTAAAGCTGACTTATGATTTGCCATTTTTTACTTTTTTTAATTGTAATAATTATTATAAACTACTAGTTAAAAAAGAAAAACCTCCCACAATTGCTCTGCAATCACTTTGGTTTTAACTAATAAAATAACAACTCGAGACACTAGCTATTATTTCATAAAACTTATTTACAACTAATTCTGTAGTCCGTAGGGGAATCGAACCCCTGTTACCAGGATGAAAACCTGGCGTCCTAACCCCTAGACGAACGGACCATTAGTTTCTCTAATGCGGATGCAAAACTACAACTATTTTTTAATCCTGCAAGAGAAAAACAAAAAATATTTATTTTTTTCTAATAAGCTTTAGCAAATAACACTCTACCTTTAGAAGGAGCTCCTGTCAAAACACAAACTCCAGGCTCTTCTACGCGATCAATAGGAATACAACGAATCGTCGCTTTGGTCAATTCTTTAATCTTCTCTTCCGTAGCAACAGTTCCATCCCAATGCGCTGAAACAAAGCCTGTTTTAGTATCCAAAACCTCTTTAAACTCTTCAAAAGAATTCACTTCTGTTGTATGAGCCGCTCTATAATCAAAAGCTCTCTTATATAACGACTGTTGAATCTCTTCTAACAAATCTTGAATATAAGTAGCAATTCCTTCTTTAGACACAACTTCTTTAGTTAATGTATCTCTACGAGCCACTTCAAACGTGCCATTCTCCAAATCTTTTGGTCCAATTGCCAAACGAAGAGGAACTCCTTTTAATTCGTACTCGTTGAACTTCCAACCTGGCTTAAAGGTAGTACGATCATCAAATTTAAAAGATATATTTAATTTCTTCAACTGATCCGTCAATACTTTTACTTCTGCTCGGATAGCATCCAATTGCTCATCGGTTTTATGAATTGGTATAATCACAACCTGAATCGGCGCCAAGTTTGGAGGCAATACCAATCCATTGTCATCAGAATGCGTCATAATTAACCCTCCCATCAAACGCGTTGAAACTCCCCAAGAAGTTGCCCAAACATATTCCTGTTTACCTTCTTGACTTGTAAATTTCACATCAAATGCCTTTGCAAAATTTTGCCCTAAGAAATGAGATGTCCCTGCTTGTAACGCTTTACCATCTTGCATTAACGCTTCTATACAATATGTTTCTATAGCTCCTGCAAAGCGCTCATTCTCTGTTTTATATCCTTTAACAACTGGCATAGCCATGAAGTTCTCTGCAAAGTCAGCATATACATCTAACATTTGTTCCGCTTCTGCAATAGCCTCTTGACCTGTAGCGTGAGCGGTATGTCCTTCTTGCCATAAAAACTCAGCAGTTCTCAAAAACAAACGTGTACGCATCTCCCAACGCACAACATTGGCCCATTGATTGACCAAAATAGGCAAATCGCGATACGATTCAATCCATTTTCTATAAGTATCCCAAATAATCGTTTCCGATGTTGGACGAACAATCAACTCTTCCTCTAGTTTTGCATCTGGGTCTACTTCAATCGTCTTTCCATCTTCCGATGTTTTTAAACGATAATGCGTAACTACCGCACATTCTTTAGCAAAACCATCTACGTGACTAGCCTCTTTACTAAAATAAGACTTGGGTATAAAAAGAGGGAAATAAGCATTTTGATGTCCTGTTTCCTTAAATTTCTTATCTAGTTCCCCTTGCATTTTCTCCCAGATTGCATATCCGTATGGCTTAATCACCATACATCCTCTAACCCCAGAATTCTCAGCTAAGTCTGCCTTAACTACCAGTTCATTATACCATTTAGAATAATCCTCTGCTCTTTTAGTAATGTTCTTGCTCATTTTTAATATATTGGCACAAATATTGTTTAACTTTAATTAACTTAGAATATTGCACAAATCTAACTATTTTTGCTTTGACCAACAATAAAAAACACTTCGATATGAAAACTTACACTAGATTACAAAAAAATATTGCTCGATTTGGAGCACTTAGTCTCTTTGCGGGACTTATGGTTTCTTGTGGTTCGTATCAAAACACCTCTTACTATGATACCGACGGCGTTTACGGAGCACAGAATCACAACGCAACTAGCTACGTGGTCCAACAAAACAACATCTCTAATTACCCTGAATATTTCAAACAATTAGAGAATGATTTAGAGTATTTTACCGACATCAATCAATACAGCAGTACAAATGATGGTCCTTCAAATTATCAAACACAAACTGTCGGCTATGGTGGATGGGGAGAAGAAACTAATTCGGTTTCAGTAAATATTCACAATAACGGATATTGGGGCAATTCATACTATCCAAATTACTACGGAGGATTCTATAGTCCCTACTACTATGGCAGTGGATTCACCTTTGGTTTTGGCTGGGGCTGGGGCGGACACTATAATCCGTGGGGTTCTTGGTATGGCGGATGGGGATACCCAGGTTATGGATACTACCCTTCCTACTATTATCCAAACTATCGTTATCACAATAACCAAGTAGTCCGCAACAATGGCTACCGATCAGGTAACAACAATTACAGAACTGTATCTCCAGCAGATCGTGGAGGAGTAAACCCTAACTATAGAAGTAGCTCTTCTAACCGCAATATTCAAACTAACGATAGAGGCTTACAAAACACCAATTCACGTTACAACACAAACAGACGTGTAGAAAGCGATGCTACCTTTAGAGCGAATAATTCTAATAGATACAACAATACAAACAGAAATACAAATGTAAGAGGTACAAGTACACCAGCACAAAGCAATCGTACACCTGTTCAAAACAACAATCGCTATAACAATAACAACAGATCAAACAATACTATGCGTAGCGCAACGCCTTCTCGCTCTTCATTCTCAAGTCCTTCTTCATCTAGAGGAAGTAGTTTTGGAGGAAGTAGCAATCGATCTAGCAGCGGAAGAAGATAAAACCAACCTTTAGTTAATAGTAATATGAAAAAATATTTTAGTTTATGTATAGCTTTAGGATTTGCTGGTGCAATCCAAGCTCAGCAAACCACTCCAGGAGATGCTTTGCGATACACTGATAAGGATTTAGGAGGATCGGCTCGCTTTAAAGCTATGAGCGGCGCTTTTGGAGCCGTGGGTGGCGACTTATCCGCCATTAATGTCAATCCAGCCGGAAATGCTATATTTAGCTACAACTCGGCAGCCTTCTCTTTTGGTTTCAATAATAAAAACAACAAAGCCTTATACAAAGGCAATGAAACCTCTGAAAGATACAATGCAATTGACATCGGACAAATGGGGACTACTTTTGTTTTCAACTCCAGAAACCCGGAAAGTGCTATGAAGAAATTTGTAATTGGAATCAATTACGAAAACACAAAAAACTTCAATAACGACTTATATATTGCAGGTACAAATCCAAACAGCAGTATCAGCGATTATTTTGTAAGTGCTGCTAATTTCGGAAACAAAGGAACTGCATTTACCGAGAATGACTTAAGCGTACACGCCAACGAAACACTAAGCGATGCTTACGCCTATTTAGGAAGTTTTTACGGAATTGACGCTCAACAAGCTTTCTTAGGCTATCAAGCTCACGTAATAAACCCTAACGACAATGGAGATGGCTATGTCAGCAATATGGGAACGGGGCCATACAACCAAAAAAACTACATTACTTCAAGTGGTTTTAACGGAAAACTTACTGGAAACTTCGCTACACAATTAGGCGATCGTTTTTACGTAGGTGCAAACTTAAATCTACATTTTACAGACAACACAAGATACAGCGCTGTATCTGAAGTAGCAGCTCAACCAACAACAGGAGAAGTAAGTTCTTTATTGTTTGAAAATGAAATTTACACTTACGGAAGTGGTTTTTCTTTTAACATTGGTGCAATTGCAAAAGTAACCGACGAAATGCGTTTAGGACTTGCTTACGAATCGCCTACTTGGTTTCGTCTAACCGATGAATTAACACAATCTTTATCTTCCAACGTTCAAGCTGGCGACAATTACTACATCCGCCCTAACGTAATCAACATTTACAACAAATATACCGTACAGACACCTGCAAGTTATACAGGGAGTTTTGCTTATATTTTTGGAAAATCTGGTTTAATTAGCGTTGACTACACTTTAAAAGATTACAGCAATACTAAACTAAAACCTACAGACAGCTTTAGTTACGTAAACAATATTTTAAGCAACGAATTAACTACTTCAAGCGAAGTACGCATCGGAGCCGAATACCGAATCAAGCAATTAAGCTTACGCGGTGGATATCGCTTTGAACAAAGCCCATACAAACACCACAAAACGGTAGGAGACTTAAACAGCTTTTCTGCAGGTCTAGGATACGATTTCGGTCCTTCACGCCTAGATTTAGCATACAATCATCACGCACGCTCTTATGATCAAGCGTTGATAAGTTCTGGAATGCAAGATGCTGCTAGGATAAAAACTAGAGAAAATGGAGTTACATTAACGTACAACATCAGCTTCTAACCTATTTAGAACAAGTCAATATCTAAATATCAAATCCCTCTAACATAAGTAAGTTAGAGGGATTTTTTTTATCGTATCTTTGCACCTTTAAATTCGCTATCACAAATTTATTGAGATTATGAAAAATGTTTTAAAAATTATGCTTGTTTTTTGTTTAGCTACTTGGAGTAGTTTTGGACAAGAAATTACCACAACTCCTACACGTTACACAGATTCAAACAAAGGTAAATTCTATATTTACTGGGGAGGAAACCGTGGTTATTATACAAATTCTGACATCCGCTTTAGAGGTGCAGATTACGATTTCACATTGGAAAACGTAAAAGCAGATGATAAGCCAAAAGGTTGGCATGTTGACTACATCAACCCTACGCGAATGACAATACCGCAAACAAACCTTAGAGTTGGATATTTCATTACAGATAAATACAACATCTCTTTGGGTGTAGATCATATGAAATACGTAATGAGACAAAACCAATCAGTACCTATCAAAGGATTTTATCCAAATGAAGGAAGCTATGGCGAAGTCCTGCCAGATAATCACGTTTTACTAACAGAAGAATTCTTAACGTTTGAACACACAGATGGCTTAAACTACGTAAATGTAGAAGTAAACCGCGTGGACGACATCTCCAAACTTTTTGGTATTTACAATACGGATAAAATTCAAATCAACTTGACTGAAGGTGCAGGTTTTGGGGTTATTTATCCAAAAACAAATACAACACTTTTAGGAAAAGAGCGCTATGACGAATTTCACGTTGCTGGTTTAGGTGCATCAATTAAAGCTGGTTTAAATGTAACTTTTTGGAAACACTTCTTTATCCAAGCCGAATTAAAAGGTGGTTTTATCAATATGTATGATGTCCGTACAACAGCTGATAAAACAGACAAAGCAATGCACGATTTCTGGTTTGGCGAAACTGTTATTGCCTTCGGTGGTATTTTTAGATTATAAGATACTTTTAAGAGTACAATATAGTGAGAGTCCGTTTTCAATTGAAAACGGACTCTTTTTTTATACTAAGAACTTTACATGCATTGAACACTTTAGCGCTAATAAATAGTCATTCCGCGTTCAATATCACTCTAAATCCTATAAATAACAGTAACTAATTTGAATCTTATCCGAAACTGATTCGGAACTAACACCACACATATTCGAGACATCTTCGGAAAAAAAGCTATTTTCCGAACTTCTGTGGTACTTGTCTGGTACATCCCTCGAACATGATGCATTCAAATCCAACAATAATCTCACAAAACCCCAATATTAAAAAACAAATCATACATTATCAACCTCTTAACTTTAAAAAGGAATCAATATAATTTACCCCAGAGATTGTTATAATTCTACGAAAGCTGGTGCTTTCTATAGAAAAAAAATGTACTTTTGCAATCCAATTTTTTAAATCAATGAGAACCAAATCTTTAAAAACAAATAAAATCAACGTAGTAACTTTAGGTTGTTCAAAAAACGTTTACGATAGTGAAGTGTTAATGGGACAATTAAAAGCAAGTGGTAAAGAAGTAACGCACGAAGCAACGGATGATGAAGCAAATATTGTAGTTATTAATACCTGTGGATTTATCAATAATGCTAAAGCAGAATCTGTAAACACAATTTTAGAATACGTAGATAAAAAAGAACAAGGAATTGTTGATAAAATTTTCGTGACTGGATGTTTATCTGAACGCTATAAACCAGACTTAGAAGCAGAAATTCCAAACGTAGATCAGTATTTTGGTACTACTGATTTACCTTTATTATTAAAAGCTTTAGGAGCTGATTATAGACACGAATTATTAGGAGAACGACTTACCACTACTCCTAAAAACTATGCCTATTTAAAAATTGCAGAAGGATGCGACCGTCCTTGTAGTTTTTGCGCTATTCCAATTATGCGAGGAAAACACGTTTCTCAACCTATTGAGAAATTAGTAAAAGAAGCGGAAGGACTTGCAAGAGATGGTGTAAAAGAACTTATTTTAATTGCTCAAGATCTTACGTACTACGGATTAGATTTATATAAAAAGAGAAATTTAGCTGAACTATTAGAGAACTTAGCAAAAATTGAAGGTATTGAATGGATTCGTCTTCACTATGCATTCCCTACAGGATTCCCTATGGATGTATTGGAATTGATGAAACGCGAGCCTAAAATCTGTAATTACATTGACATTCCTTTACAGCATATTTCTGATAATATCTTAAAGTCAATGCGCCGTGGTACTACACAAGCAAAAACGACTAAGTTATTAAACGAATTTAGAGAAGCAGTTCCTGGAATGGCCATCAGAACGACCTTAATTGTAGGATATCCTGGAGAAACAGAAGAAGATTTCCAAATCTTAAAAGACTGGGTTCAGGAAATGCGTTTTGAACGTTTAGGTTGTTTTGCCTACTCTCATGAAGAAAACACACACGCGTATTTACTTGAAGATGATGTTCCAGAAGAAGTAAAACAAGAAAGAGCAAATGAAATCATGGAAATTCAAGCTCAAATTTCATGGGAACTCAATCAAGAAAAACTAGATCAAACGTACCGTTGTATCATTGATAGAAAAGAAGGTAATTACTTTATTGGACGTACCGAATTTGACAGTCCAGATGTAGATAATGAAGTTTTGATTGATGCTACAAAGCACTATTTAAAAGTAGGTGATTTTGCACTAATCAAGATAGACGAAGCTACAGAGTTTGACCTTTACGGAACACCAATATCATAAATATATAGCAGCCGATTCTTAAATAAGAATCGGCTTTTTATTTACACAAGGTTAATCTTCTACTAACCTCCCCTGTGTTTAAATACATGACATTTGTAAAAACAAAACACTTTTACAGATGCATCTAAAAAAAATAATACTTACAACATTACTAACTATGAGTATCTCTAGTATTGCACAAACAAATGAAATCCTTCGTATTGGTCATCGTGGAGCCATGGCTCATGAGGTCGAAAACACATTACCTTCTATCCAAAAGGCGGTAGATATGAATTGCGATATGATAGAAATCGATGTTTTTAAAGTAAAAAGTGGAGAACTTATGGTTTTTCATGACGATACTTTAGAAAGGATAACCAACGGTAAAGGAAAAATCGAAGACCATACATTTGACCAACTTCGAACGCTTCTTGTGCAAGGGAAACATCAAATTCCGACCCTACAAGAAGTTATTGAAACAATTGATCGAAAAGCTGTTTTAAACATCGAATTAAAGGGAGCGAACACCGCTTTAGACACCTATAATATAGTTCAAGAATATTTAGAAAAAGGCTGGAAACACGAAGATTTTATCGTTTCGAGTTTTCGTTGGGAAGAGTTAGAAATTATGTCGCAACAAGAACATCCATTAGCAATAGCTGTTTTAACCGCGGATGACCCTACCAAAGAAGCGATCCCTTTTGCGCTACGCATCAAGGCTTTTGCTATTAATCCATATTACAAATGGTTGTGGGCAGATAGTGTTGCAGCAATAAAAAAAGCAGGATTAAAAATTTACCCTTGGACCGTAAATAATCCCTCAGATATTAAGCGCCTAAAAGAACTAGAAGTAGATGGAATTATAACTAATTTTCCAGAGCGCATTTAATTTCATAATAAAGCCCTGAAAACCTTAATGTTTTCAGGGCTTTATAGTTTTACTTATTTAGTAACCATTTCCATAAATGGTGTAAAATAATCCAAGAATAAAACCCAAAGCATAATTACAGCTGTCCCTACTACAGCGCCAAAGATACCCCCTAAGCGAAAATCTTTTTGCGCAAGCATTCCTGTACTAAATACAATGGCATTTGGAGGTGTTGATACCGGTAAAAACAGCCCACAAGAAGCACAAAGACCAATTACTAATCCCACTGGTAAAATTTGATCAGTAGGCAATACCACAGCAGCAATATTGATAACAATAGTAGCCGTAGCTGTACTGCTCATAATATTAGAAAATAAAACAGTAACCAATCCAAAAACAAGCATCATAACAAATTTATTGAATTCTATATCGGCCAAAAACTGTGAGTAATAAGGCGCTAAAAGCTCCTTAATAGCAATACCTAAAGCCAATCCTCCTGCTACCAACATCAAGGTATCCCAAGGTAATTTACGCACGTCCTCAGCAGTGATAATTCCCAACATGGGTAAAAACATAATAGGAATAATAGAGGTCGCTGCAGTTGGAATATGAAGTTTTGAACCTAACATCCAGAGCAAAACTGTAATACTTAAAATGATAATCACAAATAATCGATCTAATTTTAGCTTAGGTGTCATTTTTACTAAGTCATTCATAAACGATAAATCAACTGTTTCAACTTGAGAAGTGTATTTCTTAACTACTGCTTTCCAAAAGAAAAACAAAAGAAAAACAGAAGGTGGAAAACCTAAAATAAACCAATCAAAAAAAGTTACCTCGAACCCTTTATATTTTAATGCATCGACCACAATAAGATTGGGAGGTGAAGAAATTAAACTCGCCATACCTGCAAAAGTAGCTGCAACAGGTATACTGACCAAGATGGCTTTAGACATTGGAGAGTCTTTTCCTTCACGATCTATAAACGGCATTACCGAAGCTAAAATCATTGCAGCAGTTGCTGTATTTGAAATAATCAAAGACAAAACAGAGGTGACCAATATGATCCCTAATACTAATAAATTAGGCTTCGTCCCGAATATAGAAATTGTCCTTCTAAAAAGAGATAAATCCAAGTTAGTTTTACGCATTCCTTCACTAAGAAAAAATCCACCTAAAAAAATCCAAATTACACTATCCGACCACATATCAGATATTTGCTTAGGACTTACAGTTGCGCCTTCAATATTCCCCATGGTATACCCTAAAAAGCCCATTATTAATATACCGACGGCAAAAGGAGGAATCGCTTCTGTACTCCAAAGGCATATCGAAAAAATCAAAATAAACAAGGTGTATTGCTGGGCTTGTGAAAACTCTTCTGGAGACAGGAAATAAACCAATCCAAACGAAAGCAATAGAGAAAAGAAAAACAACCCCACTCTGGTTTTAATATTCCAAACATCCAATGATTTCTCAATTAACAACTCACTATAAACGCGAATTCCAGTTCGAATCTTTTTGATATGGTCAAAATAATCATACGCCATGACAGAAAAAATTTTAATTGCAAAGGTACGCTTCTTAAAATAATAAAAACAGTTCTAAAAAGTTAAGACTGAAAACAAAGAGCTGAATACTATTTTAACTACAATCTACTAAAAAACCAGCTAATTAATAGAATCGATCAATAACATGAGTTCATTACTTACAACCAAATTCCTTATTTAAACTAAACAATCATATAAAAAAATCAAGACACTAAAACTAGTATCTTGATTTTCCAAACTAACTATCTCTATCCAAGAGATTCAATTTTATTAAAAACTATATCGTAAACCGAGCTGTACTTGGAAAGGATTTCCGCGCTCTACTGGTGTACCTTTAGTATTCACACGATAATTAAATGTCTCTGCTAAAGCATCAAAAGCAGGCAAAGCAGCTTGTCCGTTGGCAGCTGGCACCCCCAAAGCATATAAAGCTTGAGTACCCATAGATTTATTAACTCCCCATTCTTTATTCAATAAATTGGCTACGTTAAAAATATCCGCAGACAACTCCAAATGATGTTTTCCTTTTAACTGGAATTTCTTAGCGATCTTTAAATCAAAAATACCATAAAATCCATTTTTTCCACCATTTCGAGTAGCCATTTTTCCAGCACTTTCTTCCAAATAATCTTTTAAACTCTGACTCACATCTGGATTGTTTAAAATAGCTTGCAATCCTTCGCGAATATGTTGAGGTGTATTTGGGTTATTCACATCAAATACATACGCCAAATCATTTGTTCCAGAAACAAAATCTCCATTGGTATTTCCTCCAGAGAGTAAACTATAACGGCTGCCGCCAATTCCAGAAAAACGAACACCTACATTAAAGCCATGAAACGTTGGCGAATTCCCATAAACTACCAACTTATGTCTAAAATGATTATCAGAATAAGTCATTTTACTTAAATCTCGAGGATCATCTTTTACAGTTTGCACCAAAGTTGCTGTATTGGCAACGTTTCCATTATAAGATGTATTGTCTTTAGTATCGTTCCACGTATAACTCGCAGAGATTTCTCCATCGGCAAAATAATTGTAGCTTGCATCGAGAACAACTGCAAATTGATTGACTTTCCCTTCACTCACCAATTCTAATACACGCCCTAATTTATCACTTATACGTCCTTGTTTCCAATCCGTAGCGCCATTAGGTAAAATAGTATTGGCTGGGACATAAACGCCACGATTGTCTTCATTTGCTAATCTAAAAAATGGATCTGTCACCATATTGCGATCTACATAAGTATAGTTGTTACGCGCTAGCGACATATACCCTGTTAACCCTACACGAAACTGACTACTAAAAAAGTGAGTATATGATAAGTTTGCTTTATAAACAACCGGTACTTTAGCATCCGTTCCTGTTAAATTAATAGTAGGCAATTGATGTTCTTTTAAACTCGGTATATTCTGTTTTGAATTGCGATAATCATTAAAATCAGGAATTGGGACATCTGCTCCCATTACATCTACTGTTGCTAAGTGATTTCCATCGAAAGTAAGGTTATTGATTAAGGCATAATTATTAATATCAGACCCGAAAACTCCTCCTCCAATACGTAGATAATCGGTATTTGCTTCATTGATATTCCAATTAAACTGCAAACGAGGTTGTATTATTAAAGATTTAAAAGCATTATCGGTACGTAACCCCAATTCATCATATACCAACTGATTAAATGTTGCTTTAGGATAATGAGCATAATCCAAACGCAAACCTGCGGTAACATCCAATCCTCGAGCTAAATTTGTTTTCATTTGCCCATAAACACCTAAATTAATTATATTACCTTTTACAGTTAAATCATCTACCAAAGGAACTTCTCTATAATAGCGATACGGAGCTACATTTTCAAAGTTCTCCAAAGAAGAAGCACCTGTTGTAGGATCTTCTCTAAAATGAAAGCGCCCATTTACCTCACTTCCATATATTGACTTTGAACGGGTAGCCATGAAATCTACTCCAAAAGTGTAATTAATGCGATCGGTGTTATAATACAAGTTATCTACAATTTGAAAGATGTTGTTTTTAAAACTCTCTTGAGCAAAACGATGTCCTCCAATTTGTAAATTTGCAGAGCGTTTACTTCCATCAATATCTGAGACCACATTCTCTACGATAGCTCTTGGTATATTCCAACTTGGCAAATCTTCGCCTGGATAACTATCCTGATAAACGTAAAGATGCTGTACTTTGAGTTCGTTAGTCAATTTCGGGGTTATCGTTGTACGTAACGTAGCTAAAAAACTATTGTCAACATTTTTGTCATCAGCATACGATTCATACAAACTAATTTGGGTATTATCTGCTAGTCCCAATGGATTTCGATCACTAGTAAAATTGTTTCGAATCGTCAATAAATTTTGATCATTAAGCTGCCAATCCAAACGCAAAAAAGCGGCATCTGAACCTCTTTTCTTATCAAAAGTACCATATTGCGGTTTATTTGACACTCCATACTTCGTTCGTGCGATATCCACAAAACGATCTAAAGTATTTCGAGTAATATTGAAACGATCCTCGTCTGCTACAGATTGAATATCCGCAATCACCAACGAACGAGAATCTAATTGATGATCCCAAGCTAAAAAGAAGTGTAATTTATCTTTGATGATAGGACCGCTTAAAGAAAGGCCATATTGATAGGTAGAATAATCAGCTGTTCGCTTATTTCCGCGTATATCATAGCTACTTGCCAACCAATCGGCACGTGCATAAGTAAAAGCCGACCCTGAAAAAGTATTCGTCCCCGCTTTGGTTACAGCACTTACAGTACCTCCTCCACTACGACCTAATGTTACATCATATTGATTTGTAACAACCTTAAATTCTCGAACAGCTTCCATTGATATAGAATATGGAGCACCACTTCTACTTGTAGTTCCCCCAGCAGATACTGGATTCTTTGCAGTCATTCCATCAATGGTAAAATTCGTTGAAGATCCTAATTGTCCAGCAATAGACCCTCCTTTTGCCAAAGGAGATAAATCCGTAAGTGTAGCAAAATTTCGACCATTAACAGGAAGATTTTGAATAGTCCGTGCAGAAAATAAAGTAGCAGCCCCTAAAGCTTCTTTTTTATTTTTTAAACTATTACCTTCAATTACAATCTCATCTAAAGCAGTTTCTTCTACTTCTAAATATAAATCGACAAAAATAGCATCTCCTTGATTTAAAAAATAGCCAGTCCTTTTATATTCTACTCCAGCATCATCTGCAACCGATAGCGTATAAGGTCCCCCTAATGGAAGTTCTTTAAATAAAAACTCTCCAGATGAATTGGTTTTGGTTCGAGTAGTAAATCCCGTAGACTGATTGCGTAAGAGTACATCTTTTCCTTGCTGAGCGGCATTTTCATGTAATACAATCCCCGTAAAAGAAGCTTGCGTCGTCTGTGCTTTTAAGGAGCCGCCTAGGCATATTCCAATTAAAAACAACAAAACGTGTAGTTTTTGTTTCATAATAGTATCCTTCAATTTGATTTGATACCGCAAAACTACCTCCTGTATGTTAGTTGAACATTTTTTACTTATGATGAAATTACCATTTTTAAGAAAAAAAATAGTATTTCAAAAAACTTCTTTTAGTTCGTTTTTTTAACATAAAATAAAGAATTTTAAATCTCATTTATTAAACAACAGATTATCTAAAATATTCTTTCCAAATTTGAAAGAAATATTTAGAATCACTCTAAAAGCGGTTTTGTAAATCCAAAGTTATCTAATCTTAAATTTACTTTAAGCTCATTAACTTACAACCTACTTGTTTCCTCAATATCTATATCTTTAGAATCATACTTCACTTTGCTATTTCCGAAATTATATTTTAGTCCAATTACAACAGCTTGTGTGTCTGAATAATCTCTAAAATAATTGTTTTGATTTGCATACTTTGTTTTGATTGTCTGTATATCACTCTTAAAAATATTATTAAAGGTTAAGCTTGTCGCTATTTTCCCCTTGAAAAAATCTCGTGACACCATCACATTTGTTTGCTGCATTCCACTTACTCTAAAAGTACCTTGCACACTTGGCGTATAAAAACCATACGTAATCATTGCCTTCCAATTGCTCTTTTTATCTATATCAAAGATTGAATAAACTCTACTTCCAAATGTAAAAGCGCTGTTTTTATGAAGTATTTGATCAATTCCATAGAAATAATCCTCTTGCTGCTGAAAATGCAAATAGACACTTCCGGTCCACCACTCTGTAAATTTAAACGGATGAGACAATTGCAAACCTGCCGTTCTTCTCTTGTTTATATTGGTATAATGATAAATTAAATACTTTGTTTGTTCCTCCTGAAAAGATATTTCCATAGAAGGGTTTTTCTCATAATTGAAAAACACTTCCACGTCAAGGTGGTTCCAGTTATAGGTTAAGTTAAAATTGTGACTTAAGGCGGGTTTTAAATTCGGGTCTCCTTGAAAATAAGAAAACATATTGAAATAACTCTTTGCAGGATTCATCCAAGAATAACTTGGTCTGTTTATTCGCTTACCGTAAGAGAACCCTAATTTCTGTAAATCATTTATCTCATACATCAGATATACAGTAGGGAACCATTTGAGATAGCTCTGTTTGTTGCTTTCTTCTTCTCTATTTTGAGTTTGAATTCCTGTGTACTCAGCTCTAAGACCAGCTTTGAATTGCCACTTTTCCCATTGCTTTTGGTAAGAAGCATATCCTGCCCAATTTAACTCTTGATATTCAAATAAATTACTCTTCTGAACTCTGTATTGTAAACTTCCCAGTTCATCATCCCAAAATTCTAATTGATATTGTGCTTGTATAAAACTGTACTTAGCACCCAATTCCCATTTTGACGTTGCTTCTCCTGAAGTATAGTCTAAAGCAGAAACTACTAATCTTGTACGAGAATTATCATCACTCAAATAAGTACTTTCACTTGCCTCTTGATCTTTAAAATTTAACTCCGTAAAAACAAACTGATTCTCTACTTGGTTGTCATACGTGAAATAATTAGACCAAAGCAACTTTCGATTTGCCTTCCACTTCTTGTCAAACATAAAGTACCCCGTATAGCTATCCATGTTAGACTTTTTGTCATTTGTAGTCACATAGTTTGATTCTACTATATGCTCTAAATTATAAATCAATGTTGGTATTACAAATACACCTTTCGTTTTTGAATTGATATAGCCAGTACCCCCTACTGTAAATGTGAATGTACTATCAATAGCAACGTCTGTTTCGATATTAAAACTATGTCTCCCATCAATCTTATTCTTACGCGTCATATCACTTGACCACGTTGTTCCATCTTCATAAATAACATTGTCCCAATTGTTACGTACAATATTTCCATTACTAAAAGCATAATTTGCAGTAAAATTCACTTTTTCATCTGCGTAAATATGGTTGGTACTTACTGTATTATAAGCATATTGCCCTTGTCTAAATTGTTCTGAAAGACTTCCTTTATACCCCAGGTTTACATTCTTTTTCATCTTAATATTCAGTACAGCATTCCCTTCGGCTTCATACTTAGCAGGTGGTGTAGTAATTACTTCCACTGATTCTACTAAAGTACCTTCCGTAGATTCCAACAACTGTTTTAACTGTTCGCCACTTAACATTACCTTCTTGTCATTAATAGTAACCAAAATACTTGAACTATTGCGAATAGAGATGTTATCACCAAGAACACTTACCCCTGGCGTTTGTTTTAAAATATCCCACGCATTGGTAGAAGTCAATGGCGTGTCTTGAACCCGAAACACAAGTCTATCTATCTCTCTTTTTATCGTAGGTCGTTTTGAAATAACGGTAACTTCATTTAAAACTGTGTTATCCTCTTCTAAAATCACATGCTTTAATTCAAGCGAATGGATTGGTATTACTCTTTCTTTATATCCGATATATTGGAATGTAACCTGAGTATCTTGTTCAGTAGTTAACTGAAATTCTCCTTGTTCATTTGTAAAAAAAGAATTGCTTTTCTTTCCCTCTTTATCTTGAACAATAATTGTAACAAACGCGAGCATCTCCCCTTGTTTGTTTGCCACTGTTCCTTTTACTACCTGCGCTTGCATTATTAGTCCCACTAATAAACAAAACCAAACTATTATAAATCGTACCATACTTATTACTATTTTGATTCAAAAGTCGTTCACTTTCCAAAATATCCCAGTTAATAGACGGTTAACGAACGGTTAATGCTCCGATTATCAAAAACATCTATACTATTTATCCTACTTTTGTTTAAATGAAAAATCCCAAACCAAAATACTATCTAACAGCATTTAGTGCTTTATATCTCTTACTTCTTGGAGTAATGGCTTATTATTTCTATAATGCTTATCAGCTAAAGACGAAAGAAGTTATCTCTTATGTTTACAATGTCATTGATAATTATGAAGATTCTGATTCTTTTAAATCCTTGGAATTAAAACAAGAGAATGAGCTCTATGGTTCTATACTGGATTTAATACACGGTAAGAAGACTGTTGATGAAATTAAAGAGGATAAAAAAGACTTTATGAAACAGAGCAATGATTTGTTGAATCACCATATTGATAGTCTTTTTGAAAAAAACAACTATGAAGTAGCAGTACGCCATGTAGTAAAACGTATTTATTCAAACAAGGATCAAAAGGAATTATTGACTGAACCATTTACAGTACTAAAAACCGACAAAAATATCTCTAATTCTTACCGAACTAACAGTTCTAAATGGGAAGTAGAAGGAAGTAGCTTACGAACACATCAGGGGGAAAAAGAGGAAGAGTATCAGCATCATTTTACAATCTTCCAAGAAAAACAAACTGATATTCTAAACATAAACAGCATTGTATTACTTTCATTAGTACCCCTTTTGTTAGTATCAGTTTTAATCTGTTTGTTTATCTTATTATTGTATTACATCACTTATAAAACAATTAAACAAAAAGAACAAGAGGTAATTAATCTACACAATATGGTGGATAATGTATCTCATGAATTTAAACTACCTATTGCTACATTGAAATACGGCTGTAATAACCTTTCAAAAGAATATCAATCCCCTACCATTGAATTATTAAAAAGACAGATAGACCGTTTAGAAAGGTTGCAAAATACGCTATCTACAAATATTACAGAAGATACTATTTCATATACCAAGGAAGACTTTTACAATATGTTTGCCGATCTACAAGACCAATTTCCTTCAGTTGTCTTTCATAAAGAATGGTCTGCAGATTTGACACTCCTTTTCCCTAAAACGCCTATTGAGACAATCTTACTAAACCTCATTGAAAATGCTGTAAAATATGGTGGAACGGAAATAACTTGTCAACTTATCCAAAAGAATAAAAAGCTTGTGCTTACGATAAAAGATAATGGAATTGGTATCGACTCGAATCAGAAACAACTTATTTTCAAGAAATTCTATCGTATTATGCAAGATAATATTCACACGACAAAAGGTCTTGGAATAGGACTGCATCAAGTTCAACAGGTAGTCAATCTCTATAAAGGGAGTATTATCTTAGAAAGTAAAGTCAATAAAGGAACTACATTTAAAATAACATTGCCTCATGCATAAGATACTTTTAGTAGAAGATGATTTAGATTATGGAACTGTAATAAAGCAGTATTTAGAGATTTGTGGTTTCTCAATCTTATGGTTAACTACCCCTACAGATGTTTT
>JASLDM010000085.1 GCA_030151565.1 Flavobacterium sp. | reverse complement strand
GGTAAAGAGGTTGTTGATTTTGAAGATATGTTTAAAGATTGATAACATCTTATAAAATAGAAAAGATAAAAATATATTAAAAAGAGTAGCTGTTTTCGGTTACTCTTTTTTATTGCTTTATATTAGTCTTTTATCAAAAGTAATTATGGAAAAGAAAAAGAAAAAAAGCTGGATTTCAAATATTGTTTTCATAGCTGTTTTGGCTGTGATTATGTTTACGCCACTTGGGACAGGATTGAAGGTATGGTTGAATAGGTTGGTAGCGATGAGTCCGAGTGTTGAGCGTGTTGAAAATCAAGAACCTGCTTTGGCGTCTAATTGGATGTTGCAAAATGAATCGGGAGAAAGTATCTCTTTTTCTGATTTCGAAGGTAAGGTAGTTATTGTAAATTACTGGGCTACATGGTGTCCGCCTTGTATTGCGGAAAAGCCTAGTTTTCAGGAATTATATAATGATTATAAAGAGAAGGTTGTTTTTATTTTTGCGACAACAGATAAAGTCGATCGAGTAAAAGCTTTTAAAGAAAAGCACGGATATACCTTACCTGTATATTATCCGTTAAATAATCCTCCCGCTTCAATGGATTCAAATGTGTTGCCTTCTTCATATGTGATTGATAAAAAAGGGAATATTGTTGTTAAGAAGTTTCGTGCTGCAGATTGGAATAGTGCTTCTTTTCGCAAAACTTTAGATGATTTGTTGCAGTAGTATTTTAATCTGTAACTTGTGTATAAAAAAAGAGATTGTCATTGACAATCTCTTTTTTATTTCTCTCAGAAATAGAATTATCTTCTTCTTTCTTTGATTTTTGCTTTTTTACCAGTAAGTTCTCTAAAGTAGAAGATACGAGCTCTACGAACTTTACCTCTTTGGTTCACTTCGATTTTCTCTAAAGCTGGCATGTTTACAGGGAAGATACGCTCTACACCTACATTTCCAGACATTTTACGAATAGTGAATGTTTCAGTAAGACCAGCACCTCTTCTTTGGATTACAACTCCTTTGAAGAACTGAGTTCTTTTTTTGTCTCCCTCTTTAATTTCGTAGTACACAGTGATTGTATCTCCTGCGTTGAATTTAGGGAAATCTTTTTTTGTTACGAATTCGTCTTGTACGAATTTAACTAAATCTGCCATTGTATAAAGTATAAATGTTTATTCAAAGCAACATACACGGGTTTCGCCAGAGGTTGGTTTAAAGTGGTTGCAAATATATAAAATATTCCTATAATATATAAAATAATTTCAATAATATGTTTCAAGTGGTTTGTGTCTTGAAAACTAGGTGTATATGTCGTTTTAGTAAGTCTTTTTTGACCTTTTTTAAATCAGAAAGAGATCGTTGAATAGGACGATTAACTAGGTTGTATTAGTTGTTAATTATGACTCCAATAAATCTGGACGACGGTTTTGTGTGTGCTCTAAAGCTTTTTGTTCTCTCCATTTCTCAATTTCAGGAAAGTTGCCACTCAATAGGATATCAGGTACTTTCCATCCTTTGTATTCCGCAGGTCTGGTGTAGATAGGTGGGGCTAATAAATTATCTTGAAAACTATCTGTTAATGCAGAAGTCTCGTTGCTTAAAACACCAGGAATTAAACGAATAAGAGTATCGCAAAGTATAGCTGCACCTAATTCCCCCCCAGAAAGGACATAGTCACCAATAGAGATTTCGCGAGTGATGAAATGGTCGCGCACACGTTGGTCAACTCCTTTGTAATGACCGCAAAGGATGATGATGTTTTTGAGCAAAGACATACTATTTGCCATTTGTTGATTAAGTGTTTCACCGTCTGGAGACATGTAGATTACTTCGTCATAATCGCGTTGTGATTTTAATTCAGTAATACATTTATCAATAGGCTCGATACTCATAACCATACCAGCACCACCACCAAATTGGTAGTCATCTACATTTTTATGTTTATTAGTGCTGTAATCGCGTAGATTATGAAAGTGTACTTCAACCAAACCTTTGGCTATGGCTCTTTTTAAAATAGAAGCTTCAAAGGGACTCTTTATAAGTTCAGGTAAAACCGTAATGATATCGATGCGCATAATGAATATTTTGATGCAAATTTACGTCGCTTTCTTTTAGGAAGCAAAATGCTTGTTTTAGGATGATTTAGAAAAAAGTTGAATAACGATTACACCAATTAGAATAAACCCAATGCCTATAATGGCAGGAAGATCTAAGCGTTGTTTGTATATAAAAAAACCAACTAATGTGATGAGTACAATTCCGATTCCAGACCAAAGTGCGTATGATATTCCTAAAGGAATTGTTTTTAACGTTAAACTTAGAAAATAAAAAGCACCAATATAACCTAAAATCGTCAAGGTTGTCGGTAATGGTTTTGTAAAGCCTTCACTAGCTTTTAATGATGTTGTTGCTAAGGTTTCTAAAAGGATAGCAACAAGTAGGAATAGGTAATTTTTCATTTTTCTTCTTTGTGTAAAAATACGACTCTTCTTAATTTAGTTTCTTCTTTATGTAATTAAATTCTGACAAAAAGGTATTTTTGCAATATGGGTATAGCAAAAGCAGATGTTTTTTTTATGGCAGCAGTCACGGGACTGATAGTTGCTAATTTATATTATGGGCAGCCATTGATTGTTTTGATGGCAGAGGATTTTGGAATTCCAGAATCAATGGCAGGGCGAACAACGTATTTGGCTCAAGCAGGATATGCTATTGGTTTGTTTTTATTAATTCCATTGGGAGATAAGTTAGAGCGAAAGAAACAGATTCTTTTTACTAGTTTTTTAGCGGTGCTCGCTTTGGTTTTAGCAGCTGTTGCACAAAGTTTTTTAATTTTACAAATTGCTTTTTTCTTAATTGGATTTACCTCTATAGTTCCGCAACTCGTATTGCCTATGGCTGTTGCTTTGTCTGATGAAGAACAGCGTGGAAAGGTTATAGGAACTGTTATGAGTGGATTGCTTATAGGGATCTTGATTTCTAGAACTGTAAGTGGGTTTATAGGCGCTTGGTTGGGATGGAGAGAAATGTTTTGGATAGCAGCAGGAATTGGATTAATTCTGGTTGTTTTAATGAGTTTACGACTCCCTTTAAATCAACCTAGTTTTGCAGGGAGTTATAAGGCATTGTACCGATCGTTGTTTGTGCTGATGAAAGAGCAGTCTGTTTTAAGGCAAGCAAGTTTGATAAATAGTCTTGCATTTGCTCAATTTGGTGCTTTTTGGACTACAATGGTTTTGTTGTTGTCGTCTAGCCCTTTTTCCTTTGATAGTGCTACAATTGGATTATTTGGACTAGTGGGAGCTTGCGGAGCTTTTGCTGCACCTTTGGTGGGAAAAATGGGTGGAAGAGGAGATTCAGGGCGACTAATCTTAATAGGGATCTTGATGTTGTTGTTAAGTTTTGTTATATTTTATTTTTCTGCAACATCTGTGATTGGGATGATTATTGGTATTGTTTTTTTAGATTTGGGGTTACAGGTGGTGCATGTTTCAAATCAAACACGTATTTATTCATTATTGCCAGAAGCTAGAAACAGATTAAATACTGTCTTTATGGCATTTAGTTTTATGGGAACTGCCTTTGGCTCGGCTTTTGGATTAGCGATGTGGGGTTATTTTGGTTGGGCAGGTGTTTGTATTGGTGGAATTGCTATGGCTTTTTTGGCATTGGTACTTTTTATTGTGCAACGACTAAAATAAAACTTATGATTTCTTTATATGAAGAATCAAAAGGAATACTTTTATATTTGTAAAATCAATTAAATTAAAATAAGAAAAATGCAAAACGGAATTTACGCAAAATTTAATACATCAAAAGGCGCTATAGTTGTAGCGTTAACTTACGATAAAACTCCTGGAACAGTAGGGAACTTTGTAGCTTTGGCTGAGGGTAATTTAGAAAATGATGCACGTCCACAAGGGAAACCTTATTATGATGGATTGAAATTTCACCGTGTAATTCCTGACTTTATGGTGCAAGGAGGTTGTCCTCAAGGTACAGGAACTGGTGGGCCTGGGTATCAATTTGATGACGAGATTCATCCAGAATTAAAGCATAGCGCTCCTGGGGTATTGTCAATGGCAAATGCGGGACCAGGTACAAATGGATCGCAATTTTTTATTACGCACGTTGCAACACCTTGGTTAGACGGTAAGCATACTGTGTTTGGAAATGTAGTGGAAGGACAAGATGTAGTGGATGCGATTGCGCAAGGTGATCTTATCGAGTCAATTGAAATTATTCGTGAAGGTGAAGAAGCTAAAAATTGGAATGCAATCGAAGCTTTTAGAACTTTTGAAGGATCTAGAGAAAAACGTATCGCTGCTCAAAGAGCAGAAGCAGAAGCAGCTTTAGAAAAAATTGCAGCAGGTTTTGATAAAACAGCTAGTGGATTACGTTACCAGATGATTGTTAAAGGTGATGGGAAGAAAGCTGAAAAAGGAAAAACTGTTTCTGTACATTATAAAGGAGCTTTGGAAAATGGACAAGAGTTTGATAATTCTTACAAACGTAAAAAACCAATTGAGTTTCCATTAGGACAAGGATATGTGATTGAAGGATGGGACGAAGGAATTGCTCTATTACAGGTAGGAGATAAAGCGAGATTTGTAATACCATCTTATTTAGGATACGGAGAAAGCGGTGCTGGTGGTGTGATTCCGCCAAATGCAACTTTAGTATTTGACGTTGAATTAATGGATGTTAAATAATATAATGAAATTAAAAACTCTCAATTTTTTGAGAGTTTTTGGTTTTTAAAAACGTTGATCAATGAAAGAAGTTTTAGAGAATTGTTACGACCGTGTAAAACCCTATATTCATAATACGCCGATTATGGAGTCGGGAATGATTGAAAATTTTTTAGGGAGTGACTTGTATTTTAAATGTGAGAATTTCCAAAGAATGGGGGCTTTTAAAATGCGTGGAGCAACAAATGCTATATTACAATTAACAGATGAACAACGTGAAAGAGGTGTAGTAACGCATTCGTCTGGTAATTTTGCTCAAGCATTAGCATTAGCTGCGCGAGATTTAAAAGTGAAATGTTATATAGTAGTACCTTCAGATGCCTCTGAGGTAAAAAAAAGTGCGGTAATTCGATATGGAGGGGAGATTATAGAATGTTTTCCATCATTAGAAGCTCGTGTGCGAACTGCAAAACAAATTGAAGAGGAAAAAGGAGCAACTTTTATACATCCTTCAAATGATATACGGGTAATTAGAGGAAATGCTACGGCTACAATGGAATTCTTGGAAGCTCATCCGGATTTGGATATTTTGCTTGTACCTGTTGGTGGAGGCGGACTGTTAGCGGGAACAGCTTTAGCAGCTCATTATTTTGGTAGGAATTTGGAGGTAATTGGTGCGGAGCCTTTAGAGGCGGATGATGCTTGTCGATCTCTTCAAAGTGGTGAAATAGAAGGAAATTTAACAACAGATACTATTGCGGATGGTTTAAGAACGCAATTAGGAGATGTTAATTTTCCGATTATAAAGGAGCATGTGAAACGAATAATCTTGGTTCGTGAAAATGAAATTATCAGCGCTATGCGTTTGATTTGGGAGCGAATGAAGATAATTGTTGAGCCATCAAGTGCTGTTGCATTGGCGGCATTGATAAAAGAAAGACAAGAGTTTAGTGGTAAGAAAATAGGGATTATCTTGACGGGAGGTAATGTAGATTTAGATAATTTGCCTTTCGAATAGTTTTTGCTTTTAGAATATAAACGCCTAAGATCACTTAATCTTAGGCGTTTTTGTTTTATGACTTTGTAGAAGATTGTTGGATGAGGAGAAAAGGCTTGTAAAAAAAGTTGTGAATTCAATTGAAAATGGATGAATTAAGGGCTATATCAGACGGAATAAAGTTGATTAAATGGTTGGAAATAGTTATATTTGCTCGTTACATAAATAAGAAAAAACGATTATGAGCCAAGAAACAAATAAGAATAATTATTCCGCAGATAGTATTCAGGCCTTAGAAGGGATGGAGCACGTAAGAATGCGTCCTTCTATGTATATTGGAGATGTTGGAGTTCGTGGGTTACATCACTTAGTTTATGAAGTTGTAGATAACTCGATTGATGAGGCTTTAGCGGGCTACTGTGATACAATTAATGTAATCATCAACGAAGATAATTCTGTTACTGTAGAGGATAACGGACGTGGTATTCCAGTTGATATGCACAAAAAAGAAGGAGTATCTGCTTTAGAAGTGGTTATGACTAAAATTGGTGCAGGAGGAAAGTTTGATAAGGATTCTTATAAAGTTTCTGGAGGATTGCATGGAGTTGGAGTTTCTTGTGTAAATGCTCTTTCTGAACATTTAAAAGCAAATGTTTACCGTAATGGTAGCGTTTATGAGCAAGAATATTCAAAAGGTAAAGCATTGTATCCGGTAAAAGTTATTGGAGAAACTGATCGTAATGGTACTAGTGTTACTTTTAAACCAGATGCTACTATATTTACGCAAACCAGAGAATATTCATACGAAACTTTAGCTTCTCGTTTAAGAGAGTTAGCTTTTTTGAATAAAGGACTAACAATTAACTTAACAGATAAGCGTGAATTAGATGATAAAGGAGAGCCTGTAGGTGAACGTTTTTATTCAGAAGAAGGATTAAAAGAATTTATCAAGTTTTTAGACGGAAATCGCGTGCCTATTATTGGAGACGTAATTAGTATGGAAACGGATAAAGGTGAAGTTCCTGTAGAAGTCGCTTTGATTTATAATGATACGTATTCAGAAAATATTTACTCCTATGTAAATAATATTAATACACACGAAGGAGGAACGCACTTGCAAGGATTCCGTAGTGGATTGACGAGAACTTTGAAAAAGTATGCAGATGCTTCAGGGTTGTTGGATAAATTAAAATTTGAAATTACAGGAGATGACTTTAGAGAAGGTTTAACTGCAATTGTTTCTGTAAAAGTTATGGAGCCTCAATTTGAAGGGCAAACCAAAACAAAATTAGGAAATAGAGAAGTGGTTTCTCCGGTGAGCCAGGCTGTTTCTGAGATGTTAGAGAATTACTTAGAAGAAAATCCGAATGATGCTAAAATCATTGTTCAGAAAGTAATTTTAGCAGCTCAAGCACGTCACGCAGCTAAAAAAGCACGTGAAATGGTTCAACGTAAAACCGTTATGGCAGGAGGAGGTTTACCTGGTAAATTATCTGATTGTTCTGAGCAAGATCCTGCAAAATGTGAAGTGTTCTTGGTCGAGGGAGACTCGGCAGGAGGAACTGCTAAGCAAGGTCGTGATCGTAATTTTCAAGCTATTTTGCCGTTACGTGGTAAAATTTTGAATGTTGAAAAAGCGATGAATCACAAGGTTTTTGAGAGTGAGGAGATTAAAAATATCTTTACAGCTTTAGGGGTTACTATAGGAACGGAAGAAGATAGTAAGGCTTTGAATTTATCGAAATTGAGATATCATAAAGTAGTTATTATGTGTGATGCCGATGTGGATGGTAGTCACATTGCTACACTTATTTTGACCTTCTTCTTTAGATATATGCGTGGACTGATTGAAGGGGGGCACGTTTACATTGCTACGCCACCTTTATATTTGGTTAAAAAAGGACAGAAAAAAGAATATGCTTGGTCTGAGGAAGAGCGTACAGAGTTAACAGAGAAAATGGGAGCTGGTTCATCTATCCAACGTTATAAAGGTCTTGGAGAGATGAATGCGGAACAACTTTGGGATACTACTATGAATCCAGAGCACCGTATATTACGCCAAGTAACTATCAATAGTGTTACGGAGGCTGACTTAGTATTCTCTATGTTGATGGGGGATGAAGTTCCACCTCGTAGAGAGTTTATAGAGAAAAATGCTGTTTATGCTAAGATTGATGCATAGGTGTAAAATATATAAGATTAATGGAGGCAAGCTTTTGGGTTTGCCTCTTTTTTTGTAATTTTATTTAAATTTAAGACATATATGAAAGTAACTATTATTGGAGCAGGTAATGTAGGGGCATCTTGTGCAGACATTATCGCATATAGAAAAATAGCAAGTGAAGTAGTTTTATTAGATATCAAAGAAGGATATGCAGAAGGCAAAGCTATGGATATGATGCAATGCGCTACATATACAGGTTTTGATACTGTTGTAACTGGAAGTTCGAATCTTTACTCTAAAACGTCAGGTAGTGATGTGGTTGTTGTAACGTCTGGGGTACCAAGAAAGCCAGGTATGACACGTGAGGAGTTATTGGGGGTAAATACCAAAGTAGTAAAAACGGTTGTAGAGCAAGCTTTGTTATTTTCGCCAAAAGCAGTCTTTGTTATTGTAACGAATCCTTTAGATGCGATGACCTATGCGGCTTTAAAAGTTTCGGGATTACCAAAAAACAGAATAATTGGAATGGGTGGAGCTCTCGATAGTTCTCGATTTAAATATTTCTTGTCTCAGAAAATAGGAAAACCAATAAATGATATCCAAGCAATGGTAATAGGAGGGCATGGAGATACTACGATGCTTCCGTTAATGCGTTTGGCTACTTATGGCGGTGTTCCGATATCGGAGCTGTTGACAATTGAAGAACAAGAAGCTGTTGTTGCTCAAACAATGGTTGGCGGTGCTACATTAACTAAGCTGTTAGGAACATCTGCTTGGTATGGTCCGGGTGCGGCTGTTGCGGCTGTTGTAGATAGTATTTTAAATGATAGAAAACGAGTTTTACCTTGCTCTGTTTTGTTAGAAGGGGAATATGGCGTTTCCGATTTGTGTATAGGTGTGCCTTGTGTTTTAGGTAAAAATGGAATAGAGGAAATTATTGAGCTAGACCTTAATGAAAATGAAAAACAAAAGTTTCAGAAAAGCGTGGTAGCTTTGGAAGAAATGAATGCGGTTTTAAGAAACTTTTTAGAATAAAAACAATGCTAGAAATAGCAGAAAAAGACACCTTTTAGAGGTGTTTTTTTTATATATTCCGATCAAATAAATTGGTTAATCATTGTGTATATCATATATTTGCTCGTTTTTATAAATTAAAATAATTAATTTTAGTAATAATGCAGAATAAAGGACTCGTTAAATTTTTTGCAATAATTTTTGCATTGGTAAGTATTTACCAACTTTCATTCACATTTGTTACCAGTCATTATGAGAAAAAAGCAAAGGAATTTGCTAATGGTAATTCTGAAAAAGAATTACAATTTCTTGATTCAATTGGTAGTGAGAAAATATTTTTAGGACAAACTTTTAATGAAGTAAGATCTAAACAAATCAATAAAGGTTTGGACTTAGAGGGCGGTATTAACGTTACACTTCAGATTTCGATTAAAGATATTTTGAAAAGCCTTGCAAATAATTCAAAAAATGCTGTTTTCAACAAAGCTTTGGCTGAAGCAGATCTTAACAGACAAGGAAATCAAAGCTATTTAGATGCTTTTTATGTTGCTTTTGAAAAAGAATCAAAAGGAACGGTAAAGCTTTCTTCACCAGAAATTTTTGCAAACAGAAATTTAAGTGAAGTAACCATTGACATGACAGATAGTCAAGTTAAAACGATCCTTAATAAACAGGTAAAAGAGTCTATTGAGAGTGCTTACAAAGTTTTAAGAGAGCGTATCGACAAATTTGGTGTTACACAGCCAAATATCCAAATGATTGGTGATTCTGGGAGAATTCTAGTTGAATTGCCAGGAGCTAAAGATGTGGATCGTGTTAAGAATTTATTGCAAAGTACTGCACAATTAGAGTTTTGGGAAACTTATAAAGTAGAAGAGGTTGGGAACTTCCTTTTAGCAGCAAATCAAACACTTAAAGCTACGGAGTCATCAAAAGTGACTGAAGCAGCAACTGAAACTGAAGAAGTAACAACACAAACAGATGTTGATAAATTATTGACTGGAGTTTCTGCAGATTCTACAGCAGCTGGAGAAGTAAATCCTTTGTTAGACTTATTCATTATGGGAGGTTACCAAGGTAGCCCAATCTTAGGAGTAGTAAAAACAAAAGATACAGTTAAGGTAAACGAATATTTAAAACGTGCTGATATCCGTAGTTTACTTTCTGGAGATCAGAAGTACGCACGTTTTGCTTGGGGAAAACCAAGTAGAAAAAATCCTGATCAAGTTGAGCTTTATGCTTTAAAAGCAAATAGAGAAGGAGTTCCGCCTTTGAGTGGAAGTGTTATTACTGCAGCTCAAGATGAGTATGACCAATTTGGAAAACCAACCGTAGGGATGGTAATGAATGCAAAAGGAGCTAAAATATGGGAAGAATTAACAGGTAAAGCACACGCTGAGAATTCTAATATTGCCATTGTTTTAGATAACGTTGTTTATTCTGCACCTGGAGTTACTACAGGAGCTATTTCTGGAGGTAGATCTGTTATTTCTGGTGATTTTTCTGTAGCGGATACAAAGGATTTAGCAAATATTTTAAAAGCAGGTAAATTACCAGCTTCAGCGGATATTGTACAATCAGAAATTGTTGGTCCTTCTTTAGGACAACAAGCTATTGATAATGGAACTCTTTCTGCTGTTGGTGGATTGTTAATCGTTTTCTTATGGATGATCGTATTCTATGGTCGTGCAGGATGGTTTGCTAACGTAGCATTGATGGTTAATATTTTATTTTTATTTGGAGTATTAGCAAGTTTAGGAGCAGTATTAACACTTCCTGGAATTGCAGGTATCGTGTTGACAATTGGTACGGCAGTCGATGCGAATATTATTATTTATGAAAGAGCGAAGGAAGCACTTCATAAAGGAGAATCTTATGTTGATGCTATTAAAGAAGCATACAGCTGGAAAGGGGCGATGTCTGCTATTACAGATGCTAACGTAACTACTGCTTTAACAGGTTTCATTTTATTAATGTTTGGTACTGGACCAATTAAAGGTTTTGCTACTACTTTATTAA
>JASLDM010000025.1 GCA_030151565.1 Flavobacterium sp. | reverse complement strand
AAAAAGTATTTTGTAATCACGATTATGAACCACAAGCGATTCGGCGCGATGTAGAGATTAAAGATTTTTTGCAGACTCAAGGCATCGGTTTTGAAAGTTTTAAAGATCAAGTTATTTTTGAAAAAGAGGAGGTTCTCAAATCCGATGGAACTCCTTACACCGTTTTTACGCCGTACTCCAAGCAATGGAAAAAGCAACTTTTGGCGGCTGATTACAGCAGTTCTACTGCTAATATGGCTCCTTTTTATCCTACCAAAGAAGCCTTGCCGAGTTTGGATTCTCTGGGTTTTCTAAAAACAGACTTAATTTTTGAAATACCAACGTTAAACGAAGCACGCATTAGTGCATATAGCACAAATCGTGATTATCCTGGATTAGATCAGACTTCACGATTGGGGGTTGCTTTACGCTTTGGAACTATTTCAATCCGAAAATGTGTTGCAGCCGCTCTTTTACATTCCGAAACGTGGCTAAATGAACTCATTTGGCGTGAGTTCTTTATGCAGATTCTCTTTCACTTTCCGGCTGTTGTCACGCAATGTTTCAAACCAAAATACGAAGCTATACAGTGGCGAAACAAGGAAGCAGAGTTTGAGAAATGGTGTAAAGGCGAAACGGGATATCCGATGGTTGACGCCGGTATGCGCGAACTCCTTGCAACTGGTTTTATGCATAACCGCGTACGCATGGTTGTTGCTAGTTTTCTGACCAAACACCTATTGATAGATTGGCGTTGGGGAGAAGCTTATTTTGCACAAAAACTCCTCGATTACGATTTAGCTGCAAATAATGGAAATTGGCAATGGGCGGCAGGATGTGGCTGCGATGCTGCTCCTTATTTCCGCATATTTAATCCAAGTGAGCAACTCAAGAAGTTTGATAAAGACTTTGCTTATGTAAAAAAATGGCATCCCGATTATGAAGATGCCTTTCAATATCCAGAATTGGTCGAACATAAATTTGCCAGAGAAAGAGCTTTAGAAGCCTATAAAAAAGGGATTTCTTCTTTCTAAAACCGAGGATTAAAACTATCCTAATTGATTTTTCACTTCGTTCTTTTTTTAGTAATTTTGAGGAACAACAATTAAAAATCAAACCATGGGGATAGATAAAGATCAGTTTTTAGCACAGTGCCGTACGTTTTGTAAAAATACGCTTATGGAAACTTTGGAAATAGAGTTTATTGAAATAGGCGACGACTATTTAAAAGCAAAAATGCCCGTAAATCCAAGAGTACACCAACCGATGGGACTTTTACATGGCGGGGCTTCTGTAGCATTGGCAGAAAGTGTTGGAAGTTCTGCTTCTTTTATGTTTATCGATCCAGAGAAGCAAGAAGTTCGAGGGATTGAAATCGCAGCAAATCACCTAAAAGCAAAACGCGAAGGAACGGTTTATGCTACGGCAAAAATCATCCACAAAGGACGTACATTGCATTTGTGGGAAATTCGCATTACCGATGAAGAAGATCAGTTAATCTCTCTTTGTAAAATAACGAATATCGTTATCAATAAATAAGGTTTCGTATGTATTTATTTCCTTGCTTAATCAAACAATTGGAGCAAAAGAAACCCTTTGCCATTTATAGCAAAGCAAACTCAGACCAGATTATTGGCGTTTTTCAACGCACTTTTGACTTGCATACCACAACCGATTTTACGGATTCAGGTTTTGTATTTGCACCCTTTTCTAAAGGGCCTAAAGTATTGATCCCCGCAGCCGAATCTATAGTAATACAAGAATCTTTTGAAACCTTGTCAACGGCAGAATCAATGGATTGCCTTACAACAGCAGGAACTGTGGAACAGCAGGCATTTGAAGCTCTTGTGCAAAAAGGA
This sequence comes from Flavobacterium sp., assembly GCA_030151565.1. GTDB lineage: Bacteria > Bacteroidota > Bacteroidia > Flavobacteriales > Flavobacteriaceae > Flavobacterium. Next base: position 23,909 of record JASLDM010000025.1, on the reverse strand, counting down.
TTGGAGGCGATTGCTCAAAATAAATTTGAAAAAGTCGTCCTTTCTCGTCAAGAAGTCGTGCCTTTGGAAACTGTAGAGGTAGTACCGCTTTTTAAAAAACTCAAGAGTAGCTATCCGACTGCTTTTTGCTCTGTTTTTTATCATCCTGAAATAGGGTTGTGGATGGGGGCAACACCAGAACAATTACTCCGAGTATCAGAAGGAAAATTGTTTACCATGGCTCTTGCTGGAACTCAAGTGAATCACGGGAAAAAGGAGGTTTATTGGGGACAAAAAGAACAAGAGGAGCAACGTTATGTGACCGATTTTATCATGGACTCACTAACACCTTTTGTAGGCGATATTCAGGTTTCTGAACCTTTTACGGCGCGCGCAGGAAAAGTAATGCATATACGGACAGATGTAACCGCTACTTTGAATCAGGAAGCAACTTTAGCAGCTGTTTTAGAGGTATTGCACCCAACTCCAGCTGTTTGTGGAATGCCCAAAGCTGCAGCACGTACTTTTATAGAAACAGAAGAAGGCTATAAAAGAGCCTATTATGCGGGTTTTCTAGGGGAATTAAATTATAATTTTGAGACAAAAGAAGTTGGTAATACAGATTTGTACGTCAATTTGCGCTGTATGGAATTACAAGAACATCGTGCGTTGCTTTATTTAGGATGTGGTATTACCGATGGAAGTGATCCTACAGCGGAATTTAATGAGACGGTGAACAAGGCAACAACGATGAAGAAAATATTAAATTAATAAGTATGAAAGTAGATATAGTAGCATTTGGAGCCCATCCAGATGATGTAGAATTAGGATGTGGTGCAACAATAGCAAAAGAAGTGTCTTTAGGTAAAAAAGTAGCCGTAGTTGATTTAACCCGTGGGGAATTAGGAACGCGAGGCTCCGCAGAAATCAGAGATGAAGAAGCAGCGCGTGCAGCAGTTGTTTTAGGGTTGAGTGCTCGTGAAAACCTCCGTTTTAGAGATGGTTTTTTTAAAAATGATGAAGCACACCAGCTTGAAGTGATTAAAATGATTCGTAAATACAAGCCCGAAATCGTTTTGTGTAATGCTATTGACGATCGCCATATCGATCATGGAAAAGGAAGTCGTTTGGTTTCCGATGCTTGTTTTTTATCGGGACTCCGACGCATAGAAACGACCTATGAAGGAGCTCCTCAAGAAGCGTGGCGTCCAAAAGTGGTGTATCACTATATTCAATGGAAAACAATAGAACCCGACTTTGTAGTTGATGTATCTGGATTTATCGATCAGAAAATGGAAGCTGTTTTGGCGTATCGCACGCAATTTTACGATACAAATTCAAAAGAACCCGTAACTCCCATTACGTCAAAAACCTTTTTGGATAGCATAAAATACCGTGCAGAAGACCTGGGAAGACTTATTGGGACAGATTTTGCAGAAGGTTTTACAGTTGAGAGGCATTTGGCAGTCAATAGTTTAGACAATTTGATGTAAAATTTTTCAAAAAACCTTTGCAAACAATAGAAATTGCTCTATATTTGCACTCGTTAAACAAACACGGTGATTGTAGCTCAGTTGGTTAGAGCGTCGGATTGTGGTTCCGAAGGTCGTGGGTTCGAGACCCATCATTCACCCCAAAAGCGATTTACATTTTTGTAAGTCGCTTTTTTATTATATACACTTATGAAATTTATAGAAAACGAAACTTTTGCTGGAATCATTGCGATAGAAACACCGCTGGAGAAAGCTGAATATGTAGATTGTGTTTTTGAAAACTGCGATTTTTCCAATGCGTTTTTAAACAACTATGAATTTGAAGAATGTCAATTTATAAATTGTAATTTTAGTCTTTGCAATGTAGCACTTACTTCTTTTCGTACCGTGCATTTTGAGGAATGCAAAATGATGGGCGTTAATTTTACAAAAATAAAAGACTTCTTGTGTCGCATGCATTTTACAAATTGTAATTTGAATTTTGCCCTTTTTACAGATCTTCCGGTGAAAGGGCTTCTTTTTGAACATTGTAACCTACAACAAGCCGATTTTTCACAAGCCGACCTTACCGGGTCTTCTTTTGTAGAAACCGACTTAAACCAAGCAGTTTTTGATCAAACCAATTTGACCAAGGTCGATTTTAGATCAGCTAGGTACTTTGGTATAGATCCGACTCAAAACACCATCAATCAAGCCCGATTTGCAAAGGACAACATTTTAGGCTTGGTGCAACATTTAAAAATTAAGCTTGAATAGCTGATCAGCATAAAATACGCAAAGGTTATAAATGCATTTGTTAGTTCTTGTAAAAAATAACTGCTAGTGTTATAAAACAGAATAACAAAGAAAAGAATGGATAAGAAAGCAAGGAAACTCTTTTTCTATACGTTCGAGCAACAATGATCGTTGGTAATAAAAAAAGTGCGATAACCATGGGGTAAAATAAAGAGGTAAAATAACTGTTTATTTCATTTTCTTGATAAAGGTAAGCGCTATAGTTTGCGCGCAACAACCATAAAATCAGGTTTGTTGCGCTTAAACTAAAAACGACGATATCGAATATCTTTATAGGTTTCATTGTGTTTTGTTTACTTTAGGTCTTTCTGAGGCATTGCTCAACGACCAAGCCGTGGTAAAAATCAATTGACTGCGTTTTAACAATAAATCATAGTCAATTTTATCTGCGGTATCCGTTGGTTGATGGTAATCCAAATGCGCACCATTGTAGTAAAAAATTGCAGGAATATTATTCTTAGCAAAATTATAATGATCGGAACGGTAATAAATCTGCTGTGGTTCATTTTCTGCATTAAAGGTGTAATCTAGTTTCAGTTTTACTGAATTTTCATTTGCAGCTTCTGAAATTAAATGTAAATCCGTACTCAAACGATCTGATCCAACCAAAAACACATAATCATCTGTTCCTTTATATTCATAGCTTCGACGACCTATCATATCTATGTTTAGGTTAGCGATTGTATTTTCCAATGGAAAAACAGGATGCTCTACATAATATCTAGAACCGTGAAGACCGAATTCCTCACCAGTAAGATGTAAAAATAAGATAGAACGCTTTGGACGTAAACCGTGATTTACTGCCTGTTGAAAAAGTCTAGCTATTTCCATAACCGCTACTGTACCCGATCCATTGTCATCAGCACCTGGATACAATTTACCATTCATATATCCCATATGATCATAATGAGCAGAAATCACCAAAACCTCTTCTGGTTTTTCACTTCCCTCAATATATGCCCATACATTTTCACTATCTTTTAATTTTGGTCCAAATCCTCCATTCATAAACCAATCTGGTACTGCTTGGAAATAGCTTGAAGCGCCTTTTGGATAAGCGATACCAAGTTTTTTGTAATGATTCGCTATAAAATCTGCAGCCATTTTCTGACCTTTTTCACCCGTTCTGCGACCTTCATAAGCTTCAGAAGCCAAGATGTACAAGTTTTTTTTAAGGGTGTCACGCTCCAATAAATAAGCATAATTGACATCGGGCTTAACAAAAGACGACGACGTAGATGAAGAACTACAAGAAGCTAAACCAAGTGCTCCTAACAAACCTAAAAGACCTAGGGGTGGAAATTTCATAATTGCTATTTTAGACTGTAAATATAAGAAACATCTTTTCAAATGTTCAATTTTTACTTTTTAAGAATCATAATGCTATCTTTGTGGCAAATTAAAAAAGCGCGATGAAAAAAGTAGTCTTGATTACCGGAGGATCTTCTGGAATAGGAAAATCGGTAGGTGAATATCTTTTAGAGAAAGGGTTTACTATATATGGAACAAGCAGAAATCCGGATCGAATCACGGATAGCAAATTTCCATTGGTTGCTTTGGACGTTCGCGATCGTAGCACTATTGATCAAGCAGTAGCCACGGTATTGGAACGCGAAGGTCGTTTGGACGTATTAATCAACAATGCCGGGGTAGGTGTAACAGGTCCTATAGAGGAATTGCCAACTTCTGAAATCATCAACAACTTCAACACCAATGTATTTGGCCCGATAGAAGTGATTAAGTCGGTATTACCACAAATGCGTCAGCAGGGGAAAGGATTGATTATCAATGTCACTTCAATTGCAGGTTATATGGGATTGCCTTATCGCGGAATATACTCTTCATCTAAAGGCGCTTTAGAACTGATTACAGAAGCCCTACGTATGGAGGTAATGCCTTTTGGAATTGAAGTAACCAATGTAGCTCCAGGTGATTTTGCTACAAATATTGCCGCTGGACGTTATCACGCACCCGTTTTGGAAAACTCTCCTTATAAAGAAGTTTACCAGATGTCTTTGGATATGATGGACGAACACGTAGATGCTGGAGGTGACCCTAAAGAAATGGCTTTGGCTATCTATAAGATCATTCAAACAGACAAACCCAAAGTTCGCTATAAGGTAGGAGCACCTTTACAGAAATTCTCCCTTTTTTTGAAAAAAGTATTGCCGAGTAAAACCTATGAAAAGCTCTTGATGAACCATTACAAGATCAAGGTAAAATAAATTTTAAGCCTTCTTTTAAAACTAGGAAGATCTAATTTATTAATTGTATTTTTGAAGACAGAACAACATAATATCATTTATAACTATGAAATTTTTTATCGACACGGCTAACTTAGCACAGATTAAAGAAGCAGAAGCGCTTGGCGTATTGGACGGAGTAACAACAAATCCATCCCTAATGGCTAAAGAAGGGATTACTGGAGCAGAAAACATCTTGAAACATTACGAAACAATTTGTTCGTTGGTTGACGGAGACGTTAGTGCTGAAGTTATTGCTACGGATTATGAAGGTATGGTAAAAGAAGGAGAAGCTTTGGCTGCTTTACACAAACAAATCGTAGTAAAATTACCGATGACTCAAGAAGGAGTTAAAGCGTGTAAATATTTCTCTTCTAAAGGAATCAAAACAAACGTAACCTTAGTATTTTCTGCAGGACAAGCTTTATTGGCTGCAAAAGCGGGAGCTACTTATGTATCGCCATTTATCGGTCGTTTGGATGATATTTCTACAGACGGTTTAATGTTGATTCAAGAAATTCGTCAAATTTATGACAACTACGGATACACAACTGAGATTTTAGCAGCATCTGTGCGTCATACGATGCATATTGTAAACTGTGCTAAAATTGGTGCTGATGTAATGACAGGACCTTTATCAGCTATCTTAGGCTTGTTGAAACACCCACTTACAGATAGTGGATTGGCACAATTTTTAGCCGATTACGCAAAAGGAAATAACTAATTTTCTATTATTTATACAAAAAAAAGGAAGTCTTACGACTTCCTTTTTTTATTGCTTTATTTTCTAGGTGCAGCCAAATGCAAAAAGAAATAATCAGCTATCTTTTGATTTAAATGTACGCGATCAGGCCCCATAACATTGTGTTCGTGGGTAGGATACAAGAGGTAATCTACTTGCTTACCTGCTTTAATACACGCTTCTACAAAGTCCATAGAGTGCTGCTGAACAACAACAGGATCTTGAGCTCCGTGAATAATCAATAACTTGTTATCCAAACGATCTGCTTTGTTGATCAAACTTGTTTTATCATAACCCTCTGGGTTTTCTTGAGGAGTATCCATATAACGCTCTCCATACATAATTTCATAATACTTCCAGTCCATTACAGGTCCACCTGCAACACCTACTTTAAAAATTTCTGGATGATGAATAGAAAGAGTTGTAGTCATAAAACCTCCAAAGCTCCAACCGTAAACACCAATTTTATCAGCATCTACAAAAGATTGCTTCTTCAAATACGCAACACCAGCTAATTGATCTGCCATTTCATTTTGACCTAGTTGACGGTGAATAACGTGTTCAAAATCACGTCCACGACTATCACTACCTCGGTTGTCTACCGTAAACACAACATATCCTTGTTGTGCCATATAATGAAAGAACAACGAGGCACCCGCAAGCCAATTGTTTTGAATAAGCTGTGCGTGTGGTCCACCATATACATATACCATTACTGGATATTTCTTGGTTTCATCAAAATTGGTAGGATAAATAATACGTCCGTTTAAAGGTGTTTTACCATCAGCAGCCGTAATTGTGACCAATTCCATTTTTGGCATATCAATAACTCCTTTATACGGATCCTTAGCCTCTAATAGTTTTACGTCATTATCCTTATTAAGCGTTTTTATCGTCAGGACATTAGGCGTTTCTACATTACTAAACTGATCAATAAAAGCTGTTTTAGATGGATTTAAAATAGCTTTATGCGTTCCTGAATCCGTAGTAACCACTTCGGTTTTTCCTTTTTTAAGATTCACTTTGTAAAGCAAGCGATCCAAACCTTGGTTGGCAGTTCCGATATAATACCAGTTTTTCCCTTCTTTGTCGTACCCTAAAATCTCTTTAACAACAACGTCATTAAAACCTAATTTCTGTTGTAGTTTACCATCTGTATTGTACAAATACGCTTGACGATAACCCTCTTTTTCTGATAATGTTATAAATTCTTTATCATTTTTAGGATTGAAAAACAAATGGTGTGACGGCTCTGCATAGGTAGTCGCTTTTTCTTCAAATAAGGTTTTTTCAAACGCACCAGTTGCCGCATTGTATTGGTTGAGTTTTAAATGATTTTGCTCACGATTTAAAACACCTACATAAATGTAGTTTCCAGATGGGTCCCAAGTAACCATCGTTAAAAACTGATCGGCAGGAGTTCCTGTTTGCAAGGTTACCTGCTTGCCCGTATACACATCAAAAATCACCAAGCTAACCTGCTCACTTTGCATACCAGCCATTGGGTATTTGATGTTTTTAACCGTTGCAACACGTGAACCGAAATCCACTAACGGATAATCAGAAACCATACTTTGATCTTTACGATAGTACAATAACTGATCTTGTTTAGGACTCCACCACATTCCTTGGTCGATACCAAATTCATTTCGGTGGGTATCTTTACTTCCGTTTAAGAAATCTAGGGTAGCATCTTGTGTCACTTCAATGGTAGCTCCTTTTGCAGAAGTGATAACAATATTATTGTCTTTTAACCACGCAACATAGTCCTTGTTTCTTGAAAAAATTGGAGCCTCAGCCTCGTTATCAATACGAACACTACGGTTGATTTCCTTTGCGCTTAGATCATATTCCAAAAAATACAAATGACTTGCATCACTTACTTCAACAGCTAAAGTTGCACTATTGATCCAAGAATGTTTTGGGAAAGAGCGAAGTTTAAAATTTGCTTTTGGAAACTTGTGGTTAACAGCCTGCTGAATATCAGACAATTCTACAAGTACTTTAGGTGTCCAATTAGTTACCTGATTGCGAACCATCAAAGCTTGTCGATCGTCGCTTAAATACGTTAAATCGGTATCCGTTTGCCACTGCGTAGCAAATAAAGTCTGTGGGTAAAAAGAACGGTATTGTTCCATAGTAGCCTCTTGTACGCTTAAATTTCGTTGCGCAAACAACAAATTACCGGCGAGCAAAAAAGCAAAAAGGGTTATTTTTCTCATGGAGTAAACTAATTTTAGCTTGCTAATTTAGGCTATTGTCAAGAAGCTTCAAAATATTATCAATGAAAACAAGCAGTCTTTTATGCCGAGGATGCAGAATATTGGAAGTGCTAAAATTGGTTAATCTGTCGTTTTTATAACTATTAAATTTCTAAATTTGAGTAACTAAATATGGAAACAACAATGAAAAACATAAAAGGATTAACGGTATATATCACCGGAGGAACAAAAGGAATAGGGCAGGGGATTGCTAAAGCACTTGTGGTTGAAGGATTGCAGGTAGCTATTTCGGGAAGAAATTTAGAGCAAGCCCAAAAGGCTGCAGCAGCCATTGGAACAGAAAGTCAGATTATAGGATTACAATCGGATGTGCGAAACTATGAGGATGAAGCCCGTGCGGTAGAAGAGATTGTTACTAAATTTGGCAAACTAGATGTCGTAATTGCCAATGCTGGATTGGGGAAATTTGGCTCTGTAGACAGTCTTTCTTTAGAAGATTGGAAAGCGATGATCGACACGAATCTGACAGGTGTTTTTCATACGCTAAAAGCAAGTGTAGAACAATTAAAACAACACCAAGGATACTATATCTCAATTGCGAGTTTGGCCGGAATTAACTTCTTTGCAGGAGGCGCAGGATACAATGCTTCTAAATTTGGAGTAGTCGGATTTACCCAAGCAGCCATGTTGGACTTGCGCGATAAAGGCGTCAAAGTAACCACTATTTTACCAGGTTCTGTAACCTCTAATTTTAACGACCATCAGCCAAATCAGGAAGCAGATCAATGGAAAATACAGCCAGAAGATATGGGACAATTGGTAGTAGATTTATTAAAAATGAACGCTAATGCTTTGCCTAGTAAAGTAGAAATAAGACCGACTAAAACGAAGTAAAAATAACCCAATAGACAAAACTTATACAAACATTATTATTTTAACCTAAAGATTGTAAATCAACAATATAAATCAACTCAATTACACCATTAGATTAATAGTTAAAATCCTTAAAACGGATATTCAGCATTGCTTTAAAAGGCTTTTGATAAATTAATTTCTCAGTTTTTAATCTGTTTTTTTGATGGCAATACAGCTTTTAAAATGGTACGCTTCACAGTCTAATTTAAGATTCAAAAAACGATTCTGATAAACACACTAGACATAAAAAAACGCAAGCTTCGGGCTACTCCTGAGGCTTGCGTTTTTTTGCTTGTTGACGAAGCATATATAAATATAGGCTTTCTGTTTTATCTCTTGCCCAAGGGGTTTTTCTTAAAAACTTCAATGAAGAATTGATACTTGGATCGTGTGTAAAACATCGTATTTTGATCTGTTGACCTAACTCTTCAAAGCCGTAATGCGCAACGAGTTCTTCCAGAATGTCGACTAATTTTTTTCCGTGAAGGGGATTGTTTGGCTGTTCCATCTTTAATTTTCAAGCAAAGATAGCTATATATTAATTTTAAAAATTAAAAATTCTAGAGATGAAGTACAACCGTTATAAAATACAAAAGGCGTAATAATCTTTATTACGCCTTTCTCTATTACAAATTACGCAACTATTTTAGTATTGTGCAATCAAATAGTTAATAAGATCTGTTGTAGTTACAATCCCTACTAATTCTTGGTTTTTATCAACGATTGGCAAAGAGTGGAAATGTTGTTTGGAAAACATTTCTGCCACTTCTTTAATCAATGTTTCATCACTTGCTACAACTGGATTTTTAGTCATAATATCTTCCAATTTATAAGCATCATAAATCGCATTTAATGCATCTTGATCCATTTCACCTGCACCGTATCCAATTTTCAAAACATCTTTCACACTGATAATCCCAACCAAACGATTTGATTCTACCACTGGAATATGTCGGATATCATAATCTTTGAATAGTTGATTTACTTCGCTTATTTTTTTTGTTGTTGGAACAGCAATTAAAACTTTTGCCATGATTTGCGAAATAGGAACTCTTTGTTTCATAATATATATCTTTTAAGTTTTACAAGTACAAATCTCCGAGTATAAATCATTAGAAATCATGATAAAAGACATAGTTTCTTACAAAAGAAAATGGTATCTTATAAGGTTGCTTACAAAGCTTTTAACCCAACGCAATCAATCGTAATTTAGTCCTTTAAAAACCTATTTCTTAGAAGCGTTCTGAACGAACATCTCCATTACTTTAGCGCGATCATAACTCTTATTTGCTTCTAAATCTCCAGATCCAATTACTTGAAGTACTTCGCCTTCTGGAGAGAGCACAAAAAAGAATGGATATCCTAAGTTTTTAGCTTCTGGCACATAACGATTAAACACGTCTTTATTTTTGTTGTTCTTAGAATAATTTAAGTGATAGTATAAAAAGGTATCAGCTATATATGCTTTTATCTCAGAATCCTTCTCGATAAAATCATTAAACCTCAAACACCAAATACACCAGTTTCCGCCAGCTTGAACAAATATATTTTTACCTTCTGCTTTTGCTTGAAGCAATAATTTGTCTATTGCAGCTTGAGCATCTTCGTTTTCATCATACGGTTTTGCTAAAGTTTCCTTTTCGGCTTCTATTAATTTTTTCGCAGCTACTGTGTCTACTTCAATTGTAGTTGTTTCTTGTGAATTGGTATTTTCAAGATCAACAGTTTTTTCATTTTTACAACCCACAAACAAAAGAGCTACCGCTAGAATAGCACCTGCAATACTTGTTTTTTTCATAAGATTCGTTTTTATTTTTCTGTTGATAAAGTTAAGTTTTTTTATCCAAAAACGTAATGTTGATTCAATCTTCTCAGTGTTCTATTTTGTAAACAAGGGAAGTACTTTTCACAAACTAAAGTAATTTTGAATATTTCTAAATAATTATTCTATTAATTTAGAATCAATAAGAATTAATACTTATATTTGACGCAAATTTTACAGGATGAGTAAGGTACGTAAAGGAGAACCCGTTATATTTATGTGCGATGGCAAAAAATGTTGTCGTTATAATGAAGAAGCAAAGAGTTGCTTTAAGCAATTATTGTCTGAAAATGGATTAACTGATGATTATGAAATCCAGAAAATGAAATGCCAAGGTATGTGCAAAAAAGCACCAATAGTATACTTATCCCAGGCAGATGTTTACAAAAAAGAAGTGACACGCAAAAAAGCAGAAAAGATTTTTCACAAGTACGTGAGCTAGATTTATCTTTAATTTTAAATAAAAAAAGGCAGAACAAATGGGGTAAATTATTCCATTTTTCTGCCTTTTTTGCTCATTTTTATGTTTAACTTTGACGGACAAAACATAAATACAAGAATCCTTTTAGATATGAATGACGAAATTAGAAATTTAGAACCTAAAGCACTTTGGAATAAATTCGCTGATTTAAATGCTGTACCACGCCCTTCCAAAAAAGAAGAACGCGTGATAGCATTTATGATGGAGTTTGGAAAAAGTTTGGGTTTAGAGACAATCAATGATGAAGTAGGTAATGTGATTATTAAAAAGCCTGCTACACCAGGAATGGAGCAAAAGAAAACCGTGGTTTTGCAATCGCATTTAGATATGGTACACCAAAAAAACAACGATACAAACTTTGATTTCGACACGCAAGGTATTGAAATGTTTGTAGACGAAGATTATTGGGTACGTGCAAAAGGAACTACTTTAGGAGCTGATAACGGTATTGGAGTAGCTACCATTATGGCTATTTTGGAAAGTACTGATATTCCTCATCCTGCTTTAGAAGCTTTATTTACAATTGATGAAGAAACAGGAATGACCGGAGCTATTGGATTAAAAGGCGGTCTTTTAGAAGGAGAAATTCTTTTGAACCTAGATACAGAAGAGGATGATGAAATTGATATCGGTTGTGCTGGAGGAGTAGATGTAACAGCAACTGCAGAATATGACGAAGAAGATGCACCTGAAACAGCTGTAGGATATCAAATAACGGTAAAAGGATTGAACGGTGGACACTCAGGAATGGATATCCACAAAGGATTAGGTAATGCTAATAAAATCATGAATCGTTTGCTGTTTGATAGTTTCGATTCATTTGGATTACAAATTTCGAGTATACACGGTGGAAGTTTACGAAATGCAATCCCTAGAGAAAGTGTTGCAAAAGTAATTATAGCATCAGTATACGACGAAGCCTTTGAATTTGATATGCAACAAATTGCAAAAGAAATTCAAGCGGAATATCAAACAATGGAGCCTACATTGGAGGTGATCATTGAAAAATTAGATGAAACTCCAAAACGCGTAATGCCTCCTATGGCACAGTACTTCTTTGTAAGAGCCATGTATGCTGCGCCAAATGGTGTGTACAGAATGAGTCCTGATTTTGAAGATTTAGTAGAAACTTCAAACAACATTGCTAAAGTAGTTGTTGAAGACGGAAAATTAAGTGTAAAATGTTTGACACGCTCATCAGTTGAAACTTCAAAGTTTGACTTAGCAAATGCTTTACGTGCAACATTTGAACTTATGGGATGTGAAGTTGAATTCAGCGGTTCTTACCCTGGTTGGACTCCAAACCCTAATTCAGAAATCTTAGATTTATTGGTAGATCTATATGAAAAACAAAACAAATCGAAACCTAATGTAGTGGCTTGCCACGCAGGATTGGAATGTGGAATACTTGGTACAAACTACCCTGAAATGGATATGATTTCATTTGGACCTACAATTAAAGGTGCGCACTCTCCAGTGGAAAGAGTAAGCATTAAATCAGTACAAAAATACTGGCCTTTTGTTTTAGAGATTTTGAAAAACATACCAAACAAAAACTAAACGTTAGAAAGCGATTTGATATTCAGTTATTAAATCGCTTTTTTTTTATAGATATTAAGTAAATTTTAATTTATTTTTTTTGGCTAAACCCAAAGGATTTGATTACTTTGGGAATTAATAAACTCAAAACTCAAACAAAAATGAAAAAAACAATATGGGCTTTAGCACTTCTTGGAGCTTTTGCTGTTTCTTGTGGACAAAAAGAAACTAAAAATACAGAAACAACAACAGTTGAAAATACTGCAGAAACTACCGTTGCCGATCAAAAAATTGCACTGAAGCATAAAATTGAATGGAAAGCTTTTAAAACTGCTGAAAAAGTAGGGGTAAAAGGGTCGTTTGACAAAGTAGCATTGACAGATGTAAATGCAGATGCACCAACGTTGGCGGAAGCATTAGAAGGCGCTAAGTTTGAAGTAGAAACAGCTACTGTAAACACAAATGATGCGGGACGCGATAGCAAACTTAAAGATTATTTCTTTCAAAAAATGAACGGGAATATCACAGGTACTTTTGGTGCTTTTAAAGACGGAAAAGTATTGGTTTCTTTGACTATGAATGGTATTACTAAAGAAAAAGAATTCGCATTTGAAGCGGATGAGGATAGTATTGAACTGAAAGGATCAATAGATATTATAGCTGATTTTAGCGCTAATACAGCTTTTCAATCTTTACACGAAATCTGTAAAGATTTACACGAAGGAAAAACGTGGACGGATGTAGAAATCGAAGTAGAGATCGAGAAATAATATATTTTTCAATTCAAATCAAAGAGGAGCTTTAGTAGTTCCTCTTTTTTTTATACATTTGCAATCTTAGAAATAATTTATCTTATTACAAGATGTTAGACAGACTACAAATTATAAAGCAGCGTTTTGACGAGGTTTCGGATTTGATTATTCAACCGGACGTAATCTCTGATCAAAAGCGTTATGTGCAATTAAATAAAGAATATAAAGATTTAAAACAACTTGTGGAAAAACGCGAGGAGTACATAAATCTTACTGGTAATATTGAAGAAGCTAATGAAATCATTGACGATGGCAGCGATGCAGAGATGGTGGATATGGCTAAAATGCAATTAGACGAAGCCAAAGGTCGTTTGCCAGAATTAGAAGACGAAATCAAGTTTCTATTGATTCCTAAAGACCCTGAAGATGCTAAAAACGTAATGGTTGAAGTACGTGCAGGAACTGGTGGTGATGAAGCAAGTATCTTTGCAGGAGATCTATATAGAATGTACACCAAATATTGTGAATCAAAAGGTTGGCGTACTTCATTAGTAGATGCAAACGAAGGAACTTCGGGTGGTTTTAAAGAAGTTATCTTTGAAGTAACGGGAGAAGACGTTTACGGAACATTGAAGTTTGAAGCTGGTGTACACCGTGTACAAAGGGTTCCACAAACAGAAACACAAGGTCGTGTGCATACATCGGCTGCAACTGTTATGGTATTACCTGAAGCAGAAGAATTTGATGTACAAATTGATATGAATGATGTTCGTATTGACCTTTTCTGTTCATCAGGACCTGGAGGACAATCTGTAAACACGACCAAATCGGCTGTACGTATGACGCATATTCCAACAGGTTTAGTTGCGCAATGTCAGGATGAGAAATCCCAACATAAAAACAAGGATAAAGCCTTATCGGTTTTGCGCTCTCGTTTATATGAAATGGAATTGGCTAAAAAGCAAGATGAAGATGCTAAAAAGCGAAATTCACAAGTGAGCAGTGGTGACCGTTCTGCTAAAATTAGAACGTACAACTATCCACAAGGACGTGTAACTGACCACCGCATTGGATTAACTCTATATGATCTTGATGGCGTTATGAATGGAAATATTCAAAAAGTCATCGATGAATTACAATTAGTTAGTAATACAGAAAAATTAAAAGAAAGCGACGTTTACTAAAATGTCTTTCTAATATATTAAGCCACACTTTGCTATCGTATCGTGTGGTTTTTTTTAAATCGCACTTGAACATATGACAACAAAAGAATTAGTTACTCAGATACAAGCTAAAAAGTCGTTTCTCTGCATTGGGTTGGATGTTGATTTGGCTAAAATACCTGCTTTTCTTTTAGAAACAGAAGATCCTATTTTTGAATTCAATAAAGCAATTATCGATGCTACACACGATCTTGCTGTTTCCTACAAACCTAATATTGCTTTTTATGAAGCGCACGGTATTAAAGGATGGATTTCACTTCAAAAAACTATTGAGTACTTAAATGCAAACTATCCTGAACTATATACAATTGCTGATGCAAAAAGAGGAGATATCGGAAATACAGCAAGTATGTATGCCAAAGCTTTCTTTGAAGACTTAGCTTTTGATAGTGTAACTGTTGCACCGTATATGGGTAAAGATAGTGTAGAACCTTTTTTGGATTTTGAAAATAAACACACCATTTTACTTGCTTTAACATCAAATCCAGGAGCTTTTGATTTTCAGACGCAACGAATTGGAGAAACTGAATTGTATAAAACGGTTCTAGAAACTTCAAAAACTTGGAAGAATTCAGAGCAGTTAATGTACGTTGTTGGAGCAACAAAAGCAGACTATTTTACTGAGATTAGAAAAATTGTACCTGACAGTTTTTTACTTGTACCTGGAGTAGGAGCACAAGGAGGAGATTTACAAGCAGTATGCAAATATGGAATGAATGACCAAGTAGGCTTACTAATCAACTCCTCTCGTGGAATTATTTACGCCTCAAATGGAACTGACTTTGCAGAACAAGCTCGCGCAAAAGCTTTAGAGATGCAACAAGAAATGGAAGCAATTTTAACAAAGTAATTATGGCAACATTCACGGATCAAATTGGACAACAACATACTTTTGAAACAACACCTAAACGAATAATCTCATTAGTCCCATCACAAACAGAACTTCTGTTTGATTTAGGGCTTGAAGATTCCTTAGTCGGGATAACTAAATTTTGTGTGCATCCGTACCATTTAAAGGCGACTAAAAAGCAAATTGGAGGAACCAAAAAAGTTCACGTTGAAAAAATAAAGTTGTTGCAACCCGATATCATCATTGCCAATAAAGAAGAAAATACCGTTGAGATTTTTGAACAGCTTAAAGGTATTTGCCCTATTTGGGTTACCGATGTAGAGACTCTTGATGACAATACACAAATGATTCGTGATTTTGGAACGTTGTTTAACAAGCGTACAGAAGCCCAAAAATGGATTGATAAAATAGAGTTCGCTCAAAAGGATTTTATGAAATTTGTAAGCGATAAACCTGTTCAAACAGCAGCTTATTTTATTTGGAGAGAACCTTTTATGGTAGCTGGAAAAAACACTTTTATCAACGAACTTTTAAAGATTAACCGCTTTGATAATGTCTATGCAAATAGAGAAGAGCGCTATCCAGAAATTGAATTACGCAAAATTAGAATGGAAGGAGATCCTGAATTGGTTTTATTATCATCTGAACCTTTTCCATTTAATGAAGAGCACGCTTTTGAAATAGGTCGTTTTACACACCACGGAATCACAATTTTCGTAGACGGTGAAATGTTCTCTTGGACTGGCTCCCATCTTGTAAAAGCTTTTGCTTATTTTAAACAGATTCATCAACGTCTAGAAAAATAGCATTCCTTAATTCAATGTTTTCTAATGGTTCTTTTAAGTTACGTATTGGTTAAGCACTTTTGATATTTACTTTTTGGCACATCAATTGCATACTTTAGAACAATAAATAACCTCATAATTAAAAGACTATGAAAAAAATTATTGGAATTACCTTGATGTTAATTGGAAGCGCTACTGGAGCTATAGCTCAATCTGTTCAAAAAACAGATTTATCTATTTTCCCAACTCCAAAAGACGGCTATAAACAAGTGGTAATTGAAGTACCACACTCTGATAAAGACGGCGCTAAAAGAATTGAACTTTTAGTAGGGAAGTGGATGGAAACTGATGGTTGTAATCACTATGGCTTAATAGGTACATTGGAAAAACAAGATTTACAAGGCTGGGGATATAATTATTATAATTTCAAAACCGATGGAAGTGTTTTCTCTACACAAAAAGGATGCTTAGATACGGTAAAAAAGAATGAGTTTGTATATGGCCCCTCTGAAATTATAGCGTATAATGGACGTCTTCCAATAGTTATTTACATCCCTGAAGATCACGAGGTAAAGTTTAGAATTTATGTTTCAGATGGTGATCTCTACCAAGCTAGTGAAGTAAGATCTAAAAAATAAAGAATGAAGCTAGCAAACTTTGAAAGCTACTTTCTAAAAATAAAAAATCCCTAAATATTCATTTAGGGATTTTTTATTTCCTTTTTTAAAAGAGCCGCCTATTGAAGTGTGTTTTTATATACAACACCGTCTTTTAGAATCAATTTGAAGTTTTCATCAGGATTAGCAATTAAAGAAATTTCTTTTAGCGGATTTCCGTCAACTAGAATTAAATCAGCATAAGCACCTTCTGATATTTCACCTAGCTTACCTTGCGTATAAGGACTTCTTTTTCCACTTAACCCTAATAGCTCCGCATTCGTAGAAGTAGCCATTTTTAAAACTTCAAATGGAGTGTACCAACGTGTCATTTTTGCCAATTGCTTTCCTTGACGCTGTGCTAATTTTGCATCAAATAAACAGTCTGTACCCCAAGCAGTTTTAACTTTATACTTTTTAGCCAAAGCATAAGCTTTATCAGTTCCTGATCGCATTTCAATTTGCTTAGCTCTATTTGGAGAACCTACTGGTAAAGGATTTGCATCTTCATCATCTAAAAAGGGCTGTAAACTCCACCATATTCCTTTTTCAGCCATCATTTTAGCGGTTGCATCATCAGCCAATTGCCCGTGTTCAATAGAGCGAACACCTGCTTTTATTGCCAACTGCATAGCATCTGGTGTGTACGCGTGAACGGTTACGTAAGTTCCCCAATTCTCTGCTGCCAATACAGCTGCGTGAATCTCGCTTTCTGTATATTGTGTTACATCCAAAGGATCATATGAAGAAGCAACACCACCACCAGCCATCAGCTTGATCTGAGTAGCTCCTTGACGTAATTGTTCTCTTGTTCTCAATAAAACTTCATCTGGACCATCTGCAACAGCTGCCATTCCATTGCGTTCAGGATAAGACAAAGTCCCCTTTGTACGCGGTACATCTGTAGGAAGTCCAAAATCACCATGTCCACCTGTTTGAGAAATAAACGCCCCACTTGAAAAAACTCTAGGCCCTTTAACCAACCCCATATCAATAGCTTTAGCTAGGGTTAATGATCCTCCACCCATATCACGAACAGTTGTAAAGCCTCGCAATAATTGTTTTTCAGCAGCCTTAGCAGCTAAAAAGTTTAGCATTGCAAAATCAGCCATCATTGCTTGAGTTTGAGGAACAGACTCTAAAAGCAAATGTGTATGAACATCAATTAAACCAGGCATAAGAAACTTCCCCTGTCCATCGATAATTACGGTAGATCCACTTTTATCTGTCGCGATTGGAGAAGTAGAAATAGTTTTAATTCGATTCTGCTCAATTAAAACGTGTCCCTGGATCGTTTTTTCATCTTTACCATTAAAAATTTCAACATTGTTAATTAAAATAGTTTTCGGATTTGCTGTTTGCTGCGCGAATACGCTATTACCTACTAAAAGTAGGAGGGCAGCTACAATTCTTGGTGTTTTCATATGTCTGCTTTGAAGTTACTAAGGATTATAAATATATTAATTATCTCCTATTACTCAATAAAGTTAAGTAAGATTTTACAATTCCATTACTATCGAAATATAAGAAAAAGCGTTTAATTTAAAAAGAGTAAAATAATGAAAATCAATATTTTATTGTTTCTCAAGTCAAATAATTAACTAATTGAATAAATTATGAAAGCACTCTATAGTTTAAAAATACATTTACCCTATACTTTTTTAACTTTTTACAATAAAAAAACCGAAATACAATGTTATTTCTAATTAAAAAACATATAATAACGAATTATTTAATTGTTTTTTGGTTTTTATTAATATATTTATAACTCTTTATTAACCAAAATAATATTGCTATGACCAAAAAACTACTAACTATTTTATTTTTATTTCTAACTTTTTCTTTAAAAGCACAATATTATGAGGAACATTTTATTGCTCCCGCTCCTTGGCAATATTGGAGTACTGCAAACGAAATCGTAATTGGAACAATCCATGAAGAGAATGTTTCAGTTGAGTTGAAAAAGAGTGATGGAACCCTATTAACAACACTAACCGTAACAAATGAAACTCCTATTTCTTATAGATTTACGGGTGACCCTTTCTCCAACGAACTACAGCGAAATGTTACCGGTCAAACATATACTGATAGAGGATTAATAATCGAGGCATCTGCTCCAGTTTCAATTAATTTAAGAAACATTGCTTCTGATGCAACTCTAAATTGGTTTCTAACTTTAAATACGTTATCAATAAAAGGAAACGCTTCTTTAGTTAGTTTTGGAAATGAAGCAAAAGGTCTTGAGTTTAGATTAGGATATTATAGAGAGAGTATTACAGGCTTATTTGATAATAATGCGGTCTACTCAGTAATGGCTACAGAAGATGAAACCGAAGTACAAATTCCGGAATCAACATCATCTATAGTACTACATAAAGGCGAAAGCCGATTGTTTTATGCTCCTATTGGATCACTTTTAACTTCAGACAAACCAGTAGTTATGAACGTTGGAAGCTGGGGAGACACCCCGCAAACATGTGGTATGAATGGGCAGGATGGCACCTTTGACCAGATAGCTCCAGTTCATGTTCTCGGCACTCAATACCTAGTAGTACGTGGGGATGGTACAGCTCCTAATGCATCACAGTCCTCTTTAAAATATGGTTCAGAACAAAGCTTAATTGTAGCAACTCAAAACAATACAATAATAACGATTGAAAACTTTAATCCTCAAGGAATTCCGTTAGGAACATTAACAACAGTTACTTTAACAAATGCAGGAGATTATTATTCTTTTTATCATGGAGATGGAATAGAAATTTTTTCTTCTTCACTTATAAATTCAACTTTACCAATAATTGTCTATGCAGGTACTGCCGTAGGATGTGAAACAGATATTTCTACAGTACTACCAATAGGAAGTTGTTCGGGATCTACCAATATTCAAACTCGAAAATTCATAGATTTTTATGACGATGATTTACCTTATTTTGGTTTTACAATCATTGAAAGTGCTACTGAGCCTGTAATGATCGGTCCTAATAATTTAGAAACAATTACAGGAACAACTAGAATTGCACTTGGAGACTCAGGTTTCTACATCCTCACTTTTAATAATGCACAAATAAGCCAACCCGATATTCTACTACTTAGTTCTAATATGCCTCTAACAACTAGTTTGGTACAACAAGGTGAAGGTTTTTCTATGTCAGCCTTTTTTTCTGCTTTTGGCGAAGTAGCCAAATCCCCAATATTAGTTTCTGAAAATGAAAACTGTACACTTACAATTAAAGCAGAAGAAAGTGATTTAATTTTTAAATATGAATGGTTTTTGGATGGTATATCACTTGGAGAAACGGATGATAATATATTAAATATAGAGCAATCAGGAGAATATACGGTACGTGTATTGAAAGCTTGTGGCTGGGGTAATATTTCACTTCCAACTAATTTACAGATAGCTCCTTGTAGTGATTTAAAAATAACCAAAGAAATTGATGAAGTTGAAAATGGAACTGTTGTTTTTAAAATTACTGTGACAAATTTAGGTCCAATTTTCAGTGATTCGAATATAATTATTGATGAACAACTTCCAAATGGTTATGAATTTATAAATGCAGTAGTTACATCAGGAACCTATAATTCAATTGATCACATTTGGGAAATCCCAACGCTTGCTGTAAGTGAAGTTGAAACATTGTTTTTAACTGCAAAAATATTGTCTAATGGCGAATACAATAACATTGTTACAATTCAAGGAACAAATATGGACCCAAACTTAGCTAATAATAGTGCGGAAGAAAAAATAATTCCAGACTCAATTAGCTTTACCAAAATTGCTGAAGAAGCAGAGTATCATGATATAGATCAAGCCTTAAAATACACGATGCATCTAAAAAACATTGGTCAAAATCCAATTAAAAACATTAAAATAACAGATGATAATGCAGACCATAACTCGATTTTTCCAAATACAATATCCATTCTAAACCCTGGAGAAGAAATAGTAATAACAGCTTCACATACCATCACAGAATCTGAGTATAGGTCTAAAAAAGTTATTAATCAAGCTATCGCAACTGCAGATGCGGTTACTGGTAAAATAACTGTCAAATCAGATGATCCCTCAACAATTGAATTTCAAGACCCTACCATAACATATTTAAATAGAGCTGCAGACATTCAGATTGTTAAAGATAATTTTCAACATAGTTACTTACCTGGTTCCGAAACAGAATATCATATAATAATTAAAAATAATGGTCCAACAAGTTCAATAGACCTTACTATTAATGATCCTCTTCCAAATGGTATTACTGATATGTTTTGGATAAGTGAAACCGGAGACTCCGGACAAGGAGATTTACATTTTACGATTCCTCTTTTAAGAGTTAATGAAGAAATACTTATAAAGTCTGTATTTAAAATACCTAGTGAATATCAAGGTGATCTAACAAATATAGTTTCATACACAAGTGAAATATTTGATCCAAATCCAGAATGTCCAAGATGCATTGATATAGATATAGAAAAAGCTTTTATACCTAAAGGAATATCACCCAATGGAGATTACAAAAATGATCGTTTAAATTTAGAACGCTATCATATAGAAAATTTCCAAATTTTTAATAGATATGGAGCCATGGTATTTCAAAAAAAGAACTATCTGAACGAATGGGTAGGACAAAATAGTCAAGGTGAACTATTACCAACAGGTGTATACTATTATGTAATAACCATTAAAACTGGTGAGAATTTATCAGGATGGATTCAATTAATTTATTAATTAAAAAGACTCAAAACTAATAAAAAATAAACATTTTATATTTCAATAACAATAAACTTGAATAACTATATTGAATATGAATATTTTTTTTATTCAATATATAACCTATATTTAGCAGAATTTTAACTTAATTATCTTACAAATCAAAACCTTTAAAATTATGAAAAAAAATTACCTTTTATTTTTCATTTTTCTCATTTACTTACTGCCTTCGCAGTATATAAGAGGACATTCAAATAACATTTTTGAAGGAGCTATTTCTAAAAAATACTCCAAAAAAACGGAGTACAACGGTATACTTTTTAATAGTATAAATTCGTTTCAAACAAACTTTTATGATTGGTTTGAAAATCCACCTTGTACTCCTGCAACAATACCTTTTTTTGAAGGATTTGAAACTGGACACACTGACAATAGTGAAGTAAGTTTTTGCTGGACAAATCTAAGTATAAATGGAACATCACCTTGGACAGCAAACAACACTGAAACATCTTACAATAGATCGCCTAGAACAGGTAACTGGAATGCATATTTAAAATTCAGCAATGAAGATTGGATGTTTAAAAGTGTGCAACTTGAAGCTGGTGTAAATTATAGATTCCGTATTTATGCGCGACAAGATGCTATAACAGGCGCTTCTTTAAAAGTTAGTACGGGTACTCAAGCTACAAATGCAGGGATGACTATTCCAATTATTCCGGAAACTAATATTACAAATGGTTCTTATAAAAAACTAGAAGGTTACTTTGTAGTACCTACTTCTGGAGTGTACTATTTAGGTATTTATGGAAAGTTAAATATAACTCCATGGTACTTATCAATCGATGATATTTCATTAGAAGTGGCACCTACTTGTTTACCTCCAGGTGTGCCAGTTATATCTAACATTACAACAACAAGCGCAACTGCTACATGGCCTTTAGGCTTGTCAAATGTTAATAATTCTTATGAATGGGAAATAAGAACATCGGGAGAGCCAGGAACACCAAACCCTATTGCTACTGGAACTACAGCTGTAAATGCTTTAACTACTGAAATTCCTAATTTATCCCATAGTACACAATATTATTTATATATTCGTTCAAAATGTGGTGCTACTGATATGAGTGAATGGACAGAGCCTGTATCTATTATCACTGCTTGTGGAAATGCTACAATACCTTTTTTTGAAGGATTTGAAACTGGACATACACATGATAGTGAAGTAAGTTTTTGCTGGACAAACCTAAGCCTAGGTGGAACATCACCTTGGACAGCAAACAACACTGAAACATCTTACAATAGATCGCCTAGAACAGGTAACTGGAATGCACATTTAAAATTTAGTAATGAAGATTGGATGTTTAAAAGTGTACAACTTGAAGCTGGGGTAAATTATAGATTCCGTATTTATGCGCGACAAGATGCTACAACAGGTGCTTCTTTAAAAGTTAGTACGGGTACTCAAGCTACAAATGCGGGGATGACTATTCCAATTATTCCGGAAACTAATATCACAAATGGCTCCTATAAAAAACTAGAAGGTTATTTTGTAGTACCTACTTCTGGAGTATACTTTTTAGGTATTTATGGAAAGTTAAATGCTACTCCATGGTACTTATCAATCGATGATATTTCATTAGAAGTAGCACCTACTTGTTTACCTCCTGGTGCTCCAACTATATCTAACATTACAACAACAAGCGCAACTGCTACTTGGCCTTTAGGATTGTCAAATGTTAACAATTCCTACGAATGGGAAATAAGAACTTCGGGAGAGCCAGGAACACCAAACCCTATTGCTACAGGAACTACAGCAGTAAATACTTTAACTGCTGAAATTTCTAATTTATCTCCTAGTACACAATATTACTTATATATTCGTTCAAAATGTGGTACTACTGAGATAAGCGAATGGACAGAGCCTGTATCTATTATCACTGCTTGTGGAAATGCTACAGTACCTTTTTTTGAAGGATTTGAAACTGGGCATACACACAATAGTGAAGTAAGTTTTTGCTGGACAAACCTAAGCTTAAGTGGAACATCACCTTGGACAAGTAATAAAACTTTTAACGATTATAATAGAACACCTAGAACAGGTAGTTGGAATGCGTTTTTAAAATATGGTGAGGAAGATTGGATGTTTAAAAGTGTGCAACTTGAAGCTGGGGTATATTATAGATTCCGTATTTATGCGCGACAAGACGTTACAACAGGTGCTTCTTTAAAAGTTAGCACGGGTACTCAAGCTACAAATGCGGGGATGACTATTCCAATTATTCCGGAAACTAATATTACAAATGGCTCCTATAAAAAACTAGAAGGTTATTTTGTAGTGCCTACTTCAGGAGTATACTATTTAGGTATTTATGGAAAGTTAAATTTTTCTCCTTTTTACTTATCAATCGATGATATTTCATTAGAAATAGCGCCTACTTGTGTTGAGCCTAACACTCCTGTAGTTACCAACATAACATCTATAGGTGCAACTATCACTTGGTCTTCACCAACAACAGCACCGACAAATGGTCATATATGGGAAGTTAGAACATCAGGAGAACCTGGATCACCAAACCCAATAGCTACAGGAACTACAGAGGCAGGAATTCTAACGCATACTTTTACAAACCTACAAGGGAATACAAATTATAAAGTTTATGTTAGAGCTAATTGTGGAAATGACGATTTAAGTGCTTGGACAGAG
>JASLDM010000052.1 GCA_030151565.1 Flavobacterium sp. | reverse complement strand
TCTTTAACTTGTTCAATAATTTCACTTAATAGTTCAGCACCATCAATTGGTTTCGGGCTAAGTCCTAACCCTTTTCTTTCTTCAATTTCGTTTAAGTAATCCTTATAAAGGCTCATAATTAATATCTATTAAATCTAAGGCAAACAGAGTCGTAATATTAACCCTACCTACCTCTAAAATGTTATTTTGTTATTAGTTTCCGTTATTGGTTTTTTGCTACCAAAAAACCTTTTTTATTCTTGATTTTTGTCTTCACAAATTTAGTCAAACAAAAGCATATTTAAAAATTTTTAATTATTCCTCTAAATCGAAGCATTATTATTTATAAACATTCTATTCTAATGAGTTTTAGACAAAACTTTTAATACTTTCAGTCTATTTATTTGATTTTATTTATTTTTTAATCATTAAAATATCATTTTAGAAAATATTGAGTTTATTTCATAAAAAAAAGACATTTTAACCCTTTGTCAAAATGTCTTTTTCTTCTTTTAAAAATAATAAATTATTATTTTTTCAACCAATTATTCTGAAATTCGCAATCGCGATATTCCCCTTGAATATTGATATAAGTATCTTTTATCTTCTCCTCTACCCATTTCTTAACCACTTCACCTTGTTTTTTATTCAAAGCCATCGCCATTACCTTAGTATAATCTTCTGCAAAATCAATTTTATGCTCTGCATATTTCTTATTTACAGTAATAATACGGTATGCTTTTTCCCCCTTCATATCTGCTTTTAAAACTGGCAAGGAAACTTCTTTTTCCTTCATATTCGATACGATAGAATACAACTCACGATCTTCCATATTATTCAATTCAAATCTCGGATCCTGAGTCATTGGGTGACGCATCACACCTCCATTGTTACGCGTATCTTTATCATCTGAAGAAGATGCTGCTGCATCTGCAAACGAAATCTCTCCATCCACAATTTTCTTGCGAATACCCTCTATCTTAACTTTAGCAGCCTCAACAGCTTCCTCTGTAGGTTTTGGGATTAATAATATGTGACGCACATCTAATTGCTGTCCTCTGATTTTTTCTAAATAAATAATATGAAAACCGAACTCTGTTTCAAATGGGGCTGAAATTTCTCCTTCACCCAAACTGAACGCCACATCTTTAAATTCTTTAGCAAAAGGATCCTTTTTAGACATTGAATAAAAACCTCCATTCGGCACGGAAGCTTTATCATCCGAAAACAAAACTGCTTTACTAAAGAAACTCGCACCACCCAATATATCTTGACGCATTTCGTTTAAGCGATCAATAACTTTTTGTTTCTGTTCTTTAGATATTTCAGGCTTAACAACAATTTCAGCCAATTCCACTTCATCTCCTACCATTGGTAATTGATCCTTCGGAATTTCGTTAAAAAACTGACGTACCTCTTCTGGTGTTATTTTTACATTTTCAACAATATGACCTTGCATATTTTGAGTCAATTTATTTTGTTTAACAATATCGTAAAAATACTCTCTAAAATCTTCTGTATTTTTTTTGTTGTAGAATTCCAAAATCTTTTTCATTGACCCTACCTGTTCAATCATACTTTCGATTTGCTGATCCATAAATCCATTAATCTCGGCATCAGAAACCTCCAAGCTATCTTGAACTGCGTGATGTGCAAATAATTTATCTTCTAATAGCTTTCCGAAAAGCTGACATCTAGAAAAGTTTTCGACAGGAATACGTTGTGCTTTCAACTCTGCCAATGTCTTGTCAATCTCCGAATCCAAAATCACATATTCTCCAACAACTCCTACTACTCCATCCACTTTTTTCTTTTCTGTTGTTTGTCCAAACATAGTTCCACCAAACAAAGTACAAAAAAGTCCTACCGCTAAGGCCTTTTTCTTATTTATAAACTTCATATCGCTTATTTTTAGTTGCATCATCTAATATATCCTTTTGTAATTTTTTCATTAATTCCATTTTTCTATTGTTTAACAACATCAATTCCAATGTAGGTTTTAAATAATCGTAAGGCGCAATAGAGTTCCTTCCTAATACTTTATATACTTTTACCATATAAGTACTTACCGAATCTTTCACTTCATAAAATAAGTTTTCAGACAAGTAAGTAGTGACATTTTCTGATGATATAAAAGGTAATCGCTCATAAATCTGACTTCCGTTTACCCATATTGTATCATTTAAAGCATAAGACTTCATCTGCAAAGATAAATCTTCTAACTTACTAAAGTCTTCTTTTTTAGTGGACAAAAAATATTTTTTAATCAGATTCATTTTTGGATTCCCATTCATCACATTCACGTAACGCATTTGAACTAAAATGTCATCTGTTAAAAACTTTTTCTTATTAGCTTCATAATAGTTTTTAAGATCCGCTTCTCCGATTAACGTATCCACATTCTGCTGAACTAAAAGCTCTAAATAAGCACTTGTTAATAAGTCCGTTCTAAACTTATCTACTAGCTCTTCAATTTCAGCTTTTTTGGTATCTGTTAAGTTAAATGCAGCAGCATCTAACAACAAACGTTGCGTTGCCCAACTATCCAAAAAATGCATAGTCATCATCAAACTATCCTCTTCGCTAGTTCCATTTGGAATAAACGACTCCAATTCTGAAGAATACATATATGCCTCGTTTACTCGAGCCACCACATTGGCGTCTTTGTCTTTTTTAGAATCGCACGCAATTAACAAAAACAAAAGCCCAACTATTGTAAGATATTTTGACAATCCGCTATTACTTTTCATCATTTAACTCATTTTCTAACTTTCTCAAAACAGCTTTATCTATCGTAATTTTTGCATTCGCTCTTAGATTATCAATCCATTCCTTTTCATACGCATCTTGGTAATCCGAAAGCACTTGATTATAAAAATACTCCAAGCCTTCTTGATTCCCATAATCTATATGTTGAATCTGAATAATCTTACTATTATTTGTAGTATTTGTTAGATACACACCTAAACCAAAGGCCTCTTCTTTCCCCCACTCAGCATCATTCTCCTCTATAAGCACTTCTCGAATTTTCCAACTATTGGTTTCTTTAAACGAAAATGCATTCTTAATTTCCTCTTTAGTTTTACCCTTTGATAATAACTTCACTACTTTTTTGGCCACTTTATCGTTCGGTATTTCAAAAATCAGTGCTTTAGCCGTTTTCGGAACGATATAGTCATTCTTATGTAATTCATAATATCGTGTATATCCAGCAGTATCTTCTTTAACCTTTTCCCAAACCTCTTGCTTCATCAAATCAAAAAGCAACATCCCTTCTTCATATTCCAAAACTATAGCTTCAAATTCAGGGTTTAATTTCTCTAAATTATCAACATAATAGTTTTTGTACTCACTATCTACAAAAGCATCATAAGCAATTATAGCGGCGTGTTCTAAATTTTTCGCATTACGAACCTGCAATTGATTTCCTTGTAAAAAGCCTAAGTATTCTGATAGATATACCTCTTTCTCATTGTTTATAGTAAAAAGTAAAACATCTTTCTTTAACTGAGGTTCCTTCCAAGCATTTTCATAAACAGCCTCCGACAAATAACTCTTCAAGCTTGCTACAGCTTTTTTATTCGCGTCAAGTTTAAATCGTGTTTTTAACTGCTCTAATAAAGTTTCATTCACTACGCGAGAACGAGAATCGCGCTTTACTCGAATAGTAAGCATATCCTTTACTTCTTCATATTTAGGCAAAGGATATTTTTGAATTAAACGCAAAATAACCCACCCATAATCAGTTTCAATTGGATAACTAAATGCCCCTGGGAACTCCAGAGCATAAGCAGCATCTTCTAACACTGGATTTCTCAAAGCTCCTGATGAAAATTTCTGAAGCTCTCCTCCATTTTCACGAGTGATTAAATCTTCAGAATATTCACGGACCAAAGCTGTAAAATCTGCTCCTTTTTTTAATCTGTTATAAAGATCAAAAATCTTTTTCTCAACTGCTTTTTCGGCTTCAACATCTCCATTTTCAGGCTTCAACAACAACAAATTAGCAATCGACAAATCACCACGAGCCTCACGTTTATCATTTACTTTAATTAAATGATACCCAAACTCACTGCGAACAGGCAAAGACACCCCGTCAACAGCTGTTTGATAAGCACCACTTTCAAACGGATATACCATTTTAAAAACACTAAAATACCCTAGATCTCCGCCATTTTCAACAGCCGACGGATCGTCAGAATACTTTGCAGCTACCTTAGAAAAAGAAACTCCTGACAAAATCTCATTACGAACCTTCATCGCTTTATCATAAGCTTTCAAAGTGTCTTGAGGCAAAGCATTACCTGCAACTAAAAACAAAATATGGGAAGCATTTACCTCAACTAATGAACGCTCATAAGCCTCCATAATCAATGTTTCTGTTATACGTTCATCTGTCAAGTATTTTGCAGTCAATTGATTTCTATTCTCATTCAATTCTCGCTTAAGAGTTGCTGTAGTGTCAAGTCCTAAGGCTCGAGCTTGAGCAACCTTTAGCTTATAATCTATATACATTGTTAAGTATGTATCTAAATCGCGCTCCGCTTCAGGTATTAAATCTAAATTTTTAGTGTAAACTCGTTTAAAATCATCTGTAAAATAAGGCCTGTCATCAATAGAAAACAACACATCTCTAGAGTTGTTTTGTCCATATAAAGAAGCTAAAGACAAAGAAAAGCAAGCAGTTATAATAAATGACCTCATATTCATAGTAAATCCTTCAAATTTTATTTAAATACGTTTAAACTTCAAATCTAAACATTTTGAAAGAAATGAATCAAACAAAAGTAGCAATTCACAAGAAATAGCCTCTTGAGAGCCCTTTTATTAACAAAACATTATCGATAAATAAATAGTTTCAAGGTTTACCTGCTTTAAAAAGATTCTTTTTAGACAAATAATAATTACTTTTGCATCTTAAATTTTCGACACAATGAGTTTTTTAAAAGAAATAGAACGCAGAAGAACTTTTGGAGTTATCGCTCACCCAGATGCTGGTAAAACTACGCTTACAGAAAAACTACTTCTTTTTGGAGGTGCTATTCAGGAAGCTGGAGCTGTTAAAAACAATAAGATTAAAAAAGGAGCTACTTCCGATTTTATGGAAATTGAACGCCAAAGAGGTATTTCAGTAGCTACTTCGGTACTTGCCTTCAACTATAAAGACAAAAAAATAAATATCTTAGATACACCTGGACACAAAGACTTTGCAGAAGACACTTTCAGAACGCTTACTGCCGTGGACAGTGTTATCGTTGTAATTGACGTTGCAAAAGGGGTTGAAGAGCAAACAGAAAAACTTGTGGAAGTTTGTAGAATGCGAAACATTCCTATGATTGTTTTCATCAACAAATTAGACCGTGAAGGTCGTGATGCCTTTGAACTGATGGATGAAGTAGAACAAAAACTTCAACTAAAAGTAACCCCTATGAGCTTTCCTATTGGAATGGGTTATGACTTTAAAGGGATTTATAATATCTGGGAAAAAAACATCAACTTATTCAGTGAGGATAGTAGAAAAAACATTGATGAAACAATTAGTATTTCTGATTTAGAATCTCCTGAATTAGATAAAATAGTTGGAGCTAAAGCAGCTGATACGCTACGTGAAGAATTAGAAATCATTGAAGGTATCTACCCTGCTTTTGACAGAAAGGAATATGTAAGAGGTGAATTACAACCTGTATTCTTCGGTTCTGCTTTAAACAACTTCGGAGTTCGTGAATTATTAGATGCATTTATCCAAATAGCACCCTCTCCTAGAGCAAAAGAATCGGATACAAGAATCGTAGAGCCTACAGAAAAAGCATTTGCTGGATTCGTATTTAAAATTCACGCGAATATGGATCCAAAACACCGTGACCGTTTAGCGTTTATCAAAATCGTTTCTGGTACTTTTGAACGCAATACGCCTTACTTACACGTAAGACAAGGTAAAAAATTGAAGTTCTCAAGTCCAAATGCATTCTTTGCAGAGAAGAAAGAAATTGTTGATATTTCTTATGCTGGAGATATTGTTGGTTTACACGATACTGGTAACTTCAAAATTGGAGATACTTTAACTGAAGGGGAATTGATGAGCTTCAAAGGAATTCCAAACTTCTCACCAGAGCACTTCCGTTACATCAACAATGCTGATCCGATGAAATCTAAGCAATTAGAAAAAGGTATCGACCAGTTAATGGATGAAGGAGTAGCACAGTTATTTACACTTGAAATGAATGGACGTAAAGTAATTGGTACAGTTGGTGCGTTACAATACGAGGTTATCCAATACCGTTTGGAACACGAATATGGTGCTAAATGTACATATGAAAACTTCCCTGCATACAAGGCGTGTTGGGTACGCCCTGAAGATCCAAAAAATGAAGAGTTCAAAGAATTTAAACGTATCAAACAAAAATTCTTGGCAAAAGATAAATCAGGCCAATTGGTTTTCTTAGCAGATTCTGACTTCTCGATTCAAATGACACAATCTAAATTCCCTTCTGTAAAATTAAGATTTACTTCTGAAGAGATTAAATAAAAAAAAAGGCTATTTGAAAATACAAATAGCCTTTTTTCTTTAATATTTTAGCTTACAAATTACCATTTTTTTTGATTAGATAAATTCGCCCCATCAGTCCCTTTCAATCTCATAAAGACTAAAGTAGATAGTAAGGTCATTACTCCCAACACCAAAAAAGTGTTATTAAAAATATGGCTTTCAACACCTTCTATTTCCGTAGCGTTACTTTGAAAATACAACAATACAAATGATGCCACAGAAATACCAAAACTAATGGCTAACTGTTGGGTCACTGCCATCAAACTATTTCCTTCGCTGGAGTTTTCTTTTGTCAAATCTGCCAATGCAATCGTATTCATTGCTGTAAACTGTATAGAGTTTATCAATCCATGAATCATCAATAATACAACAATTACATAAATTGGTGTCGTTAGGCGTAAAAAGTAAAAGCTACAAATAAGACTTCCTAGCAAAATCGTATTGCAAATCAGTGTACGTTTATAGCCAAAACGCGTTACAACAGGTACAACGAAAGACTTACCTATAAGGTTCGATACAGCAAATGGAATCATTATCATTCCAGCAATAGAAGCTGGATAACCAAACCCTAATTGTAACATAAGCGGAATTAACAAGGGCAATCCACCTATTCCGATTCGCGTAGCTACATTACCAAAAACACTAACCCGTAAAGTTCTAATCTTGAACAAATCCAAATCAATTAGAGGATTTTCAATTCGTTTAGCACGATAGATATACAAAAATATAGATATTGCGGCTAATCCGAGAATAGCCAAAGCTGTAAAAAAACTGATACTCTTAGAAGATGTCAATTCCAAAACTAAAGTCAGTAAACTCAATCCTCCACTAAACAGCAAAAGTCCCAAGAAATCCAGCTTTTTTACTTCGTTTAAAAAGTTAGGAATTGCAAATCCAGCCATCCAAATCACGACTAATCCAATGGGAATATTAATAAAAAAAATCCAATGCCAAGACACGTATTGGACCAAAAAACCACCAACAGTAGGACCTAGTATCGGACCAACTAAAGCAGGAATAGTCATGAAATTAATCACTTTTAAAAGCTCCTGTTTCGGATACGCATACAATATTGCTAATCGAGCAACCGGAACCATCATCGCCCCTCCAATAGCCTGTAAAATTCTGGAGGCGATCAATTGATCTAACGAATTTGAAATCCCACAACAAAACGAGCCGATTGTAAAAATGGCTACTGCAATTCTAAATATACGTTGCGTACCGAATTTATCAGCCAACCAACCACTCACCGGTATCAATAAAGCTACCGTAAGTGTGTAGGAGATAATAATAGATTGAAGATGCAAAGGTGATTCATTCAAGTCAATAGCTATCGAAGGTAATGCCGTATTTAAAACAGTGGAGTCCAAAGTTTGCATAAATAAAGCAAAAGCCGCAAGCCAAGGTAAAAGCTTATGTACTTTAGGATTAAATAATACTTGATTTTCTAACATCCTGCAAATGAACAATTTTTTAAACAAGTAATAAAAAATATAACATTTTTTAACCCATTCGATACGAATCCCTCAAAGCTAACAATACAAAAGCCACTTAATTATTCTAAAGAAGCACCTTGAATAAGCTCATCAAAAGCTTGATATACGGATGCTTGATAATCCAAGGAATCAAAAATAGAAATCAACTTCCCTTCTTTGTAAACTAAGTTAATAGGTAATCCATTAATGTCTGATTCAGCAATACCACGTTCTTCTAAAAAAGCCACAAGCTTCTTGATATTAGTAAAGTCAAATACTCCCTCTTCTCCATTAAGCTGATAGGTTTTATCAATCCCCAAAGCTTTCATTTTTTTTACAACTTGTTCTTCTTGTCTCTTATTTTGTTTATCAAAACTAACAAATACAAGGTCTATATCTCTAGCCTTGGTATACTCTTTTATCGTGGGTATTTCCTTAAAACACGATCCACACCAGCTTGCCCAAAAGACAACAATTGTCGGTTTTTGAAAACTCAAAGCCAATTGATCAAACTCCGAGACACCTATTAACTCTATTTTCTTGTTTAATTTGTAATCTTCAATAACAGA
>JASLDM010000090.1 GCA_030151565.1 Flavobacterium sp. | reverse complement strand
TTTTTTTTAAAAAAAAACTTTTTTTATTTTTCTTACCATTTTCTTTCTAAGAGCATCCTTAAGCGGACGACAAAGATAGTGCTTTTATTATTTATAATCCAAATTTTATTTTGAACTTTTTTTTAAAACCAATCTTTAGCTCTGAACGTTTGCACTGCGGTTGGTCTTGCGACGTCTTCCGTATTGCGAGTGCAAAAGTAACTCCTTTTTTGGTTCTCACAAACTTTAGCGCCTTTTATTTTTAACCTTTTTCTTAACACTCTATTTACCTTTGCGTTACAATCCAAAGTTTTTTTGAGTTTCGTGCTCAGTAATGCGATGCGTAGCCAAAATACCTGAATAATACTGCTCGCTACCTTATAGAACACGATTCGGTTTTTCTTATCTATAAAGAGTGCTAGTTTTAGCTGGTTGGTAAGCTTGCTTGGTGTTTAAAAAAGCAACCCATGCATAAGCTTCTGAAAACAAGCAAATTAAATATTTTTAGCAACCATACTAGCTTTTCTTTATATAAAGGAACACCCAAAAAGACTACTAAATAAAACATCAAATAGCGACGTTCGATTACAAACAGACAAAAAAAGGCCTACATAAAGTAGACCTTTAAAATATTTAAAAAAATTATCTTCTTTAAAATGATGTCGAAATTCCAATTGTCAAACCAGAAGCCTCAGCAACCATTCTACAAACACCACCTACACACAACAATCCTCCACGTTGACGTCCATAACTAGCCGCTACACGAGTAGCCCCCTTAGTAAAACTTACTCCAGCATTGTAATAATGAATTTTCGCATCGTCATCATCATTTCCATAATTATACATATCACTTCCAAAAACCGACCAATTACTATTTACAGCTACTTCAAGAGTTCCTGCAACCCAATTCTTCTTATCCGCATCAGCCCACATATGCTGCGCCTCTAATCGAACTGATTTGTTATCCAAAAACTGATATGTAGTTTCTACACTAGCAATATTAGTTTTTACATTTTTGGTATGATCTATAAACTTACCATTATAACCTTGATTCAAATACATAAAAATAGACGACCAATTCTTAGACCATCTTTTACGAACTTCAATACCTAAATCATGATAATACTTATTACCAAAACCAAAGAAATCAGAAGTAACCCCAGATCTATCATCTTTGACATCATATTTTAAAGCCGCCCAATAAGAACCATTTACAACTAAATTTGTTCCATAACGCCCCCCAAGTAAAGTTCCTTTCTTGAAATCATAATAAAAATCAAACTGCCCACCTACTTCGCCTAGCTTTTTTTCATAAATCATATCAAAAACAGATTGCGCCTGATACACATAAATATTCTGTAACGAATAATCATATTGCTTGGTTAAAGCAGGAATATAATTTATAACACCCTTATTAAACTCATTCCCCTGCAAATCACGTTGTGAATAAAAGGACATATTTTCCATACGTCTTAAATTCATATTAAAGGCCACACCTCTTTCAGAATAACCCGTATTCAACATAAACGCATTCCCTCCTTGCATAATATCAGGTCTTAAAAACCCTATTTCAACTGCCGCATCTTTTTGTTTAATCACATATTCTGTACCTAAATAAAAACCACCAGTTGAAAAATCCCCTCTCATTGAGAAAGCATGAGTATCTTTACCTATATCATAATTATAGTCTAACGCATCTTCATAACGCCCCACATAACTTCCTCCTAATCTAAGGTCGAAATTAACATCTTTAAATAAAGAAGCGACATCCAACTCTATATTAGATCCAAAAATATAGGAATCCGCTAAGTCAAATCCCATTCCCACACGTTGCTTCCCTCCAAGCATTCCAATTTTAAGCCCTTCTATAGGTTCAAACTTAGCATTAACACCAAAAATAGCATTATTGATACCGATTTGACGATCTTCCCAAGTACGCAAGATCAAACCAGCCCCATATTGTTCATAAAAATGTCCACCTGTAATATCAATACCAGCATCAACATCATTGTAACGCGCAAATACAGTTCCAAAATCAAATTTCTTAAAATCTTCTGAATAGTTCAAAATTGGCCTAGGAGCATAAGACTCTAACTGAACCCCAAAAGACCATTTCTTATAATCATATCCTAAATTAATGTATGAATTTGAACGAAAACGTTCCTCCGCTTCATATTCAGGCAATTTAATTTCCTTATCATCAATATACCATTGCGAATTACTCTCAAGTCCAACTTTTATCTGCGCTTGCGCCATAAAACCGAACATACAAAATCCTAAAACCGATAATTTACGTATCATATATCCTTACTTTACTAACGCTTTTATTTTTTTGTACATCTCTTTTTCAGCTCCTGGAGTATAACTCAAATGCTTATACACAACCTTACCTTTATATACTACTACAGTATAAGGCACATTAACCACATTCATCGCACGCTTCAACTCGTGATTATCATCATAAAGAACTTCATAATCCCATGATTTCCCATTTACTAATGGCTTTACACGCTTAACCGTTTTAGCATCATCAATAGACACCGCTACTAACTCCACACCTGTTTCATCTTGCCAATCCTGGTAAACATCTTTAATAGCATTCAACTCCTTTAAACATGGACCACACCAAGTTGCCCAAAAACTAATAATAACCGGCTTGTCTTTTTTATTATAATCAGCGACATTAATAGTTTTGCCATCCAAATTTTTCAATTGTACGTTTGGTAACTCGTTTTGAGCGTGTGCCCCTAAAGCCATCACAAACATCATAAGTGCAAAAATTCTCTTCATTTTTTAAATTTTAAATTGATTGTTGAGCAAATATATTTAAAAAAAACATTCATTAACATTTTGTTATGTTTTTTTATTTTATAAATTTACAATTCTATAACAAATAAATAACTAAAAAACTTTAAATTATGACTAAAAGAAACATTTGGGGAGTATTACTTTTATCCCTTTTCGTATCATTCTCTACAGTATCATGTAGCAGCGACGACAACTCAACTGAACCTAAAAAAGAACAAGAACCAGAAAAAGACAAGGACAAGGACAAGGATAAAGAAGGCGGTACAGATACAGACCAAGACGGCGACAAAGACAAAGATAAAGACAATGAGTCTAAAGTTTTCTATGCACACAAAGTACTTTTAGAAGACTTTACAGGAGCTTGGTGTGGATATTGCCCACTTGTAGCTTTTGATATCGAACAGATGGAAGAGCAATATCCTGAAAAATTCGAAGCTGTAGCTATTCATAATAATGATCCATTTGACTTCAATAGCAAAGCACGCAACAAATACGAAAAAAAGGTAGGCGTAAAAGGCTACCCAGCAGCATTCACTAATAGATCTATAAACTTTAGACAAAACCCGAACTCGGTCTTAGATTCACATCTAGCATCTTCTCCAATAGGAATTAGTCTTAAAACAAATCTAACAGCAACTGGAGGAACAGTAGATCTTGCAATCAGATTTAGTGAAAATTACACAGATGGAATTTACCATACAGTTTACATTTTAGAAGATGGGCTTATCGCAAATCAAGAGAACTATACAGACCTTTATGGAGGTGCTAGCACACTTATTAACTTTGTACACAACAACACTTTAATCGGACTTTCTGATGGATTTGAAGGTAAATTTGTACCAGGAATCATTACTAAGTCTGGAAATGAATTCAAAAGAGATGGAGTTGAAATCTCATATACCGCTCAAGACGTTAACAAATTAAGAGCCGTAGTAGTTGTAGCTGCTGCAGACGGAAAAGTACTTAACGTATTTTCTGCAAAAGCAAACGAAACTAAAGACTTTGTAGTTGTAGAATAACACAACTTACACTATAAAAAAAAGCCTTCAAGCAAAACTTGAAGGCTTTTTTTATACACTATATCAACTTGTAAATTAGCAAAAAAATAAACAGAGATAAGTTTCAAAAGTCAAACGTAGTGTTTTAAAAACGGATTACACTTTATCTAAATTCCGGCATTTCAATTACTCCGCAGTAATTTAGCACGATCCAACAAATAAACACATAAAATTCCTACTCAAATCCACTTCAACCTCAAGCTAGTATTGACTTAAACGTATCTTGTACCATACAATCACCACATTCGTACCAGACACCTTCTGAAAAAAAACTGATTTCCGAGCGTCTGTGGTACTTCTCCCGACCATGCCCCGAACAAGATCTATCTAAAACCACTACACAACCTATCGACAAGTCGATTTAAATCAAAGAGAAATAAAGCTGTAAGCTTGCAAAACCAGGAAAACAAAATAAGCTACCCTTTTTTAAGATTGATCCAGACAATCCCAATATTAATCACAAACTTCCATAAATAAAAAAAGCTAGACTTTACGTCTAGCTTTCTGCTCCCCCTCTTGGGCTCGAACCAAGGACCCTCTGATTAACAGTCAGATGCTCTAACCAACTGAGCTAAGGAGGAAGGTGTCTTACCTTTATTGCGATGCAAATATAGAACGATTTTCTGTGTTTGCAAACAATTTTACCAAAAAATATTTATTTTTTTTATTTACCTACAATTGCCTTGTAGATATCATTACCATTAGCAAACAACAACAAACCTATAAGTATAAAGAACCCAACAACTTGTGCATTTTCTA
>JASLDM010000083.1 GCA_030151565.1 Flavobacterium sp. | reverse complement strand
AAGTGATTCCTTATCAAAATGAAAAGGAAGAATATTTAAAATTGAAGGCGTTTGATAAACTACTCCTTCTGCTCCCATAAAAAACATTGTGATAGGTGAGTTTTGCTTTACCTCATATTCCAATAACGATTGTCTACAAGCTCCACAAGGAGGAATTGGTTGGTTGGTGACTTTCAAATCAGAAGATGCTGAAATTGCTATTTTTTTTATCACCCTATTCGGATATAAAGCTCCAGCTTGAAAAATAGCTGTACGCTCAGCACACAACCCAGATGGAAAGGCTGCATTCTCTTGATTAGAGCCTAAAACAATGGTTCCATCGTCTAATAAAATAGCTGCTCCTACTCGAAATTTCGAATAAGGAGCATATGCATCTTTTCTTATTTTGATGGCTTCTTCCATCAAATTCCGATCTTCTATTTGCAGCTCTTGCATTGACGCATATTCGTAAAAAACTGTTGTTACTTCTACTTTTTTCATATCAAATTATTTTAGACAAAAAATCCAAACACAACTTGGTTTGGATTCTTTATTATACAATCATATCAATGCAAAGCTTAACCTTTACTATAACTCTTATTTCCAAAGTCAAAAGTCAGAGAAAAACGCAATGTATTTTCTAAAGGATTACTCACTTTTGAGGTAGAAAATAAATAAGATACGTCTACAGTTACTACATTATAACGGAATCCTGCTCCTAAACTAGCAAATTTTCTTGCTCCTTTTTCTTCACTTTCATGAAAATATCCCGCTCTAAAGGCGAAAGCATTGTCATACCAATATTCAGCCCCCAATGCCCAAGTAATTTCTTTAAACTCTTCACTCAATCCATCTGGCGCATCTCCGAAAGATTTAAACACTCCAGAAAACCATCCAATATCATTATATTCTCTACGTGCTTTCTCAATAGCACTTGCAGACTCATTATCTGGTTTAATTGGTGTTGGAACCAATAACTTATTAAATTCAGTAGTTAAAGTCAACGTATTATGAGAATCTAAAATAAAGTCAAATCCAGCTCCTAACTTCAAGTTAGAAGGTAAAAAAGCGGCATTTAAATCGTCTGCATCATACTTCATTTTTGGACCTAAATTCTGAAAGTTAAAACCGGCTCTCCAACGTCCATCAAATCCGTTAAAAGACATTTGATCAGATTCATAAAAACCAGCAACATCAACTGCAAAACTACTTGCCGAAGATGCATCTCCGCCAACTTCTTCCGCCAATTTAAGATTGGAATTTATAAATCTACCTGCGATTCCCATTCCAAAATTCTCATTCAATTTTAATGAATACGAAACATCAAAAGCTAATTCATTTGGTTTACGTGCATAACCTGGATCATTATAATCTTGTCTGAAATGAACTTCTCCCATTCCAAAATAACGCAAACTTGCTCCTACAGCACTTCTCTCATTAAATTTATTAAAATAATTTAACTGAGCCAAAGAAATATCATTAGTTATTTTACTCATATAAGGTGTATAACTAACAGCAAATCCTTGATTTTGAGTCGCAAAAGCAAACTTTGCAGGATTATATTGCTGTGAAAAAGCGTCTGTTGTTGTAGCTACACCCATATCTCCCATTCCAGCTGATCTAGCATCAGCCGCAATCTGCAAGAAAGGTACTCCTGTTGTTATTGGTCTCACTGTCTGAGCAAATGCAGTCGTTCCTCCGAAAGCAATTAGTGCAATTAGTGCGATTTTTTTCATGTATGTTCTATAATATTTAGTTCAACAAATATACTATAATTACAGTATAACTAATTTTTCAATTTTTTCTGTTCTTTGATTTGTCTGTGTCGAGCTCACAGTTAGCTTATATATATAAACTCCCTTTCCTATTCGATCTCCAAAATCATCTCGTCCATCCCATGAAATTTCACGAGATAAATTTCCTTCAGAAACTACTGTTTGCCGAATTGTTTTAACCAACCTCCCCGCAATTGTCATAATTTGAACCTGTACATCTAAAGATTCATAAGGTCGATTATGTGTAAACCAAAACTCCGTGTAATTTACAAATGGATTTGGATAATTCAATACTTTTTCAATTTTTATTCCTGCTTCTTTAGCTACAACAAATTGAATATCCATTGTAGTTAAATTATTATAAACGTCCCATACTTTAAAAGTTAACGTATGCAACCCTTCTTCTAAATCTTTCATAGGAAAGGTTATCTTCCCTTTCCTGAAATTATCTGTCTCGGTTTCATAATAATCGTTTAACACAAAAGCATTGCGTTCATCGCCATCTAAATAGGCAACTATATCATGCCCAATTCCACTAGATGTGTTGATTCCGTTTTCATCTTCTAAAAAAGCCAAAAAGACAGGTTCCGATGTGGTTACACCTCCAGAAACAAATGCCTCATGATCCATAAATAATTGCACTAATGGTGGCGTTTTATCATCAGGCGCATCTTTATTTACTCCCCCTATTGTAATATTTGTGTTATAACCTGTATAATCCGTTTTAGCGTCCTGAGCATAAAAGCTAACCTTACCTTTACCTACAGCCATGTTTATATCTTTTGGCAATACAAAATCAAACCCAAACTTTCCTTGATTAATACTAGCGTTCCCTCTAAAAACCGTTTCTCCAAGGGTTTCGAAATCCATTATCACTAAAGTACCGTTTCTGCGAACTCCATCATTACCTAATGTTTTACGTTCTATATTTTTATCGTAAATCTGAACAGCCAAATCGCCATTAAAAGAAGAAATCAGGTTACTATGCTCATCTTGTAATTCTCCTTTCAGTTTTACATACCCCAAAGCTTCCAGGGCATTTTCTTGTTCATGAACTAACTTTTCATTTATATGCGTTAATACTACTTTAGGCCTAGGAATTGCCAATTTCAATGCTGGATCACCAATAAAGAAAACTACATTTTTATCTCTACTAAACGTCTGATTCTTTGTAGCAACTAGAGCTTCTGCAATAGTTGGAAACTGACCATTTTCGTCAAATAAATCTTTGCTGAATTGTTTATTTATTCTGCGCCCTGGTTCAATCCCAATCTCTCTAGTAGTGGCAACCAAAGCGATAGCTCCTCCCTGTTTATTTTTAAACATATTCTCCCCTCCTGTTAATCGGTATGGATTATCAAAACGTGTAAACTCACAAGTAATTGTAACAAAGAGTGGATATTTTTTTTGATTTTTTAAATTCCGTGCATCTTCCAAGCCAAAAACACGTTCGTGAGCCAAACCATCTTCCCCTCCATGTCCTAAATAACTTACATATAAAGCACCATTCTCAATTGACTCAATAAATTCCTTTTTTGCTGTAGGATATCGATGTCCTCCAGCAGAGCTTTCTTGGACATATGCATCTAAAAATATTTTTTTTACATTAAAAAAAGGATGATCAACTACTAGGTCATCAACGATCATATTTAATTCTGATTGCAAAACAATATCACTTTCTCTATCAACGTCATCTGCCATTGCTACAACGGCATTACGCCAACGTCCTTGATTTTCACTTTTATGATATTCCTCAATCTTGTCAACCATTGCATTTGCCTCATCAACAGTATTAGCTAGAATTCTCCCAACAGCCAAGTCTACACCATAGGAAGCGTCTAACATCAAACCTTCTCCGTGGTCCATCAAAGCATAAAAATCATCAGACATAAACGTTGTATAAGCCGAAAAGTTACTACCGCTACTTTGCACATTTCGATTGGTTTGCATTCCATAAAAAACAGGCACAACATTCTTATTATTTGGAACTCGATTTTTATAATCAAACGATGCTTCTCCAAAAAGATTTACAAACCTTACTCGTTTATCATCTGATGATCCATTTTGATAAACATATCTTATAAAATTTCGAATTGCCGCAACATCTTGCTTCCCAGAAGAAAACTCATTGTAAATTTCATCTACCGTAACAACTTTAACTTTAAATCCATTTTCAACACGATGAAAACGAGCTAATCGCTCTGCCGGAACTTTTAATCTAGGGTGTGTTATTAAAAGATAATCCACATCCCCTTCCGAAAAAACAGATGTTTTTATATCTTGATTCATCACTCTAGAATTTGTTACTAGCATTGGTTCATAAAAGTCCTGAGAAGATATTGCGTGAAATTTTCGAAGTTCTCCTCCTAAAACTTTAAAAGATAAATTAGAGTTATTTGAATTCGAGACCCCTTCAATTTGCTCAACATTTGTCACATCCCAAACTTGTTCAATTTCATTAGCTTGCGAAATTCTATATTCAACAATTCCAGGCTCAAAAGCTAGCGTTGCATTTTGAAACCCAAACTGCTTTCCAAACCCTTGCAATTTTGCAGTATATGTCAACTGTATATAATCCAAATAACCATCTGAACTTGGCACACCACCATTATTATAAACCAAATCCACTACAGCTTGATTATTTGAAAGGGATACCTCTTTTGAGAAGAAAGTTTCATATGCCTTTGTAGTCTGAGACGTCAAACGACTAAAATTAGCTGTTCCGAATGTCACCCCATTTACAGCATAAGTAAAAGATGTATTTCCATAAGAAGCAGAAGCTGCATTTATAGCTATAGTAACTAATTTAGAAGAATCTAGATTAGGCAATTGAAATGTAAAACTTTGCCTATTTTGCACATTAAAACGTTCCCCAAACCACTTACGTCCTAAATTACCTACATTTATTAAATCCTTTTCGTGAAAAACCACAGCATCATAATCAGCGTACACTTTGGATGCAACAACTGTTGGTTGAAATAATTTTTGAATTCTCTTTCCTTCCATACCATCATAAGTCAAAAAATAAGAAATCTCGTCTTCGTAAAGATTTAGATGAGTAAGATTTTCATCGTTCCATTGATCTGCACCAATTGCATAGAATAATATATAATCGGATGCATCAAAACTTCCATCTTCTTCTCCGATAATTTGAATTGGTGTTTCAACCAAATCAGTTGGATATTCTGCTGCATTTATTAATGGTAACATAGTTGCTCCTTTTCCATAGATCTTGATGGTACGCGGATCTACTGTTGAAGGCACACCTAACTGAGACAAAAAAGATTTATTGATTTTGTAAACCCCAGTCTTATTAATTGTAAATCGAAACCAATTTCCGCTTTTTAATATTGAAGATTGTCGTCCTACAGCAAAAGCTTCATTACCATACAAACCTCTACTCAAACTATTTTGAAAGGAATAACGCACACTTACAACTCGTTTTATAAAATTTCCTTCACGAATAATTGGATAAAATGAAAATACACTTTTACTTTGCCCACGTGAATGAACCATTTTTAATTGAGGCGAAATTGTTTCTGGAAGATACTCTTTCTTGAGAGCACCTAACTGAGAGACGTTTATATTTTCAAACTGAATATGTTCAATTTTTAAAGAATTCGGATTAACCGCATTATTTTCGGAT
Organism: Flavobacterium sp.; assembly: GCA_030151565.1. Lineage (GTDB taxonomy): Bacteria > Bacteroidota > Bacteroidia > Flavobacteriales > Flavobacteriaceae > Flavobacterium. The sequence continues at coordinate 3,537 of JASLDM010000083.1, read as the reverse complement.
AACACCTCACTGAAAATTAACTTATTATTAACAGGATCTAAGGAGTAGTGTTCGGAATCGAAAAAAGGATAAAGTTGTTCAGAGTCTAGATTGGAAAACGGTCTTAATTCAGACCATTTTATATGAACTTCTTTTTGCTGAGCAAGTAGTGTAAATCCACTCAATAACAGGAAAAAGCATATTAATTTTTTCATAGTTCTTAATAACATCGTTTCAATTTGTAATAGTACAAAGAAAATAAAAAAAAACGACTACAATAAACAGAGAATTTGAACGTTAGAAAGAATGAATCTTACGAACAATAATTAAATTTTAAGTTTTTTTTAAATATTCACAAAATAAACATTGCTAATTAATCGTTAATTATTATATTGCGAGCAAATTATTTACCCACTAAATATGAAGATTAATAGACTTATGACATTGCGACTGATTGCTGGAGTTATAGCTTCAATCGGTATTACAAGCTGTAGCAACACGAACTCTGCAGGAGTATCAACTGCAACTGGTTGGAAAATTAATGACTCAAAGGGAGGCTTTCAATACAACACAAACTACGGTGACCAAAAGGCTCCAATGGGAATGGTTGCTATTGAAGGAGGAACTTTCACCATGGGAAGGGTACAAGACGATGTAATGTACGACTGGAATAACAATCCTACACAACAATATGTTCAGTCTTTCTATATGGACGAAACAGAAACAACCAACTTAATGTATAATGAATACTTATATTGGTTAAAAACTGTATTCCCAACTTCACAAGAAAACTATAGACATATATATGAAGGTGCCCTACCAGATACTATGGTATGGAGAACTCGTTTAGGATTTAGCGAAACCTTGACTACAACGTATCTGAGACACCCTGCATATGCAAACTACCCAGTAGTTGGTGTAAGCTGGATTCAAGCAAATGACTATGCTAAATGGAGAACAGACCGCGTAAATGAAATCACGTTAGAAAAAGCAGGTTACCTGAAAAAGAATGCTAAAATTGTGGAAGCTTATGGCGAAGCACATTTTAGTACAGAAGCATACTTAGCTAATCCTGAATCTGTATACGGAGGAAATAGAGATATTGTTTTCCAAGGTGTTAAAAATAAAGCTAAAGACGGAGCTCATAATATTTATGCGACTCAAGAATTTGGTTTATTTACTGCAGAATTCCGTTTACCTACTGAAGCAGAATGGGAATATGCTGCTGTAGGACTTATTGGTAATAGAGAATACAACTCTTATAAAGGAAGAAAAAAATACCCTTGGGAAGGTGGTTACACAAGAACAGGAAAACGTAAAACTAAAGGAGATCAGTTAGCTAACTTCAAACAAGGTCGTGGTGACTACGGAGGGATAGCTGGATGGTCTACAGATGGTGCAGATATTACAAACCAAGTTAAGTCTTATGCGCCAAATGACTTTGGTCTTTATGATATGGCAGGTAACGTTGCTGAATGGGTTGCAGATGTTTACAGACCTACAATTGCAACAGAGGACAGTAACGATTTCAACTACTTTAGAGGAAATGTATACTACAAAAACCAAATTGGACCTGACGGAAAAGCTGTTATTGTTACACCAGAAACAATCGTATACGACACACTTGCAAATGGAAAAGTTCGCGTAAGAAACCTTCCTGGACAAGTAGCTCAAGTATTAGTAGACGAAACAGATACTTTCTTGAGACAAAACTTCAATAGTGGCGACAATAGAGAATATAAAGACGGAGGATATAACGCCCCAGAACATTCTTTAGTTACAGATGAAAACGGTGACGTTTACGGAAGATATGATGCTGCCAAAAGAACAACTTTAGTAGACAACAAATCTAGAGTTTACAAAGGAGGTTCATGGAAAGACCGCGCATATTGGTTAGATCCAGCAACAAGAAGATTTTACCCAGAAGATCAAGCAACTGATTACATTGGTTTCCGCTTAGCAATGACTAAAGTTGGAGCAAAACCAAACGTAAAACGTTCTAAAAAATAATTTTTTTCGTTACACTCTTTACAAAAAAGCCCTATTTCTTAGGGCTTTTTTTTATACTTTTGTTTTATGAAAATAGAAGAATTATACCATTGTTTTTTACAATGTGATGGAATATCAACCGACACAAGAAATATAAAACCAAACTCCTTATTCTTTGCTTTAAAAGGAGATAATTTTGATGCCAATAGTTTTGCTGAAGAAGCTTTAAAAAAAGGCGCTTCATTTGTTATTATCGATGATAAAACAAAACTTTCTAATCCAGACAAAATGTTTTTGGTTCCAGATAGCCTTACTACATTACAGCATCTTGCGCTATACCATAGACAACAATTAGGCCTTCCAATTATTGCTATTACAGGAAGTAACGGAAAAACAACTTCTAAAGAATTAATTCACGCTGTACTTTCAACAAAGTACAACACAAAAGCAACGATCGGAAACCTCAACAATCATATTGGAGTCCCGCTAACTTTATTAAGTTTCGATGAAACTACAGACATTGGTATAGTAGAAATGGGAGCTAATCACCAAGGTGAAATTGCTGATTTATGCGAAATCGCAACACCTGACTTCGGCTATATCACAAACTTCGGGCGAGCGCACTTAGAAGGTTTTGGAGGTTTTGAAGGCGTCATAAAAGGAAAAAGCGAACTATATAATTACCTAGAAGACAATCACAAAATGGCTTTTGTAAATACAGATGATCCTCGTCAGGATGCCAAAACGATTACCTTCTCTAGATATACATTTGGCTTAGAAAGCACGAACGACTTTATTATTGAGAAGTACACAGCTCAGCCCAATGCATCGGTAGCTTTAAAGGAAAATACAGTTAACTCTAACCTTACTGGTCTTTACAACGCTACAAACATAGCTGCTGCACTTACTATCGGAAACTACTTTGGAATTACTAGTCAAGTTGCAAAAGAAACAATTGAAAATTACATACCGAATAACAATCGCTCACAATGGCTAACAATTGAATCAATTGACATTTTACTAGATGCTTATAACGCAAATCCAAGCAGTATGGAAGCTTCTATATCTAATTTCATTCAATTAAAAAGCGATAAAAATAAAATACTCATTCTCGGTGACATGTTTGAATTAGGCCAAGAAAGCGCAAAAGAACATCAAAGCTTGATTGAAAACCTAAAAAAGACAAATAATTTCCAAGTGTACTTCATTGGTAAAGAATTTTATAAATTAAGAACACAAAATACAGAAGAAAACTTGAGCTTTTACGAAGACTATTCTGCCTTTGTAGATGCTTTTACCCAAACCAACCTTCCAAAAAATTCTCAGATTTTAATCAAAGGCTCACGAGGAATGGCATTAGAGAGAACTTTAGAACTATTTAAATAGTAATGATTTTAAATAAAAAAGCCTTCAAATTAATTTGAAGGTTTTTTTATTTATAGCTAATTCTAAGCTATAGGATTAACATTGCATCTCCATAAGAATAGAAATTGTATTTTTCTTTAATGGCTTCTGCATAAGCCTTTTTCATTAAATCATGTCCGCAGAAAGCAGAAATCATCATCAATA
>JASLDM010000109.1 GCA_030151565.1 Flavobacterium sp. | reverse complement strand
TGCATAATGCTTGTGCTGTCAGGTCTAGAATTTTTACAAACTTAATGTCTTAGAAGATGTTTGTTTTTATAAATGCTAATTTTGATAGTAAATGATAGATTTTGCTCACTTTTGACGATTTTGCTCACTTTTGATAATTTTCAAAAATTAAATTACTGATAATCAATGTAGTGTGTAATTTAAAAAAGCGTTTGTTCGGATCGGCTTCGGTAAGGTCCAGTGTTTACTTGGGTTTGAGGGCTGTTTTGCGAAGGAGACCCGAACAAGACCCGAACAAAACCCCTACTATTTTGACAAAAAACGTATTAAAAACTAAAAAATGTTGAACAAATGGTTCAGCTGAGAAGAGCGTTCGTGCTTGTTAAAAATGAGGTTTCGATTAGAGATTGAGAAATGTTCTATTTTTTAATACAAGGGAAGAAATTGGGTATAATGCAAAAAAAAAAGACTTTACAGATGTAAAGTCTTTTTTGTGACCATGGCAGGATTCAAACCTGCAACCTTCTGAGCCGTAATCAGATGCGCTATTCAGTTGCGCCACATGGCCTTTGCTTATTGCGAGTGCAAATATAGAACGATATTATTTAAATACAAATAATATTGACTAAAAAAATGTCGATTATTTTTTAGAATCCTCTAAGTGCTTTGTAGTGAGTTTTTTGTAGGGATAGAATTAGACTCTTTTATTTGGGTGGTTTACATTTGATTTAAAGCTTGTATTTTTGTAGTTCATAAATGATTGGAAACATGAGTAGCATAGCTTATATTAAGTTTTTATTTTCGGCAACTAATGAGCACGGGGTGCACTCGCCGTTTGTATTTTCTTTTTTGACAAAAGGATTGTATACAAGAGAAACACAATGGGAGGGGATGGCTAAAAAAGAAGCATTTATCGATCGTGTTTTTGCTTATTTTAAGCCTAAAAAGGTATGTGTTGGTTCAGATAAAGTGCTTGGAGGTGTTTTGTGTATGACTTCTGTGTCTGAAGTGAGTGCCCTTGAAGACGGTGTGTTTGATGAGGTGGATCTGATTTTACTTGATGAAGCGAATGTTTTGAATAAGTTACAGGTGTTAAAAGAATTGCCACAGTTGCGTAATGATGCTTTTGTATTGGTTGATCGAAGAGAGAAGACAGCTGGAATAGAGGATTTGTGGGAGGCTTTGGTTGAGAGTGAAACGACAACTGTGACCTTGGATTTCTACTATTTTGGATTAGCATTTGTTCGAAGAGAGCAGTTAAAACAGCATTTTAGATTAAGAATGTAACATTTGAGGCGCTAAGACTACTAATATTTAAAAGAATTTTGTTTATTTGAAAGGAATAGCACAGACGATATGAAGTCATCAATAATTGAAATTAAAGGAATAACACGTAACTTTTCATTGGGAAGTGAAGTTGTTTATGTCTTAAAGGGCATTGATTTGTCTATTGCTCAAGGAGATTATGTTGCCTTAATGGGGCCTTCAGGGTCTGGGAAATCAACCTTGATGAATCTGTTGGGATGTTTGGATACGCCAACATCGGGAAGCTATATCTTAAACGGAAAAGATGTGAGTCAGATGAGTGATGATGAGTTGGCTGGAATTCGAAATAAAGAAATCGGATTTGTGTTTCAGACTTTTAATTTGCTCCCGCGTACTACTGCTTTAGACAATGTGGCTTTGCCAATGGTTTATGCGGGCTTTAATAAAAGTGATCGACACAAGCGTGCAAGTGAAGTGTTGGGGCAAGTGGGATTAGGAGATCGTATGGATCATCACCCAAATCAGTTGTCTGGAGGTCAGCGTCAGCGTGTGGCAGTAGCCCGAGCATTGGTGAATAATCCTTCTATTATTTTGGCTGATGAGCCGACAGGGAATTTAGATACCAAAACGTCTGTTGAAATCATGCAATTATTTGATGCAATTCACGCAAACGGCAACACGGTGATTTTGGTAACGCATGAAGAAGATATTGCAGCACATGCGCATCGGATTATCCGCTTGCGAGATGGTGTAATCGAAAGCGATGAACGAATAAAATAGATACATAGATGAAAGTATATACAAAAACAGGAGACAAAGGAACTACAGCATTGTTTGGGGGTACTCGAGTACCAAAACATCACATCCGTATAGAAAGTTATGGAACGGTGGATGAATTGAATTCTTACATTGGTTTGATTCGCGATCAGGATATTAATTCTTTATATAAAACAGCGTTGATAGAGATTCAAGATCGCTTGTTTACAGTAGGAGCTATTTTGGCTACAGATCCCGAGAAGGCTATTTTGAAAAATGGGAAAGAGCGATTGAATATACCTAAGATCACGCTGGAAGATATTTCTTTTTTGGAAAACGAGATTGATACAATGGAGTCCTTTTTGCCTCCAATGACTCATTTTGTTTTGCCTGGAGGACATACTACTGTGTCATTCTGTCATATTGCTAGATGTGTTTGTCGTAGAGCAGAGCGTCTTTCGGTGGCTTTAAATGACGAAGAGCCGACAGATGAGCAGGTTTTGAAGTATTTGAATCGACTTTCAGACTATCTTTTTGTGCTGGCACGAAAGTTGTCTTTCGATTTACAAGCTGAAGAAGTGAAATGGATTCCTAGAAAAGAATAGCCTTTTATAAAGGATATTTCGATAAAGGAACGCTTTGTAAGCCACGTTCTTGGCTTTTTTTGTAAATAAATCATAAATAACTTGATTATTTCAATATTAAAATTATTTTTGCACTAAAATTAAAATCGATAAAAGATGTATTGGACATTAGAATTAGCATCCTACTTAAGTGATGCTCCGTGGCCTGCTACGAAAGATGAACTTATTGACTATGCAATTAGAACAGGGGCTCCACTTGAAGTAGTAGAAAACCTTCAATCGATCGAAGACGAAGGAGAAATGTATGAGTCAATGGAGGAAATTTGGCCAGATTATCCTACTGACGAAGATTATCTTTGGAACGAGGATGAGTATTAAAAGATAATAAATAAAGAAAAAGTCTCAAGCGAGGCTTTTTTTTTGTTTACTTTTGTTTTACAGTAAAGAATTATAACAAATTATATATTTATGAACTTCATAAACACGATATTAAAGGCCTTTGTGGGGGATAAATCGCAACGCGATATTAAAGCCATTCAGCCAATAGTAGATAAAATCAGATCCTTTGATGGAGCGATGTCGGGCTTGTCAAATGATGAGCTACGCGCAAAGACGATTTATTTTAAAGAGAAAATTAAACAATCTAGAGCAGATAAAGATTCTAAAATAGCATCTTATCGTGAAGAGATTGAAAAAACACAAGATATCGATAAAAGAGAGTCTATGTACTCTAATATTGATGCCTTAGAAAAAGAAGCTTATGAGCTTTCAGAGAAATGCTTGATGGATATTTTGCCAGAAGCATTTGCAGTAGTGAAAGAAACAGCTAAGCGTTTTAAAGAAAACCCAAGAGTAGAAGTAACAGCATCTGAAACGGATATTAAATTCGCGGAAAGCAAGCCTTATGTAAACATCGAGGGGGACAAAGCATTTTGGGATAATACGTGGTCTGCAGCTGGTAAAGAAGTGACTTGGGATATGATTCACTACGACGTTCAGTTGATTGGAGGTATTGTATTGCACCAAGGGAAAATTGCAGAGATGCAAACGGGAGAAGGTAAGACGTTAGTAGCTACTTTGCCATTGTATTTGAATGCGTTGACAGGTAACGGGGTTCATTTGGTGACCGTGAATGATTACTTGGCAAAACGTGATAGTACTTGGAAAGCACCTTTGTTTGAGTTTCACGGGATGACTGTAGATTGTATTGATAATCATCAGCCTAACTCTGCAGGACGTAGAAATGCTTATTTAGCAGATATTACTTATGGAACAAATAACGAATTTGGTTTCGATTATTTGAGAGATAACATGGCGCACACGCCAGCAGAATTAGTTCAAAGAAAGCACAACTTTGCGATTGTAGATGAGGTCGATTCGGTTTTAGTTGATGATGCAAGAACACCTTTGATTATTTCGGGACCAGTTCCTGATGGTGATCGTCACGAATTTAATGAATTGAAACCGAATGTGAATAATTTGGTTGAGATGCAACGTAAGTTAGCTAATGGATTTTTGTCTGAAGCTAAAAAATTGATCAAAGAGGGGAATACTAAAGAGGGTGGATTCTTACTATTGAGAGCTTACCGTAGTTTGCCTAAAAACAAAGCGTTGATTAAATTCTTGAGTGAAGAAGGAGTGAAGCAGTTGTTGCAAAAAACAGAGAATCACTATATGCAAGATAACAATCGAGAAATGCATAAAGTAGATGAGGCTTTGTATTTTGTAATTGAAGAAAAAAACAACCAAGTTCAGTTAACAGATAACGGAATTAAGTTTTTATCTAAAGATACAGATGAGAATTTCTTTGTACTTCCAGATATAGGAACGGAGATCTCTCGTATTGAAAATTTAAAATTGTCAAAAGACGAGGAGGCTGAGGCAAAAGAGCGTTTATTCCAAGATTTTGGAGTAAAAAGTGAGCGTATTCACACTTTGAATCAGTTGTTGAAAGCGTATGCTTTATTTGAGAAAGATACGGAGTATGTTGTGATTGATAATAAGATTATGATTGTTGATGAACAAACAGGTCGTATTATGGATGGACGTCGTTATTCTGATGGATTGCACCAAGCGATTGAAGCTAAGGAAAATGTAAAAATTGAGGCAGCTACACAAACTTTTGCGACTGTAACTTTACAGAATTACTTTAGAATGTACAACAAGCTTGGAGGTATGACAGGAACAGCTGTTACCGAAGCAGGGGAGTTTTACGAAATCTACAAATTGGATGTAGTTGAGATTCCTACAAATAGAGGAATTGCGCGTATAGATAAAGAAGATTTAATTTACCGTACGGTTCGTGAGAAATTTAAAGCGGTAATTGATGATGTAGTCGAATTGTCTAAAGCAGGGCGTCCAGTTTTAATTGGTACAACTTCTGTTGAGATTTCTGAGCTATTGAGTAGATCGTTGAAAATGCGAGGTATTGAGCATAATGTGTTGAATGCGAAGTTGCATAAACAAGAGGCTCAAATTGTGGAGGAAGCAGGTAAGCCAGGTGTTGTGACGATTGCAACGAATATGGCAGGACGTGGTACGGATATTAAGTTGTCAAAAGAAGTTAAAGAAGCTGGTGGATTAGCTATTATCGGAACGGAGCGTCACGATTCACGTCGTGTAGACCGTCAGTTAAGAGGTCGTGCTGGTCGTCAAGGAGATACCGGAAGTTCTCAGTTTTATGTTTCTTTGGAAGATAACTTGATGCGTTTATTCGGATCAGAACGCGTTGCGAAAGTAATGGATAGAATGGGATTAAAAGAAGGTGAAGTAATTCAACATTCTATGATGACTAAGTCTATCGAACGCGCTCAGAAAAAAGTAGAAGAAAATAACTTTGGAGTACGTAAGCGTTTATTAGAATATGATGACGTGATGAATGCTCAAAGAGAAGTAGTTTATAAGAGAAGAAAGCACGCATTGTTTGGAGATCGCTTAAAAGTGGATATCGCTAATATGATGTATGATTTTGTGGAGCAAACAATTGATGTGAATAAAATGGCATCGGACTATAAAAACCTTGATTTCGACTTTATGCGTTATTTTGGAATGACAGTGCCAGTATCTGAAGCAGATTTTGCTAGACTAGATGTACGTGCTTTAACGGATCTTATTTATGAAAAAGTTTATAAAGCATATCAAGAAAAAGGAGTGCGTAGTGCTTCTGAGGCTTTTAAAGTAATCAAAAATGTTTACGAAAATAATGCAGGCCAGTTTGAGCGTATTGTGGTGCCATTTACAGATGGATTAAAAACAATAAATATTGTTACAGACTTGGAGAAAGCATATGAAAGTGAAGGAGCTACTTTGATTGATGATTTTGAAAAGAACATCACTTTATCGATTTTAGATGATGCTTGGAAAAAGCATTTGAGAAAAATGGATGAGTTGAAGCAATCGGTTCAGTTGGCTGTTCACGAGCAAAAAGATCCATTGTTGATCTATAAATTTGAAGCTTTTGAATTGTTTAGAAAAACTTTAGGAGAGATAAATCAAGAGGTTATTTCATTCTTGATTAAAGCTGACTTACCAACGCAAACACCTGCGGTAGAAGAAGCGCCTGCTGAAGAAGTATAATAAGAATTAAGGCTTCTATTACTGAAATTTATATATGATGCGAATGATGGAGTTATTCGAGATTACATCTGTGTAGATTGAGGGAAAGTAAATAGATTTAAGCTTATAAAAAAAAACGCATCGATTAATTTCGATGCGTTTTTTTATGCTTAAAAATGTAACGTCTTTGTTTTAGCTTTACGTGCTTTTAGAAATGCAAGACACCTTCTTTATTAGGGATTTTTGGGTATGGTAACGGTGAGAAGTTTGTCTAGTGAATTGCAACGACTAGCTTGGGTGTTTTTCAGTTATAGGTCTTTTGTCGTTAAAAAGCTTCGTGTCTCTTGATTAAAAAGGTAGTTGTGATCTGTTACGGTTTAAGGATATTGACTTATTTTTTACGGTTTTAAATTTACGTTCAAAAAAAATCCCCAAGTATTTAGTACTTGGGGATTTTTGATGGATGTGTTTACTGTTTGTCGAATAATTCTAATTCAAAAACTAAGTCTGTATTTGGAGGGATTACATTTCCAGCACCTCTTTCGCCATACGCTAAGTGAGCCGGGATAAAGATTAAAGCTTTGTCTCCGATACTCATTTGCTCAATACCTTCGATGAAGCCAGGGATTAGACCTTGTTTGCTTCCGAATTTGAATGGAATTGGCACATATTGATTTGCATTTGCACGTTGTTGGTTGAATACGTTAAAATCTTTAGATAATTCTGCATTGCTAGAATCAAACAATTTACCGTTTTCAAAAAAGCCAGAATAGTCCACATAAACTTCTTGGCTAATTGCTGGTTTTCCTCCGTTTCCTTTGTGTGTAATAACGTAAGAAAGTCCTGACTCTGTTTTAGTAGCTTTAGCTTTTAACTCTGTAAAAAGGTCGTTGTATTTTTTTTGTGCTTTTTCGAATTTCGCCTCAGCTTCTTTTTTGTCTTTAGCTTCTTGTTCAAAGTAGTTTTTAAATACTTTTACAGCATTGAATTTTTTAGCTTCTTTACCAACACGAATAATGCTGATTTTTTCCATTACATCGTCTTGTTTAATTAAGTCTACGATGTCTTGTCCTTTTACGGTATGTCCGAATATAGTGTGCATTCCGTCTAACCAAGGAGTTTCTTTATGTGTGATAAAAAATTGGCTTCCGTTTGTTGTAGGGCCGCTATTTGCCATCGATAAAATACCACCTTTGTCGTGTTTTAATGATTCGTCAAATTCGTCTTTAAAAACATATCCAGGACCACCAGCACCAGTCCCTGTAGGATCGCCACCTTGAATCATGAAATCATTGATTACGCGGTGAAACTTAAGTCCGTCGTAGTAAGGTTTGCCTTTGTGAGCGTTATCTACAAAAGGATTGTTACCTTCTGCAAGCGATACGAAGTTAGCAACTGTTACCGGTGCTTTTTCGTATTCTAATTGCACAATAATATTTCCTTTATTGGTTTTGATATCTGCATATAAACCATTTTCCAAATCTTCTTTTGGAGAAGAGCAAGCACTAACTAGTGCTACCATACTTAAGATTAAACTTGTCATTTTTTTCATTTTATAGATTTTTATTTTCGTTCAATTGATTTTATCGTTAATGAAATAACTAAGGGTTCGTTCTTTTTGATTTTGTTGTTGTCGCCAGCATATCCATAAATTAGATGTGAAGGAAATAAGAACGTAGCTGTTTCATTTGTTTTCAGGAGTTTGATTGCGTGTCTGATTCCTTGTAACTGATCTTCTTGGTCTACTCTGTATTGTTTTGTTCCAATCTCTTCCTTAGCGTAAATCGTGTTTCCGTTTAAATCAGAAACACTGTATTCAAATGTAACCAAATCCCCGGGTTTTGGAGATGTTGGATCTTGTAAATGGCGTCTAGTGTAAGAGTACCAAAAGCCGTGAGAAGATGTTATGTATTCCTGAATAGTGTCGCGAGACATATAGGATTTAAATAGCTCTTCTTCATTTTGAATTAGCGACTTATTTCGCTCAATTGAAAGATTGATCTCGTTTACTTCTGATTGTGAGATTGGTTTGCGTGCTTCTGGTTCTTTGCAAGCGTTTAATCCTACGATAAGTAGTAAGGTCGGTAAAATAAGTTTTATTGGTTTCATTCGTTTATTTTTTCTGTAGCTACGATATGTTTAAATCTAGCAATAGTTTCTTCTAAAGATGCGTTTGATTTTCCACCAGCAGCGTTGATATGTCCTCCGCCTTCAAAGTATTTACGAGCAAATTGATTGACATCAAAGTCTCCTTGTGATCGGAATGATATTTTGATGATTCCTTCGTCTTTTCTTTCAATGAAGAAAGCTGTGAAGTTTATGCCATCGATAGAAAGACCGTAATTGACAAAACCTTCAGTATCTCCTTTTGAATGCTGGTATTGTTGTAAATCGCTTTCACTTAAAAATAGATACGATGTTTTGTACTCTGGTAAAAGCACCATATTCTGTAGTGTGCGTCCCATTAGTTGCAATCTGTTGTAGCTGCTGTTGTTAAAAAGTTGATTGTGGATTTCTGGATTGTCTATTCCTTTGCGAATCAGTTCTGAAACAATCAGATGGGTTTGTGCTGTGGTTTTTGGGAATTTGAAAGATCCTGAGTCTGTAACAATACCTGTGTAAATACACGTTGCTACATCTTTGTTGATGTAAGGAGCTAAACCTAGTAAGTTTAAAACAACGTATAGAAGCTCACACGTAGAACCATATGCTGGATCAGAAAATGTGTATTTAGCATAATCACCTGGCATTTGATGGTGATCAATCATCACGTAATCTTTTTTAAGGGAATTTAAAAAAGCCCCCATCTTATCACCTGTGCGTAGTAAAATATTAAAATCTAGGGTGAATATAAGGTCTGCGTTTTTAAGAAGCTCTTGTGTTTCGGCTTCATTTCTTTCATAAAAAAAAATGCTTTCTGAACCGGGCATCCAAGCTAAAAAATCTGGAAACTCATTCGGTGAAATTACGTGAACGCTATGTCCTAGTTGTTTTAAAACGTGGAATAAACCTAAAGTAGAGCCTATCGCATCTCCGTCTGGATTACGATGAGGGATAATAGTAATTTTTTTTGTAGAGGATAATAGTGATTTTAATTCCTCAATAGTAGTTGAATTCATCATAATGCGAAAATACATTATTTTATCAATCTACTGTATAAGGAGTTATTTTTTTAAGTGTTTTTTGAGCAATATTATTTTTCTGCCATATTTCTCAGTTCATTGTAGTTGTTGATAATGATTTTTTTACCAACTAAACTGATTAATTTCTCTTTTTTTAGATCGGAAAGTAGACGGATACAGCTTTCTGTTGCTGTACCAACCATATTTGCGAGATCTTCTCTTGAGAGTTGAATGTTTAAAGCTCCACTTTCTGGATCGGTACCGGCAGTTTCTTCTAATTTTAGAAGTACAATAGCCAATCGTTCTTTTACGGTTTTGTGAGTATGATCTACGAGGCCTTTATCAGCATCTTTTAAGTGGTTGCAAATGTCACGAGTAACTAGAAGTGAGAATTTATTGTTGTCATTGAAGCTTTGCATAACTTCCTTTTTAGGAATGAAGCAAACGGTCATGTCTTCAATTGCTGTTGCGGTTAAATTTGAACTTTCATCATTGATCATTGATCGTTGACCCAAAAGTTCTCCTTTGGTTGCTAATTTTAGAATGGTGTCTTTACCATTAGAATTTAGCTTGGTAAGTTTGCAAACACCATCTTTAACGCAGTATACGCCATTGAGGTTTTCGCCTTCATTAAAGAGAATATCTCCTTTTTTGACAAGAAAAGCATTCTTTTGATTTGAGATGTTTAGGAGTTCTTCTCTAGTTAGTGCTTTTAGTGAACTAAACTCTCTGATTATGCATTGTTCACATCTGGTCATTGTAAAACGGTTTATGATTTCCTGAAGGCAAAGATACGCATAATTATGATAAATATCATATATTAGGGCGTTGTAAATCAAGATATTTGCATAAGGTAAAAATGAGTAAATATGACGAAGAAAGGTTGTTATCATTGTGGAAATGAAATAACTAGTTTTAATCGGATCACTTTCGACGAAAAGGAATTCTGCTGTAATGGTTGTAAGACCGTGTATGAGATTTTTAGTGATAATGATTTGAGCTGTTATTATGATTTTGAAACAGCTCCAGGTGCTACTCCTGAAGATATTTCAGGTAAGTATGATTTTTTAGACAATGTAGAAATTGTTAGTAAGCTTTTGGATTTTGAGGAAGATAAAATGTCTATAGTGACGTTGTATATACCGCATATTCACTGTAGCTCTTGTATTTGGATATTAGAAAATCTGAATAAATTAAATGCAGGAGTTTCGAGATCATTAGTTAATTTTCCAGAGAAGAAAGTATCTGTCACTTTTGATTCTTCAGAAATCAGCTTAAAAGAAATCGTTGTTCTTTTAGGTAGGATAGGTTATGAGCCTTATATCAGCTTGAAAAATTACGAAGAAAAACCAGAGCAAATAGATCGAAGTTTGATTTATAAAATTGGAATTGCCTTTTTTAGTTTCGGGAATGTGATGATGTTGTCTTTTCCAGAGTATTTTAATATTGAAGACTTTTGGATCATCGAGTATAGAGGTTTTTTTAGATGGTTGATTTTGTTGCTGTCGTTGCCTGTTTTCTTTTATTCTGCTTCGCCTTATCACATTGCGGCTTGGAATGGAATTAAAACAAAGAATTATACGATTGATATTCCGATGTCTTTAGGGATTATTGTAATGTTTATCAGAAGTGTTTATGACATTGTTTTTGGGCATGGACAAGGTTTTTTCGATAGCATGTGTATGCTGGTTTTTTTCATGCTTTTAGGAAAGTTATTTCAGCAGCGTACATATAATTTTTTATCCTTTGAAAGAGATTATAAGTCCTATTTTCCAATCGCTGTTACAAAGCTAGACGAGGAGCAAGTAGAGGTGCCTGTTCAAGTTTATGATGTGGTAAAGGGAGATCGGTTATTGATACGTAATCAAGAGTTAATTCCCGTGGATTCCGTTTTGATTTCTGAACGTGCTTTTATCGATTATAGTTTTGTGACTGGAGAAGCGATTCCGGTAGAGAAAAAATCTGGGGATAAATTATTTGCAGGCGGAAAGCAAGTAGGAGAAGTAGTAGAGATTGAAACGATCAAGACGGTTTCTCAAAGTTATTTAACGCAGCTGTGGAGCAATGATGTTTTTCAGAAAAAGATTGATCTTAAGTACAAGACTATTACCGATACCATTAGCCATTATTTTACTCCAACATTGTTACTCTTGTCGGTAGTCGCTTTTACATATTGGGTTTTTATCGATGTTAATATTGCTTTTAATGTGTTTACAGCTATTTTGATTGTAGCATGTCCTTGTGCTTTGGCCTTGACAGCGCCGTTTACCTTAGGGAATGTAATTCGAATTATGGGGCGTAAAAAGTTTTATTTGAAGAATACTGTGGTTGTAGAACAAATGGCTAAAGTGGATACGTTGGTTTTTGATAAAACAGGTACAATTACTACAAATGCGGCTGCCGCAATTAAATATGAAGGAGAAGAGCTTTCGAAAGAAGAGCAAAGTGCTATTCGGAATATTGTAAGAGGATCTAATCACCCTTTGAGTCGTAGGTTGTATGGTTTTTTACCGAAAACTCAAGTGGTTAAGCCTACATTTTTTGAAGAAATCACTGGAGGTGGGTTAATAGGAGAATTGGAAGGAAAGAAGTACTTGATTGGTTCTCCTAAGTTATTGGGGATTCAAATAGATGATGCGGTAAATGAAACTTCTGTATATATTCAAGTAGATTCCGAGTTTAAAGGTAGATTTATTTTTGAGAATCACTACAGAAAAGGATTGAAGGAGCTTTTCGAAAGTCTAGATGGTTATGGATACAAGTTGGCCGTGTTGTCTGGAGATAATGATGGAGAAGAAGAAGCGTTGCGAGCTTTGTTACCGTCTAAGACAAAATTGGTATTTAATCAGAAGCCAGAGGAGAAATTGGCTTATATCGAACAACTACAAAAGGCAAATAGAAACGTGATGATGGTAGGTGACGGACTGAATGATGCAGGCGCTTTGGCGCAGAGTAATGTAGGGGTTTCGGTTTCGGAAAATGTCAATGTTTTTACGCCAGCAAGTGATGCAATTTTAGATGCATCAATGTTTAGTAATATTAATTATTTTTTATTATATTCGAAGAACGCAATTAAAACAATTAAAATGAGTTACGTGCTCGCTTTAACATATAATGTAGTTGGTTTGTCATTTGCAGTGAGCAATCATTTGTCTCCATTAGTGGCGGCAATATTGATGCCCATAAGTACAGCAACGATGATAAGCTTTGTGACGATAATGAGTAATTATTATTCTAAAAAGAATCTTAATAAATAAGGGTATAAAATCCTTAAAGTGATAAATATCATATTTTAAATTCACGCATTGAGGTAATTTTGGCCTATAAATAAAAAGGTATGAGTGTTATTTATTTTTTAATCAGTATTAGTGT
>JASLDM010000157.1 GCA_030151565.1 Flavobacterium sp. | reverse complement strand
TCTTTCACAACGATTTTTAAAAAAATAACAGGTATGACACCGTCAAGATTTATTTCATTTCTAGATGAGAAATAAGAATATACTATATAGAAATTCAGAAATACAATAGACATTTCTTTTTATGGCTAAAGAGAGTTCTTCATATTTGCATGATCACCTTAAATAGTTTATTTATTGAAAATAAACATATTTAATCTTAATAAGTTATTATGAATGAGAAGTTGAAAATGGCAGATGATCGAGAAATTAATATAATTTTATATAAGTGGTTTCTTGTTAGCAGAAATGCTGTATGGATTATACTTATCTATATTGTCCATTACTTGCTAGGCTTTATCTATTATTTAATATATCACAATTCTGTGTTTTTTTTATTATCCCCTTTGCTATTAGCCATAGTTAGTATTGTTATTTGGAAAAACAAAGACTTAATAAAGAATGTTTATTATCTACTTACTTTTTCTGTTATTGTTTTTATTGTTAACTATCTTTACGTAGAGAGTGATTATTATAAAAATTTAGTAACGGCTCTTTTTTTAATTTTAACAGGTATATATCAGCTTTTCTTAAAAGAAGATGTAGATTCTGTTTTATTTGTATACTGGATGTGTTTCTGTAAGTTGTTTCAGATTTTGTTAGGTTTTACAATTATAGCAAACAGTCATGAAAAAGAATTGGATTTATTTTTATCTTTTGGCACCATTTTTTTTACTGGTGGCTTACTTTTCTTTCTTACTCTATTTTCCTTTTATATTTTTACTCTAAAGAACAATGAGGCTCCAGTTATAATACAGCCAAAAGTATTGGAAGAAAAGGATTCTCCCTTAACTATTGAGGAAAATGATACATTATCAAAGCTTACTACTTTTTTTGAGGATACAGACATTTATACTCATGTGAATTTTTCTTTTGATGACTTATCAGATAATTTAAAAATTCCTAAATCTGAACTATCTCAATTAATACATAAAGTTTATGGTATAAATTTTTACAAATTCATAGCTTTTAAGAGGATTTCTTATGCTATAAAGAAATTAGAGGAACATAATGGCCAAACAACTATCGAAAATGTTATGGTTGAGAGTGGTTTTTCTTCAAAGCCAACTTTTTATAAATATTTTAAAGAAGTAACAGGGGGCACGCCTTCTGAATTTATTGATAAAAATTAAGATTTATGCGCCTTTTTTTGACTTTTATTTCTATAATATTCTTGTCTTATAACGTTATTACTAGCATTGTTATTTCGCTTTTTTATAGAAATCATTCTGTTTTTAGAACAGAACTCGGAAAGTCTTTATTTAAAATTTTGATACTAACGGCTGTACATTCCATGTATTTACTTTTGAAACTTTATGTTTTCAAAGAAATTAATATTGCCTATACAATACCTTTTAGTTTGTTATATGGAAGTTTAATGTACTTAGCTTTGAAGAAAGATCATTCTCCAGACTATACTCCAGTATCAAAGTTCATTAATTTCATCCCTTTTGTCCTAGTATTTATTTTTGGTATTCTGTGTTTGTATTTTGATACAGTGCCATTTTTCACTGAGAATAATTTCAAAAGATTAAATTATGGAATAACATCATTTGTTTATTTAATATATGGTGTTTTACTTATTAAAGACTTTGTTTTTTCTATTAAGTTCGAAGAGTTAAATGATACTTCCATCGATTTTTCAGCTTTAATAGCTGTAATTATGATTTGTACTAGTTTAGTAAATATGGGTTTTTTGTTTTTCAATCCAGCGAAAAATACAGTACACTCACCTATATTACTTCATGTTATCTTAACAATAGCAGTCATTTTGATTGTTATAAAATTAATTCATTTAAATAAAGATGTTGATATTGCTCAAAAATCAGTCTTGACAATTAATGAAGGAGAAGAACGAAATAATAAAAAATATGCTAAATCGAGGCTAGATGATGAACAGCTACTGGCATATAAAAAAGCTATAGAATCAATTGACAATAGTTATTTTTATAATTCTGAGCTTAATTTAGAGGCTTTAGAGCAACATTTGAAAATAAAAAAATATTATTTAACTCAGGTTTTTTCGTTAGCGCTTAATACGAGCTTTTCAAATTACACTAATAAAAAACGTATTGATTATGCTATAGATTTGCTAAAGACTGATCCTAATATAAAAGCAACTGAATTAGCTTTTATGGTAGGTTTTAGCTCACCTCAAAATTTTAACAAAGTATTTTCAAGTATTGTTGGTATTACACCTACAAAGTTTAGAAAAAACATAAAAAGCATAAAATAATTATTTTAAACTTCAAGACACTGTACTAAAAACTGTGTAAGTATAAAATTCTGCTTGGGTTAAAACCGAGCAGAATTTTTTATACTAAGTAAGTATTTCAAATTATTCGTCAGATATAGTGTAATAAAAGTCTATGCAAGAATGCCTTGTAAATGAATAATGTTGGTGTGTATCGGTAATATATTACAACTGAATTTAGCTGTAATTTTAATTAATGCCTAATGATTTTCGTATCTATCTATGAGATATTGTTTTTTATACTGACTTAATAGTGTAGTTTTTAATATTTAAATGGCAGTATTTTCTATTTAAGTTATCAGCCTTTTATTAAAAAAGTAAAATTCTTTTACATCTTCTTAAATAATTTTTTAAAAACAGGATAAATTTTAGTACGTCTTTATTTTTTTTGTTATTAACGAATTTCGATAATAAACTTTCTAATTATTATCTTCAAAAACATAATGAGTTGTATTATAGGTAATTAGCTATACGTATTATTATTAGGTATGTATTAAAACCTAATAATAATAAACTTTTTTAACCATTAATACTTGGACTTTTGTCTTTAGAAAATTAAAAATAAAATTATGAAAAAAAGATTACTAACCGTGGCTTTTTTAATGGGAGCCTGGTCTACCTATGCACAAGTTGGTATAGGTACTACTACACCTAATAAGTCTTCACAACTTGAAATTGTGGCTAAGGATAGAGGATTGCTAATTCCTCAAGTTCCATTGAAAAGTTCGGTTGATAAGGTGACAATTACTAATGGTAATGTTTCAAGTTTATTGGTATTTAATACAAATACAATTGCAGATATTGTCCCTGG
>JASLDM010000013.1 GCA_030151565.1 Flavobacterium sp. | reverse complement strand
ATGAGTCAATTATCAACAAACCTCCTTTTTCTTACTGATTAAAATCCCTACATTTGGTCGCAAAATGCAATATTTATGACAAAACACAACTGGACTAAAGAAGAAATTATAGAAATATATCAGCGTCCTTTAATGGATTTGCTATACGAAGCAGCAACCATTCACAGAAAAAATCACAATCCTAATGTTGTTCAAGTTTCAACATTATTATCAATTAAAACTGGAGGTTGCCCTGAAGATTGCGGATATTGCCCACAAGCCGCAAGATATCATACTGAAATTGAAGGCAATGATCTAATGAGCGTTAGCCAAGTTAAAGCACAAGCTTTACGCGCTAAATCTGGTGGCTCTTCAAGAGTATGTATGGGAGCTGCTTGGAGAAATGTAAAAGACGGGCCTGAGTTTGAACAAGTTTTGGAAATGGTACGAACCATCAATAAACTTGACATGGAAGTTTGCTGCACCCTAGGGATGCTTACTGAAAATCAAGCAAAACGTTTGGCTGAAGCGGGTTTATACGCATACAATCATAACTTAGATACTTCTGAAGAATACTACAAAGAAGTTATCTCAACTCGAGGTTTCGAAGATCGCTTATCTACGATTGAAAATGTACGAAAAACTAACGTAACGGTTTGTAGTGGCGGAATTATTGGTATGGGAGAAAGTATTGAAGATAGAGCTGGAATGCTTGTAGCATTAGCTTCACTTAACCCACAACCAGAATCCGTACCCATCAATGCACTTGTAGCTGTAGACGGAACACCAATGGAACAAGAGTTACCGGTTGAAATTTGGGAGATGATCCGTATGGTAGCAACTACACGTATCGTTATGCCAGAAACTCAAGTACGCCTTTCTGCTGGAAGAACACAAATGAGCCGTGAAGGACAAGCAATGTGTTTCTTCGCAGGAGCAAACTCAATATTTGCTGGAGACAAATTACTTACAACTCCAAATCCAGATGTAGATGAGGATATGAAAATGTTTGAATCTCTAGGATTAGTACCTCAAAAGCCGTTCACTAAAATCTCACAACCCAAAACGGTTGAAGCTGAAGACTCAGCTCTAAAACCACTAGGTGAAAAACCGAAATGGACAAGACCAGAACATAAGATTGAGAAGAATTTAGAATATTCAAAAAAGAAATAATCACCCATTCAAAGCATTGATTTATTTTTTTTGATTTAAAAAGCTTTGTTAACTTTGTGAGTCCCGACACATTAGGATTCACAAAGTTTTTTTTTATGTCAAAATTAAACCTTACTCAAATAGATAGAGTATCTACAATTTCGAAGAAAGATTTTGTAGCAGAATATTTTAAAAAGCAGAAACCTGTAATAATTGAGAAACTAACCTCAGATTGGCCTGCTTATGAAAAATGGTATTTGAATTATATAAAAGAAGTTGCAGGAGATAAAGTAGTCCCTTTATATGACGACAGACCTGTTTCATATAAAGATAACTTCAACGAAGCCCATGCTACAATGAGAATGAGAGATTATATTGATTTACTTCAACGTAAACCTACTAACTATCGAATTTTCCTGTACAACATAATGAAAGAAGTTCCAAGCCTGCAGAATGACTTTAAATGGCCTAAAATAGGCCTTAAACTAATCAAACAACTACCTATGTTGTTTTTTGGAGGTGCCAACGCAAAAGTATTCATGCACTTCGACATTGACTACGCCAATATACTACACTTTCATTTTGAGGGAAGCAAACAATGTATTCTATTTGCCCCTAACCAAACGTCATTTTTATACAAAATCCCTCACTCATTAATTGCACACGAAGAAATCGATTTTGATAATCCAGATTTTAACAAATGGCCTGCATTAAAAAAAGCAAAAGGATATATCGGAACCTTAAATCACGGAGAAACACTATATATGCCAGAAGGCTATTGGCACTATATGAAATATCTTACACCAAGTTTCTCTATGAGCTTACGAGCTTTACCTAAAAAACCATTAAATTTACTTCGTGCAGCTTACAACGTAATCGTAATGCGTCATTTCGACATCATAATGCGTCGTTTAGGAGGTCAAAAATGGATAGATTACAAAAACAACAAAGCAATAATGCGTTCTAATAAATAATTAAAGAGCTTACATTGGAAGAACAAGAGAAAAAATTTCTAACACCAGAACAGGCCATTTCAAAACTTCAATACTATTGTAGCTACCAAGATCGTTGCCACACTGAAGTAATTAATAAATTGTACCTATTAGGCATCTCTCCTTCTCAACATGATTCTATTTTAGTACATCTAATACAAGAAAACTTCCTGAATGAAGAACGATTCGCAAAAAGCTATGCTAGAGGAAAACACAGAATGAGTGGCTGGGGGAAAAACAGGATTATTTCAGATCTTAATTATAAAAAAATATCACCGTATCTGATAAAAAAAGCAATGGAAGAACTTCCAGACGAATTATACTTCGAAACATTCAATCGAATTAGCTCTCAAAAGTGGAATTCCACAAAAGCCAAAAGTCTAGCTTCAAAAAAAGAAAAAGTTATTGCTTACCTATATCGGAAAGGCTACGAATCAGAATATATTTTTGACAAAATTAAAGAACTCGAAAAAGAATAACATCTTTTACTTATCCAAAAATATCAAAGCATAAAAAAAGGTTGTCTTCTCAGACAACCTTTTTTTTATATAAATCAAGTATTACTTTAATTTCTTTTTAACCTCTACTTCTTGGAAAGCTTCGATTACATCAAGTTCCTTAATGTCATTGTAGTTCTTAATTTGAATACCACAATCATATCCCTTAGAAACCTCTTTAACATCATCTTTAAATCGTCTTAAAGCTGTTAACTCACCTGTATAGATAACTACACCTTCACGGATCAAGCGGATTCTTGAAGAACGGAAGATCTTACCATCAGTAACCATACATCCAGCAATTGTTCCAACTTTAGAAATTTTGAACAACTCACGAATTTCAGCACTTCCTGTAACTTCTTCTTTCATCTCTGGAGATAACATACCTTCCATTGCATCTTTCAAGTCATCAATTGCATCATAGATGATTGAGTAATTACGGATATCGATCTCTTCCTTATCAGCTAATTGTTTAGCAGATGCCATAGGACGAACGTTAAATCCGATAATAATTGCATCAGAAGCAGAAGCTAACAACACGTCAGATTCTGTAATCGCACCAACACCTTTATGAATGATATTAATTTGAATTTCTTCAGTAGATAATTTAGAGAATGAATCAGATAATGCCTCAACAGAACCGTCCACGTCTCCTTTTAAGATAATATTCAATTCTTTGAAATCTCCTAAAGCAATACGACGTCCGATCTCTGCCAATGTAATATGACGTTGAGCACGTACAGATTGTTCACGAACTAACTGAGTACGTTTAGCAGCAATTTGTTTAGCTTCTTTTTCCTCTTCAAATACGTTGAATTTATCACCAGCAGTAGGAGCACCATCTAAACCTAATACAGAGATTGGTCTTGAAGGTCCAGCTTCTTTAACTGAATTACCACGTTCATCATGCATAGCACGAACCTTACCATGGTTACGACCAGCTAATAAGTAATCACCTACTTTTAATGTACCAGCTTGAACTAATACAGTAGATACATATCCTCTACCTTTATCTAAGAATGCTTCAACAACAGTACCAACAGCTGCTTTATTAGGGTTAGCTTTTAACTCTAACATTTCAGCTTCAAGAAGAACTTTTTCAAGTAATTCTTTCATACCAATACCTTGTTTAGCAGAAATATCTTGTGATTGATAAGTACCTCCCCACTCTTCAACTAATAAGTTCATAGAAGCTAAACGCTCTTTAATCTTATCAGGATTTGCAGTTGGTTTATCAACTTTATTAATTGCGAAAATAATTGGCACACCAGCCGCTTGAGCGTGGCTAATCGCCTCTTTTGTTTGTGGCATAATGTCATCATCCGCTGCAATTACGATAATAACAATATCTGTAACTTGAGCACCACGAGCACGCATTGCTGTAAAGGCCTCGTGACCAGGAGTATCTAAGAATGTAATCTTTTGTCCTCCTTCTAACGTTACACCATACGCACCAATGTGTTGTGTAATTCCACCAGACTCACCAGCAATTACGTTAGCTTTACGAACGTAATCCAATAAAGATGTTTTACCGTGATCCACGTGTCCCATTACTGTAACAATAGGAGCTCTTGGTAGTAAATCTTCTTCTCTATCTGGAGTTTCTTCAATAGCTTCGTCAATATCAGCAGTTGTAAAATCTACTTCATATCCAAATTCATCAGCAACAATAGTCAATGTCTCAGCATCTAAACGTTGATTCATCGTAACCATAATTCCCAATGACATACAGCTACCAATTACTTTAGTAATAGGCACATCCATCATCGTAGCAACTTCACCTACAGTAACGAATTCTGTTACTTTTAAGATTCTGTTTCCTGCTTCGATTTCTAACTGCTCCATATCCGTTTTCTTACGGTGTGTATCACGTTTGTCACGACGATACTTAGCAGCTTTTGATTTGTTACCTTTACCTTGAAGACGTTCAAGTGTCTCCTTAATTTGGTTTTTAACTTCTTCTTCAGTAGGCTCAGCTTTTACGATAGGAGTAGTATTTCTTCTTTGGTTATTTTTATTACCAAATTTTCCACCACCACTATTGTTTTTGTTGTGACCACCTCTGTTATTGTTGTTATTTCCTCCAGTAGTGTTAGAATTAGTATTAGTAGTGTTTGTACCTTCACCAGGCTTAGCAATACGTTTTCTCTTATTCTTATTAGCACCCGGAGTACCTTCTTTTTTGTTATCTTTATTAGAAGCGTTACCATTTCCTTTTTTAGGATCTTCTTTTTTCTTCTTAGGCTTATTAAATTGAGACAAGTCAATTGTTTGTCCTGTAAAAGTAGTTCCTGAAAGC
>JASLDM010000120.1 GCA_030151565.1 Flavobacterium sp. | reverse complement strand
CCAGGGTATTTTTCTGCAATAAACTTATTTAAGCGTACTTGGAAAGGTGTTTCATAGATTTTGCTACCAAACATAAGTGTAAACTCTAAATCGCCAAGTTGAACAGATTGAGGGGTTCCCATACGTCCAGATTTCCCTTTCAGAATCAAATCTTTTTCTTGTCCTTGTGCACGTACGGTAACTACAAGTGCATCTTCGGTCATTTTGTCTTTGTAATCGCCATTAGACACTAAGTCAATTCTCCCTTTTGTTGGTAAATCAGGTAATACAAATTGTGTTACACCTAAGTTGTATAATGCGCGAAAGTTTAAATGTTGTACGCTGTCTTTAACTACGGTTCCTTGCGATTGATCGGCCATAACCATGTACGAACCTTCAAAAGGGGTAGAGATGCTGTAAGAATCACCTTCTTTTGTGATATTTATAGCGCCTTCTGTAGGTTTGTTGAAAGCGTAAAGAATATTGTGAATGTTGGAAACTTCACCTTCTTGTAAGTGATGTTCGTGACGAGTACCATCAGAAGATTCTACAAGTTTTAAAAAGTGAACTCCATTTGGATCGTCTACAACGGCCTCTGTCGCACCCATAATAAAGTCTTTGTATTCTACTTCAAACGGAATTCCGTTGAATTCTTTTTTCATCTTGAAGTGATTGTCAACCGCAGCCGACATCAATTTAGGTTCTTCAAAGGTGCGTCTCTTCATTTCTCCTTGATATTCTCCATCTGCCATTACGGTCAAGAAGGTTTTATCAGAATAAATGTAGCTTGAGCTTTCTCCTTCGCGTATAGGCATCATTCCTTCAAAACTGATGTAACGTGTAATAAAAGCACCTAACATAATAAGAATGAAGGCTAAGTGTAAAAGTAATGTTGCCCATTTCTCTTTTTTATGCAAGGAATATCTTTTAATATTACCTATAAAGTTGAAAACGAACACCAGCATAATCAATTCAAACCACTTGGCATTATAAATGATTATTCTAGCGGTATCTGTGTTGTATCTGTCTTCTATAAAGGTACCTATTGCTAAAGCAGCAGCATACCCAATAAAAAGGACAGCCATCAACCGAGTAGAAGAGAAGAAGGCAATTATTTTTTTGTCCATGGAAGTTGTTGTTTGAGTTTTAATAATTCCAACAAAAATAATTAAAATGCGCACTTTAGCCCTATATTTAACTTATTATTTAGTATTGCTTTTTCTTGCTTTTATCTGATTAAAAACAATTACCTTTGCACAATCTTAAAAATAGAGGAGCGATTAGACTCCTTGTTTTTTAAAGGATTTTATAGTTTCGCATCGACGAATTTTGAGAAGATTAAATATAAAGCTATGCCAAAAATTTCTTTGAAAGGGCAACAAATGCCTGAATCACCTATCAGAAAGTTAGTTCCTTATGCAGACATTGCTAAGCAAAAAGGAAATCACGTGTACCATTTAAATATTGGACAACCAGATATAAAAACACCAGAAGTAGCTTTAAACGCTGTTAAAGAAGCGGATATTACAGTTTTGGAATACAGTCACTCGGCTGGTTTTGAGAGTTATAGACGCAAATTGGCTGCTTACTATCAAAGTCATAATCTAGCTGTTGATTTTGAAGATATCATCATTACAACAGGAGGTTCAGAAGCGTTGATGTTTGCTATGGGAAGTACAATGGATCCAGGAGATGAGATCATTATTCCTGAGCCTTTTTATGCAAATTACAATGGTTTTTCTACGGCAACTGGTGTAAAAATTGTTCCGGTAATGTCTTCTATTGAGGATGGATTTGCGCTACCTCAAATAGCTGAATTTGAAAAATTAATTACACCTAATACAAAAGCTATTTTAATCTGTAATCCAGGAAATCCTACAGGATATTTATATTCTGAAGAGGAAATGAATCAATTGGCAGCATTGGTTATTAAGCACGATTTGTTTTTGGTAGCTGATGAGGTATACCGCGAGTTTGCTTATGATGGGTACAAACATATTTCGGTAATGAGTATGCCAGAATTGGCAGAACACGCTGTTATGATTGATTCTGTGTCAAAGCGTTATAGTATGTGTGGGGCGCGTATTGGTTGTGTGGTTTCAAAAAATAAAGCTTTTATGGGAGCAGCAATGAAGTTTGCTCAAGCTCGTTTGAGTCCGCCTACGTATGCTCAAATCGCATCTGAAGCGGCGTTAGATACTCCAAAAAGTTATTTTGATGACGTTATTGAAGAGTATAAAGAGCGTCGTGATGTTTTTATCGCTGCTTTAAAAGAAATTGAAGGTGTACAAGTAGGAGTTCCTCATGGTTCTTTTTACTGTGTGGCTAAGTTTCCGGTGAAAAATGTAGATGACTTTGCCAAATGGTTGTTGGAGTCTTATGATTTGAATGGTGAAACAGTAATGATTGCTCCAGCTGCAGGATTCTATTCTACACCAGATGTTGGATTAGACGAGGCACGTATGGCTTATGTTTTGAAAAAAGAAGATTTGATTCGTTCCGCAGCAATTTTAAAAGAAGCATTGAAAGTATATAAAACTACAGTAGAATAATTTTACAGTAGTTCTAATAATAGAAAAACGTCGCAAAGAATTCTTTGCGACGTTTTTTATTTTGAGATAAAAAGACTTTTAGATGGCTTTTGTTTTCTCTTTTAGCCAAGCAGCTTCTTCTGTGCTTAACTTAGGAGATAAAGAGTCATAAACCCATTGGTTGTACGAATTTAACCAGTCGATATGTACTTGGTCTAACAGATTTGTTTCTACTAAATCTGTAGCAATATAGCAAATCGTCAAGGTTTCAAAATCCATAAAATCACCAAATTGGTTGCTGTTTAAGTCTTTTGCTAAAACCAAGTTTTCAATACGGATGCCGTGTTTCCCTTCTCGGTATAATCCTGGTTCGATAGAGGTAATCATACCAACTTCTACAGGAATATCAACATTGGTAGCATTAAATACGTGAGGACCTTCGTGTACATTTAAGAAAAAACCAACCCCGTGTCCAGTTCCGTGTCCGTAATTGCGCAAGGTAGCCCAGATTGGACGACGCGTAATAGCATCGATTTGGTAGCCACGAGTTCCTTTTGGAAAAATAGCCATAGACCCTTCAATGGTTCCTTTCAATACAATTGTATAGTCGTCTTTTTCTTCTTGTGTAGGTGTTCCTAAGGCAACCACACGTGTGATATCTGTAGTTCCTGTTTCATATTGTCCACCTGAATCAACTAATAATAAACCTGTTGTTTCCAAAGTGTAGTTGCTGCTTTCTTCAGCTTTGTAATGCGGAAGCGCTCCGTGATCCTTATATCCAGATATAGTGTCAAAGCTGATGTCTTTGAATCCTGGTTGTGCAGCACGTAAGGTTTGTAAATGATCAGCAATATTCATTTCCGTCAAGGTACCCGAAGCCACGTTCTCTTCCAACCATTTGAAGAATTTAGTTAGAGCAACTCCATCATTGACCATTGCTTGGCGTTCGTGAGCAATTTCTACTTCGTTTTTTACGGCTTTTAAAAGCGTAGAAGGGTTCATATCTTCAAGGATGGTTACTTCTTTTGGAATAGCATCGTACATCGCAAAACAAGTGCGTTTTGGATCGATTAATATAGTGGCTGTAGCTGCTAGATTTTCTAATTGTTTTTGAACAGCATTGTATTCTTTTACAACCACACCACAATTTTCTAGAGATGTTTTTGTCGCATCAGAAAGTTTAGATGGGTTGATAAATAAGACTGCCTCAGTTGCTTCAAGGTAAAGAAATCCAAGTGTAACAGGGTTACAAGGCACGTCTATTCCGCGAATATTTAATACCCATGCTAAATCATCTAAAGAAGAAATAAGGTGTGCTGTAGCTCTTTTCTCTTTCATTTTTTGACGAATGATAGCCAATTTAGCAGAGGTTTCCTGTCCAGTGGTTGATAGAGGCAATAGGT
>JASLDM010000103.1 GCA_030151565.1 Flavobacterium sp. | reverse complement strand
TCATCAAGGTGTTTTGGTAGCATATATACCTCATTTGCATAATCAGAACTGTTTTTCCATAATTCGATTTGTGCCAAAGTTTGGTTTGTGAATGAATTTGACATCACAAATGAAGGGTGTCCAGTAGCACATCCTAAGTTTACTAAACGACCTTCAGCCAAGATAATAATATCTTTTCCGTCAATTGTATATTTGTCAACTTGAGGTTTAATTTCAATTTTTGAAGAACCATGATTTTTGTTTAACCAAGCCATATCGATTTCATTGTCAAAATGCCCGATATTACAAATAATCGTTTTGTCTTTTACTTTTTCAAAATGACGTGCTACTACAATATCTTTATTACCTGTTGTTGTAATTACGATGTCAGCATTAGAAATTACATTGTCTAATTTTTTAACTTCATATCCGTCCATTGCTGCTTGTAATGCACAGATAGGATCAATTTCAGTTACAGTCACAATGGAGCCAGCTCCTCTGAATGAAGCTGCTGTTCCTTTACCAACATCTCCATATCCACAAACAATAACACGTTTACCTGCCAACATCACATCAGTAGCACGACGAATTGCATCTACGGCAGATTCTCTACATCCGTATTTATTGTCAAATTTAGATTTGGTCACTGAGTCATTTACATTGATAGCTGGCATTGGAAGTGTTCCATTTTTCATACGTTCGTACAAACGGTGAACTCCAGTAGTTGTTTCTTCAGAAAGACCTTTGATTCCTGCAACTAGTTCAGGATAACGATCAATAACCATATTGGTTAAATCTCCTCCATCATCCAAAATCATATTTAGAGGTTGACGATCTTCTCCAAAAAATAGTGTTTGTTCAATACACCAATCAAATTCCTCTTCATTTAATCCTTTCCAAGCATAAACTTGGATTCCTGCATCGGCAATAGCAGCTGCAGCTTGATCCTGAGTTGAGAAAATATTACAAGAACTCCAAGTTACTTCTGCACCTAGAGCGACTAAGGTTTCGATTAAAACGGCAGTTTGGATTGTCATGTGTAAACAACCCGCGATTCGAGCTCCTTTTAGAGGTTGCTCACTTCCGTATTCTTGGCGCAATGCCATTAGACCTGGCATTTCTGCTTCGGCCAATTCTATTTCTTTTCTACCCCAAGAGGCTAATGAAATATCTTTTACTTTGTATGCCACAAACGGCGGTGTTTTTGTGCTCATCTGTTGTATATTTGTATTTACAAAATTATACTGCAAACTTACGGAATTCCTTTGTATTTTCTGTAGAAGCTTTCTTAATTCCAAGGTAAGTACTTGCATTTTAAAGTTAAATAAAGTCGCTTATGCCGATATTTGATATTGTAAACGTTGCGGATACAACTACTATTTATTTATGGAAGATAACTGAAGATCTTGATTTTTTTCTTAATGGTTTGGAGTTACGCAAAGAGAGCAGAGTTCGCCTTGAAGGGATGAAATCGGTTTCACATAAAAAAGGATTTTTAAGCATCCGTCACTTGTTAGATTGCGCTGGATATAAAGATGAAGATCTGTTTTATGATATAGATGGCAAGCCATATTTGAAAGATGGAAAAAAGATTTCGATTACGCATTCTTTCGAATTTTCAGCCATTATAATTAGTACGGTGAATGTCGGGATCGATATTGAACAGCAGCGCGATAAAATAGAACGTATTGCGCAGAAGTTTTCAAATGTTATTGAGTTAAAATATCTATCTCATGATAATGTAGCGCGCGTGCGAATGTTAACTGTAATTTGGGGAGTCAAGGAAGCTATGTATAAAATGTGTAACTCTCGAAGTTTAAGTTTTAAAGATCATATGAGAGTTGCTCCTTTTTCATTAGACAATAATCAAGGATTGTCAGAGGTAGTAACTGAAAGTTTTAATAAGGCTTTTGTGTTTTATTTCATAGAATTTGAAGGGTTTACGATGGTTTATGCGTTGGAAAATGAATAAATAATAAATGGATTTTATAAATAAATTTGTATTTTCGTTTTTTAAATATCAAAAACATGGAAAATAATTTTGTTGTAGCTCATGCTTCGCAGAGTGTTAGAGCAACTTTTTATAAGAAAACGTATACGAATTTAGCATTAGGGGTTTTAGCCTTTATTGGGATTGAAGCTGCTTTATTGCAAATAGATCCGCTAGTCGAGTTTATGCTTGGGATGACTTCTGGTTATTCTTGGTTAATTTTGTTAGGAGGATTTATGGGGGTTACTTGGTTTGCGCAAAGTTTAACTTACAAGTCTGCTAATAAGGGACAACAATATTTAGGTTTTTTTCTTTATATTTTGGCGCAAGCAATAATTTTTGTACCTATTCTGTATATTGCTATTGCAATGACGGGTGGATCGTTAGCGTTAATTAATCAAGCTGCTATTTTGACCTTAGCCTTGTTTTTAGGATTAACAGGGGTTGTATTTGGATCTACAGTTAATTTTTCGTTTTTGAGGTCCTTTTTAACTATCGGATTTTTCTTAGCGTTGGGATTGATTGTAGCGGGAATGATCTTTGGTTTTGATTTAGGCTTGTGGTTTTCAGCAGCGATGGTTGTTTTAGCATCAGGATCAATTTTGTATTCAACCTATCAATTGAAAAATGAATATGCGGCCGATCAATACGTTCCAGCAGCTTTGTCGCTTTTTGCTTCTTTGATGCTTTTGTTTTGGTATATCTTGCGTATTTTAATGAGTAGAAATTAAGTAAGTTATTAATAATTCACCCTTAAACCGTATTTCTAGGAATACGGTTTTTTTTTAATATAAGATGATAGACTTTTTTTTTGATAGTTACAAAGCAGTTTCTTGGTTTCAAATAGGACTGGAATTTATAGTTTTTGTGTTTGGAATACTTAGTGTATGGTATGCTGGTAGAGAAAATATAGCGGTATATCCAACGGGATTAATTGCTACAGTTATAACGGTGTACTTATTGTATTTAGCTGGATATTTGGGGGATATGGTTTTGAATGCATATTATTCCTTGATGAGTATTTATGGCTGGTATAATTGGTCTAGAAAAGATTCAGATCAAACAGTTTTGAAAATTTCTAGAACAACCAGTAAAGAGAAAATTTATGGTGTGATTATTTTTATAGTTACTTTAGGTATAATTTATGGTGTTTATCAAATTTTCGGCAATAAAATAGAGCCAGAAAATTATATTGATATATTTACTTCGGGTATATTCTTTACCGGGATGTATTATATGGCTTTGAAGAAAATAGAGAACTGGACATTGTGGATTATAGGTGATATTATTTCAATTCCTTTGTATGCATATCGCGGTTTAGGGTTGTTGTCTTTACAGTTTTTGATTTTTACAGTTTTAGCAATTCAAGCTTACGTGTCGTGGTATAAAA
The DNA here is from genome assembly GCA_030151565.1 of Flavobacterium sp. GTDB lineage: Bacteria > Bacteroidota > Bacteroidia > Flavobacteriales > Flavobacteriaceae > Flavobacterium. The sequence goes on along the minus strand of JASLDM010000103.1, from coordinate 18,333 downwards.
TATTAAAGAGAGAATGATGAATAAAGAACAGCTTTTAACGGAGCTCGATTTTAAAGCTATACGGAGTAGTGGTCCTGGAGGGCAGAATGTTAATAAAGTAGCGTCTAAGGTAATTTTGAGTTGGCATCTAGATTCATCTTTGGTTTTTACTGAAGAGGAAAAGGGCTTGATTTCTTTGAAGCTCAAAAACAGGATTAATAAAGAAGGTGTTTTAAGTTTGGAATGCGACACGAGTAGAAGTCAAGTAAAGAATAAAGAAATCATTCGGAATCGTTTTTTTGAACTTTTGGAAAATGCACTGAAAAAAGAAAAGCCAAGGCAAAAAACAAAAATCCCAAAAGGAGCATTACGCAGACGCAAAGAAGCCAAAGAACAGGTTTCTTTAAAGAAGGCACTTCGAAAAAGAGTAGATTATTAATATCTATCGGAAACTTGAAAATTGTGGAATAAGGATTACCTTTGCACTATCTCAAAGGGGTGCCTCTCGAGGCTGAGATTATACCCATAGAACCTGGGCAGGTTATGCTGCCAAGGGAATTGGACGCTATCTTCTGATAGCGTATAGATGTGTGATTATTAATAGGAATAATTGCCCCTTTTATTTGTGAATTTTTTTACGAATGAAAAAACTAACTTTACTACAAGTTTTCTTTTTAAGCACTGGAATTACGGTTTTTGCACAAGAACGTATTCCGCAAGATAGTACTGCAACTACTGCTTTAGATGAAATCTTAGTATCTGCTATTCGAGTAGATACCAAAACACCAATTGCCTTTAGTAATCTTACTAAAAAAGAATTAGCCAAACGCAATTTAGGACAAGATGTACCTTCGATGATGAACTACATGCCTTCAGTGATCACTACAACTGAAGCTGGAAATGGTATTGGAGGATCAAGTATTCGCGTTCGTGGTAGTGACGCCACGCGTGTAAACGTAACACTTAATGGTATTCCATATAATGATTCGGAATCTCAAGGAACATTTTGGATGAATATGCCAGATTTCACTTCATCAGTTCAAAATCTGCAATTGCAACGTGGAGTAGGGACATCTACGAATGGTTCTGGTGCTTTCGGGGCAAGTTTAAACTTATTAACGGATTCTTACTCTTACGATAGTTCAGGAGAATTATCAAATTCATTTGGTAGTTATAATACGCGAAAGCATACCGTAAAGTTTAGTACAGGATTAATGCAAGATAAATTTGAAATTGCAGGGCGTCTGTCAAATATGTACTCGGACGGATATGTGGATCGCGCATCATCTGATCTAAAATCTTATTTTTTGCAAGGAACCTTTTTAGGGAAAACAACCTTGATTAAAGCTTTGGCTTTTGGAGGAGTTCAAAAGACATATCAAGCTTGGAATGGAGTAACTCAAGATGAAATTGAAACATATGGACGTCGTTATAATCCATCAGGTCGATACGTTGATGCACAAGGGAATGTTAAGTTTTATGATGACGAAGCAGATAATTATCAACAAGATCATTTCCAATTGCATTGGAATGAGCGATGGAATGAACATTGGTCGACCAATATAGCATTGCATTATACTATGGGGACTGGTTACTACGAAAATTATAAAACACGAGGTAAGTTTAAGGAATATGGATTAACTCCTATTGAAGTAAATGGAAAAACCATCGATCGTACGGATATTATCCGTCAAAAAGGATTGGATAATGATTTTTATGGAGCTACTTTTTCTGTAAACTATACTACTTCTCGTTTAAATGTAATTATTGGTGGAGCAGCTAATAAATATGAGGGTAATCATTCTGGTAAGATATTATGGATTAAAGAGCCAGTAGAATACAGTTATAAACAAGAGTATTATAATGACGACGCAACCAAAACAGATGCTAATACTTATGTAAAGACTACTTACCAAATTACACCTAAATGGAGTTTATTTGGAGATATGCAATACAGATATGTTACATATGAAGCAAATGGAAAAGAAACCGGAATTGTAGATGATAGTTTTAATTTTCTAAATCCTAAAGCAGGAATCACTTTTCAAGCAGATGAACGTAGCCAATTGTATTTTTCTTATGCTAGAGCAAATAGAGAGCCTAATAGAAACGATTATAAAGATGGTAATCCAAAACCTGAAAAGTTAAATGATTTTGAGCTTGGTTGGAGGTATCAAACTGAGTTGGCTTCTGTAAATGTAAATGCATATTATATGCGTTATAAGGATCAATTGGTTTTAACAGGAGCCTTGAATGACGTTGGAGCTCCAATTCGTGAAAATAGTGGAGATAGTTATCGTTTAGGACTAGAAGTTGATGCAAACGTAAAAGTTCACGAACGTATTTATTGGAATCCAAGCGTAACTATTAGTTCAAACAAAAACATAGACTTCCATACAGAATGGGACGGTGCATTAGTTTCTTTGGGGAAAACAAATATTGCTTTTTCTCCTAATTTTATAGCTTCAAATGCATTGACGTATCAGCCAATGAAAGGAATGAATTTAACTTTGTTGACTAAGTTTGTAGGTGAGCAGTTTATGGGGAATATTGATGCAAAAACATCTAAGTTGGATTCGTACTTTGTTAATGACTTTAATGCAACTTATGAGTTTCCAGTAAAGGGTTGGTTTAAATCTATTGCCTTATCAGTTTTGGCAAATAATATTTTTGACGTGAAATATATATCTAATGGATATTATTGGACAGATACCGTTGCTGCAAATAATGGTGCTATACAAACTATTGACGGTTCAGGATATTATCCACAAGCAACGTTTAATATTTTAGCAGGATTAACCTTGAAATTTTAAAGAATAAACCAAAAACTATAAATAAAAGGCCTCGAAAAGATATGATACTTTTTGAGGCTTTTTTAATGAATTTAATTCGTGATGAAAAGACGATTACCTGTAGCTCTCACTAGGTAAGTGTGTAGTTGGTAATCAGACTCCATAGAGGTTCCAAGATGTAAATTAAAACGAGCCCCGTCTTCAGGACATCTGCATTTAGCAAATATATCCCCTTTCTTTATTTCTAATGTAGAGCAGTCTCGTAATTCATGGTTAGGACAAGCTGCATCGTAAGCTCTAAATCCAGACCCCGTATTTATGATTATAATTCCTCGAATCCCTTGTAGGGTTGTCATATGTACGCCGCCAACATGTCGTAATTCACTATATTCAGGCCAATCTAAATTTATATCTAATTGAACCGCTACGTTGGGTAGGTAAGGGTTGTAATAAGATTGACTGTCACTGGTGCAAGCAAACAGACTAAAAAGTAACAGACTAAGACTGATTATTTTTTTCATAGAATTTAATTATGAACTTCAAGTATTGAACCAAAAGTAGTTACTGGATATTCTCTTAATGGGTAACCAAAGCTTTGCAAAGGACGACCCGTACGCATAGAAAACTCATCATTTTCACAAGTACAGTACAATAAGGTTCCGTCAAACTGTAATGTTGAACAATTACGAATAGGATGATTTGGACAAGCGGCATCATAAGCTCGAAACCCATTACGACCGGTATTGAAAATAATAATCCCTTGAAGACCTGAATAGCCATCATCTATGAAAACAGCTCCGTCTTGATGCATTAAATCACGAAACTCCCAATCGGTTAAACGGATACTAATATCTACTGGAGCGTAAGGTAAATAAGGGCTGTCGTTATAAAAATCATCAGAAACACAACTGCTTAGTGTTAAAAATGAGAATAATAAAATAAATATATTTTTCATAGTAAACTGTTTGCAATACAAATATAATTATTAACTTTGACCTAAATGATAGTACAACGAGTAAAATAAACATATCGTATAAATAATATATCTTTGTAGAAAGAAATCCCGTTTCGATGGGATTTTTTCTATTTATATAAACCAGTTAATTATGAGTAAAATTTCGTATTATACTGCTGAAGGTTTGAAAAAACTAAGAGATGAAATAGAGCAGTTAAAAAGTGTAGAGCGTCCAAAAGCATCTCAAGCTATTGCTGATGCTAGAGACAAGGGGGATTTATCGGAGAATGCAGAGTATGATGCTGCTAAAGAAGCTCAAGGTTTATTAGAACTTAAGATTGCTAAAATGGATGAGATTTTAGCTAATGCACGTCTTATCGATGAGTCACAATTGGATGTTTCTAAAGTATTAGTGCTTTCTACTGTTAAGATTAAGAATGTCACTAATAAAATGGAAATGGTCTATACATTAGTTGCAGAAAGTGAAGCTGATTTGAAAACCGGAAAAATATCTGTAACTTCACCAATAGGAAAAGGACTTTTAGGAAAGTCTGTAGGAGAAATAGCAGACATTAAAGTGCCTAATGGTATTATGCAGTTTGAAGTTCTTGAAATTACAAGAGAATAACATCAAAAAAAGATAGATATGAGTTCGATATTTACAAAAATTATTACAGGAGAGTTACCTGCGTACAAAGTAGCTGAAGATGACAATTTTTTAGCTTTTTTGGATATCAATCCAAATGCCAAAGGGCACACACTTTGTATTCCTAAAAAGGAAATTAATAAGATTTTCGAAATGGAAGAACAAGAATATCTTGAGTTGATGCGTTTTTCTAGAAAAGTAGCAGTTGCATTAGAAAAAACAGTTTCTTGTAAAAGAGTTGGAATGGCAGTTGTAGGATTAGAAGTTCCACATGTGCATGTGCATTTAATTCCTTTACAAGATATGGATGATATGCGTTTTTCAAGGAAAGCAAGTTTGACGAAAGAAGAATTTGAAACTTTAGCACGACAAATTCAAGAGAATATGTAATTCTCGAAAAGAGAAAAATTAAATAAAAGCCCCTTTTTTTAAAGGGGCTTTTTACTTTTTATAGGTAATACAAAAGGTAGTTCCCTTACCTAGATCTGAATATAAAACTTTTATTTTACCATTTTGAAACTCTTCAACAATTCGCTTTGTGAGGGACAAACCTAAACCCCAACCTCTCTTTTTTGTTGTATAGCCAGGTTCAAATATTTTTTTGAACTTGTTTTTAGCAATTCCACTACCTGTGTCTGATATTAAAATTTTAACAGTTTTAGCATCTTCTTTAATCTCAAGGTGTAAATCCCCTTTACCACGCATAGCGTCAATGGCATTTTTGATTAGATTTTCAATAGTCCAACTATGTAACTCTTGGTTTAATGGAATCAATACGCCAGATTCTAATGCAGAAAATCTAAATTGAATTTGTTTAGATGAACGATCTTTTAAGTATTCAAAAGTTCGTTTGGTTTCTAAAATAATATCAAGTTTGTCGAGTTGAGGCTTCGAACCTATTTTTGAAAACCTATTAGCAATGTTTTCTAATCTAACTACGTCTTTTTCAATTTCAGTAATTGTGGTTGGATCCACATTATCTAGTTTCATAATTTCAACCCAACCTAATAGGGAAGATAAAGGAGTGCCTATTTGATGTGCAGTTTCTTTTGCCATTCCTGCCCATAGTTTGTTTTGGGCAGCCATTTTACTCGCTTGATTATAGCTTAGTATTAAAACTGAAAAAATAATGAAAATTAGAATTAAAACACCTGGATAATAGGTAAGTTTTACTAAAAGTGAAGAATTTCCATAATATAAATATTGGATTGTATGTCCAAATCTAACTTCAATAGGCTTGTTTTGTGATTTAAATTTATGTAAAATTTGTTGAGCTTTCTTGGGGTTATTTACAATATTTTCGTTGATGTTAGTCATCGAAAGAATGCTATCTTGATCCGTAGTATGGATAATTGGTATGGTGGTATTTGTAGATAAAATAAGCAAAGGAAGCTCTAAATCTGTATCGCTAATTTTAGTGTCATTTAATGTCTTTGAGGCCGCTGCCCACAATTCCATTTTTAAGCGCTCTTCTTCTTTAAATGTTTGAAAAAAAACATAGGTGTTCCATAAAATCAAGAAAAGGGTAATTAAAGAAGATACAATAAATACCCAACGAATTATTCGTTTTTTATGGAAAGTAAACATAATTTATTTAATTTTTTTAAAAGTAAACAAAAGCGCGATTAAATAAAAATGTTTTGAATTTCGGTTTTGTCAAAGCTTTTAATTAAATTTACTCCTACGTATAAAAACCAAGAATAAATTATGAAAACAATAGATCCTAAAGCTATTTCAACTGTAGAATTACAAGGCTATTTACAAGGAGCTGTTAGCCCAAGACCGATTGCATTAGCAAGTACGGTAGATGCTGATGGACGACCTAATCTATCGCCTTTTAGTTTTTTTAATATCTTTAGTTCCAATCCGCCTGTACTTATTTTTTCTCCTGCAAGAAGGGTGAGAGATAATACGGTAAAACATACTTTACTTAATGTGCAAGCGACCCGTCAAGTTGTGATTAATGTAGTTAATTATGATATGGTACAGCAAACTTCATTGTCAAGTACTGAATATAAGGATGGAATTAATGAGTTTGAAAAAGCCGGATTTACAATGATCCCTTCTGATGAAGTAGTTCCTTTTCGAGTAGCTGAAAGCCCAGTTCAGTTCGAGTGTTTAGTGACAGATGTATTTGGATTAGGAGATCAAGGAGGTGCAGGGAATCTAGTTATATGTGAGGTGGTTAAGATTCACGTAAATGAGGCTGTATTAGACGAGAAAGGAGCGATTGATCAGCATAAGATAGATTTAGTGTCTAGAATGGGGGGAAATTGGTATTCTCGTGCAAATCAAGGTATGTTTGAAGTTGAAAAGCCTTTGGCAACTTTAGGAATTGGAGTAGATCAAATACCAGAAGAAGTGAAAAACAGCGGTGTTTTTTCTGGAAATGATTTAGGTGTTTTAGGAAATGTGGAACAATTACCAACTGAAGAAGAAATTGTTCTTTTCGTAAACAGTGAAAACGAGCTTCAAGAACTCCTTCGATTGGGGGATGAAGTCAAGAAATTTGAAAAAGCAAAAAAATATTTAGAAGAAAATAATGTAACTTTGGCGTGGAAAACAATTTTAGCCAAATAGGTATTTTCTAAATTTAATAACGAGATAAAAAAAAATTAAGATGGAAGTTACAGGAAGAGTCAAGTTAATAAATCCAGTACAACAGATTAGTGCGTCTTTTAAGAAACGCGAAATTGTTGTTACTACTGAAGAGCAATATCCTCAGCATATTATGATTGAGTTTACTCAAGATAAATGTGATTTGTTGAATGCGTTCCAAACAGGAGAAGAAGTTCGTGTTTCAATCAATTTGAGAGGAAGAGAGTGGACGAATCCACAAGGAGAAACTAGATATTTTAACTCGATCCAAGGATGGAGAATTGAAAAAATGATGCCTGCACAATCAGCTGCAGGAATGCAAACACCTCCGCCAATGGAAACGCCACCTTTTGAGTCTGCTCCACGATTTACGGAAGAAGAACATGACGATTTACCGTTCTAAAAATTATAATTAAACCCCGTATTTAAAACGGGGTTTATTATTTTAGTATGAATATGATTTCATTATTAACATCTAAACTTCATTTTCCTGATGTTGCAGAAACTCATGAATCTGGAATTTTGGCAATAGGAGGGGATTTATCTACCAAACGATTACAATTAGCTTACCGTTCAGGTATCTTTCCTTGGTTTGAAGATGGAGAGCCTATCACTTGGTGGTCTCCAGATCCACGTATGGTTTTGTTTTTAGATGAGCTAAAAGTTTCCAAAAGCATGCGTAATATTTTAAATAGAGAACTCTTTCAAGTAACTTTTAATAAGGCTTTTGAACAAGTTATTTTAAATTGTCAGCAATCAAAACGTCAGGGCCAATCAGGCACTTGGATAACTGATCAGATGGTTGGAGCTTATCAAGAACTTCACGAAATTGGTTTTGCTCAATCTGTTGAAGTCTGGCAAGAAGACCAATTGGTGGGAGGACTATATGGCATTGATTTAGGGACAATCTTTTGTGGAGAAAGTATGTTTTCAAAGGTTTCCAATGCTAGTAAAGTTGCATTTATTCATTTAGTTCGAAAATTACAAGCTGAAGATTATCGACTATTAGATTGCCAAGTATATAACGAACATTTAGATAGTCTTGGGGCTAGAGAAATACCTAGAGATGTTTTTATAGATATACTTCAAAAGTCTACTCTGTAATATATAAAGCAGTTTCTCTAAGAATTTGTTTTACAAGACTATACTGACTGGTAAAAGCATCATATATTGGATCTTCTCCTAATACATCTAGATGTAAATCGGGTTGTTCTTTTTCTATGATTTCACGATCTTCCATCCACGGGCCTCCGTAAAAATAATAATCACCTAATGCTTTCATGTTTTTTTGAATAGCTTCAAATTTAGCTGTAAATTCTTCTAAATAAAGTAGGTCTTCTCTAGCTTTATCCAATCTTTCTTGCATTTCTTTAGCTGTTGCTATACGCTGTTTTAAATCTCTTTCCATGTTTTTTAATTGAATTAGAAAGGTACAAAAAATTAAAACTTTAGTTTTGTTAATTGCCAGTTTTTTGTATCAATTAAAAGTAGTTCATTTTGCAAATGAGGAAGGCCTATGATTACCTTTAGAGTTTCTTGAGCCATCATTGTCCCGATAATCCCAGGGAATGTTCCTAGCACTCCGTTTAGACTGCAATTAGGTACTTCTTTAGCGTTTGGTGGTTCTGGAAAGAGATCTCTTAAGTTTTTAGATCCTTGATAATTAAAAACCGCTAATTGACCTTCAAAGCCCAAAATACTTCCATAGATAAGTGTTTTTTTCAGTTGTACACAACTGTCATTTACTAAATATCGCGTTGAGAAATTATCGCTACCGTCAACAATATAATCGTAATTATTTAAGATTTCTATAATGTTATCTTGCCCTAATTTCGCCTCGTGTGTTTGAAAGAGAATATTGGGGTTTAGTTGTCTTATTTTCTTTGCTGCGACCCTTGCTTTTAGTTCATTAATTTCGGTTTCTTCAAAGAGAATTTGTCTGTGTAAATTATGGATTTCAATTACATCAAAATCAATTACTCCTAAAGTCCCAATTCCAGATGCAGCTAAATATAGAAGGATAGGTGAGCCTAAGCCTCCTGCTCCAATAACTAGTACTTTTGCTTGCTTGATTTTGAGTTGGCCATCTACTCCTATTTCTGGTAATGACATGGGACGATTGTATCTTAGGAAATCATGGGTATCGATCATTTTAGGTCAATTTATTGGTGATATAGTAAATTAAATGTTTTGAAAAGCTCTATCCCAATCCTTCCAAACTGGCGTATAGCCTTTGGATAGAATTAATTGTTCTATTGTAGCTGTACTACGTTCATCACTAATTTCAAATTGTTCTAAGGAGATTGGATCAACGGCGTAGCCACCAGGGTTTGTCTTAGATCCGGCACTCATGGAGGTCACGCCTAGACCAATTACGTTGTTTCTAAATTTTTCACTTTCTCGAGTAGAGATAGATAGTTCTAAGTCTTCATTCCAAAGACGATAGGAACACATTAGTTGTACTAAATCGCGATCTTCCATAATGAAATTTGGACTAATGACGCCCTCTGCTGGACGTAAACGAGGAAACGAAACTGCAAATTTGGTTTGCCAATACGTTTTTTGAAGATAGTCTAGATGAAGGGCAGTAAAAAAACTATCTGTTCGCCAATCTTCTAAACCGAGTAAAACGCCTAATCCAATTTTATGTATTCCTGCGGAACCTATTCTATCGGGGGTATCTAAACGAAAGTCAAAATTTGATTTTTTTCCTTTTGGGTGGTATTGTTTATAAACATCCCGATGATACGTTTCTTGATAAACCAAAACAGAGTAAACTCCCAATTCATGAAGACGTTTGTATTCTTCTTTAGATAAGGGTTGAACTTCGATAGAAATTGTGGCAAATTGTTTTTGAATTTGTAGGATTGCTTGTTCAAAATAAGCAAGATTAACGGTGTAGTTTGCCTCGCCAGTTACTAATAAAACATGGTCATATCCTTGATTTTTTATAGCTTGCATTTCAATGGCTATTTCATTCGAGGTTAATGTTTTTCTTTTTATTTTATTATCTAAGCTAAAGCCGCAATAGGTACAAATGTTTTGACATTCATTACTCAAGTACATTGGAGCGTATAGTTGTATGGTTTTTCCAAAGCGTTTTTGTGTGATTTGTTGGCTTAGTTGTGCCATTTCTTCAATGAATTCTTGCGCGGCGGGTGCAATAAGACATAAAAAGTCATCTAAGTTTTTTTTGGGTTTGTAAAGACTTCTTTTTACATCTTCAGTTGTTGTTGCATAGATTTTTTGATGTATTCTTTCCCAAGAATATTGCTGGAATAGTTCTATAAAAGCCATATTTATTCGAATAAGAATGAAGTTAAAGGGCTTGAAGCTTCTGCCTGGTTAATAATAGGAGCAAGTCGAGCCTCGTAGGCTTGGCGTCCGGCAATCACTGCTTTTTTAAAGGCTTCTGCCATTTTGATAGGATCTCCAGCTATAGCGATAGCTGTGTTTACTAAAACAGCATCAGCACCTATTTCCATAGCTTTTGCAGCATCGGATGGGGCGCCAATACCCGCGTCAACAATGACAGGAACCTTGCTGTTTTCAATAATAATTTCTAAAAAATCAAGTGTACGAAGACCTTTATTCGTTCCAATAGGAGCTCCTAAAGGCATAACTGCAGCTGTTCCTGCATCCTCAAGACGTTTGCATAAAACTGGATCTGCGTGTATGTACGGTAAAATGATAAAACCAAGTTTTGCAAGTGCTTCTGTTGCTTTTAATGTTTCTATTGGATCGGGTAATAAATATCTTGGATCAGGATGAATTTCTAGCTTTAGCCAATTGGTTTCAAGAGCTTCTCTAGCTAATTGGGCAGCAAGAACGGCTTCTTTAGCATTTCGAGCACCAGAAGTATTAGGTAAAAGTGATATTTTGGGATGTTGTAAATGTTGAATAAGTTGGTCTGTGTTGGTTTCAAGATCAACCCGTTTTAAGGCTACAGTTACCAATTCGGTATCTGACGCATATACTGCTTGTTCCATAAGGTTCGCCGAACCAAATTTTCCTGTGCCTAAAAAAAGGCGAGAGTGTAATATTTTATCTGCTATGTGTAAAGGTTTCATAAAAATGTAGAATAGATTTTTTGGATTAGTTCTTGCTTGTTTTTAGCTTGATTTAGCAAAGAGGAGAAAGCAATTCCAGATACCCCTATTTCAAGTAATAAAGGAAGGTCATCAATTGTAATTCCTCCAATTGCTATAATTGGAATTGAAAGGTTTTGATTGTGCATTTTTTGAAGGATGGCTTGATAGCCAGCAAAGTCTAAAATAGGGCTTAGTTGTTTTTTAGTATGTGTAAAACGTAAAGGACCTAAACCGATATAATCACATTGTTCTTTTTGTCTTTGAAGCACGTGTTCAAAAGTATTTGCCGTACCACCAATTATTTTAGAACCTAATCGTTGACGAGCTTCAGAAATTGATGTATCTGTTAAGCCTAGGTGTACACCATCAGCTTCAATGTCAAGTGCCAAGTCTACGTTGTCATTGATAATTAGTGTTGCATTATAGCTCTGACAGCGTGTTTTTACTTTGGCTGCTGTTTCCCAAAGCTCATAGGGCGTTGCTTTTTTAAAACGAAATTGAATCCATTGTTGTCCTGCATCTAAAGCTGCTGCAATATGGTCAAGTTGTTCGGTAGCAGTATCGCCGTTAGAAATATATTGTGATTTATAATTCATAATAACCTAATAAAGATGGATTTGACTCTAAGAAATTTTCAATAAAACGTTTTGCTTTAGTACAAGATTCAGTGTAAGAATATCCTTTTGCAAGGAAAGCCGTAATAGCTGAGGATAATACGCAGCCTGAACCGTGTTTTGCAAATTCGGAACATTTCTTTGGAACAAGTATCGTTGTTTTTTTTTGTATGATGAGGTAGTCATGACCTAAGGCATTTATGTTGTGGCCTCCTTTAAGAAGTACTCGTGTATATTGGCTGAGTAGAGTGGCTTTTTCTAAAGGATTAATAGTATCGGGCATAAAAAGATTTATTTCGTCATAATTTGGGGTAATTAGATCTATGTTTTTTAAGAAAGAAATTAAATCACTCGTCTGAAATTGCTCAATAAAGTCAAAGTGGGTTGAGGATTTTAAGACCGGATCCCAGATGATTTGTATTTTAGGGTTATGTTTTTTTATTGTTAAAACGACCTCTCTAAGTGTGCTTAAATTTTGAATGATTCCTATTTTGACAGCTTGAATAGTAAATTGATTTAAAAATAACCGAAGGCTCTCTAAGAGCATCTCTTTTTTTTGCCATTGAATCCAAGAAAATGATATTTCAGTTTGAAGCGTATTTGCGGTAGGTAAAGCTAAACCATAGACTTTATTTGCTTCAAATGTTTTACAATCGGCTAGGATTCCTGCTCCTCCGCTTGGGTCAAAACCTGCAATACTCAAAACAAATGGTCGAGACGTTGACATAGTTCAAAATTTTTTAATCCATCTTTTTGCAGCCAAATAGTTCCTAAAAGTGCATAGTCATCAAATCCAAATTCTTGTATTAAAGGAACTGTTGTAGCATCTATACCTCCAAGCGCAATGAGTTTTGTTTGGAAGTTTGTGCGTTTTTTGAGGGCTTCTTTCCAAGAAATATCAGATCGATATTCAGGTTTTGAAAAACTAGGGAATATGGGACTTAAAAAAGCATAACAATAAGTTTGGGATAAATTATTAAAGGTATCAATATTGTGAACTGACGTGGAAATCTTTAAATTCTGATAACGAGATAAATCAAAATTTTCTCGATCACTTTCTTTTAAGTGAATCTGTGGAATATTAAAATCAGCAGTGAGTTCAAAATGTTGGTGTAATACAATTTTAGAATGATGTTCCAATCCGATTTTACTTATCCAACTTGCAGTCTCATTTTTGGTAAAGAATGGTTTGCGTAAATGAAATTTTTGTAAGCCTTGTAGAAACAAGTTTTGTACTAATATAATTTCATTGGACACTGGAGTCGGATTGGAAATAACAATCATTCGTTAGAAAATAAAATAAACGTTGAAGAAGCGTTTTTTAAAGATAAATTTCTTTACCTGCTTCAATAAATTCTTCTGATTTTGCAAGCATGCCTTTTTCAGCATCTTCTCTGATTTCTTGAGAAATTTTCATAGAGCAAAATTTTGGGCCACACATCGAGCAAAAATGAGCAACCTTAGCTCCATCAGCAGGAAGGGTTTCGTCATGAAACTCTCGCGCTGTGTCTGGGTCTAAAGAAAGATTAAATTGGTCTTCCCATCTAAACTCAAATCGTGCTTTACTTAGTGCATTATCTCGATATTGAGCTCCAGGATGTCCTTTTGCTAAATCAGCAGCGTGTGCAGCTAATTTGTAAGTGATAACACCGTCCTTAACATCTTTTTTATTAGGTAAACCTAAATGCTCCTTTGGTGTTACATAACAAAGCATAGCAGTTCCATACCAACCAATCATTGCTGCTCCAATAGCAGAAGTAATGTGGTCATATCCAGGAGCAATATCAGTAGTCAATGGACCTAAAGTGTAGAATGGAGCTTCGCCACAATCACGTAATTGTTTCTCCATATTTTCTTTTATCATATGCATTGGAACATGTCCCGGACCTTCAATCATTACTTGAACATCGTGTTTCCATGCAATTTTAGTTAACTCACCAAGAGTTTCTAATTCGGCAAATTGAGCTGCATCATTTGCATCGGCAATAGATCCTGGGCGTAACCCGTCTCCTAATGAAAAAGCAATGTCGTATTGTTTCATGATCTGACATATTTCTTCAAAATGAGTATATAAGAAATTTTCTTTGTGATGAAATAAACACCATTTTGCTAGTATAGAGCCACCTCTAGAAACAATTCCTGTAACTCGGTTTGCAGTAAGGTGAATGTAACGAAGTAGAACTCCAGCATGAATTGTAAAGTATGAAACTCCTTGTTCGGCCTGTTCAATAAGGGTGTCTCTGAAAATTTCCCACGTTAAGTCTTCAGCTACTCCTTTTACTTTTTCAAGAGCTTGATAAATTGGTACAGTTCCAATTGGTACAGGTGAATTTCGGATAATCCATTCTCTAGTTTCGTGAATGTTTTTTCCTGTAGAAAGATCCATAATGGTATCTGCTCCCCATCGACAAGCCCATACTGCTTTTTCAACTTCTTCTTCTATAGTAGAGGTTACCGCACTGTTTCCAATGTTAGCGTTGATTTTAACTAAAAAATTGCGACCAATAATCATGGGTTCGCTTTCAGGATGATTGATGTTGTTTGGTAAAACTGCTCTTCCTGCGGCAATTTCTGAACGTACAAATTCAGGAGTGATCTTGGTTTGAGGCGTGCGTGCACCAAAGCTTTCTCCTTGATGTTGCTGACGCATAGCAGGGGTAACTGTTTCTAGTTGCTCTATTCTCTGATTTTCTCTAATGGCAACATATTCCATTTCTGGTGTAATGATTCCTTTTTTTGCATAATGTAATTGACTTACATTAGCCCCTTTTTTTGCTACTTTCGGTTGATGTAAGTATTCAAAACGAAGTTCATCTAATCTAGAATCTTCAAGACGTTGTTTGCCATAATCAGAAGTAATACCTTCTAATACCGTAACATCCTCTCTGTTTAGTATCCAGTTTTCTCTAATACGTGGAATTCCTTTTCGAATGTCAATAGTAATAGTTGGGTCTGTAAAAGGTCCTGAGGTGTCATATAATGCAATTGGAGGGTTCTTTTCAGTACCACCTTTGGCTAGTTTAGTGTCACTTAAACTGACTTCTCGCATTGCTACGCTAATTTCTGGAAATAAGGTACCTGAAATGTATATCTTTTTTGAATTAGGGAAAGGTGTTTGCGAGATTTTATCGCTTTTTTGTGGTTCCATTTTTATAATGTTTAGGTTGTAAATCGAAATATAAATAATGGAATTAACCGCCTTGAGTGGCTGTTATAATCAAAATATTATCACCAGATTTTAGCTCGTATGTATCCCATAATGAACGAGAGATAACGTGTTCATTTACGGCTACAGCGAGACCTTTCAATGAAGAAGAATGTTCTATTTCTAGTAGCTGAAGAATGTTCAATAGTTGAACATCGTAGTGTTTTTTTTGATTGTTGATTTGTAATTCCATTCCTGTTAAAATTTAGAATATAACTTTAGGAATGGCTACAATACGTGCGAATGCATGAATGAAGTCATCTTACTTTTCCCTACGCTAGTGTTATCTAGATCAGGTTCAAAGGGTGAAGTCTCAGCCTACAAATTTTGTAGACACCCCTAAAGTTGTAGACAAATATAGTTATTTATTTGTATTCAGTAGCTCTTTTATGTTTTTTTGATTTTATTAGTGGTATAGCTATTTGTAAAAGGATTATTATTTTTCTTTAGCTAGCTTATCTACAATTACAGCTATTGCACCATCACCCATAACATTACAAGCAGTACCGAAACTATCCATAGCAATGTACAGTGCAATCATTAAGCTTTGGTCGGTAGCGCTAAAACCAAGCATTGACCCAATAATTCCGATAGCAGCCATAATAGCGCCTCCAGGAACTCCAGGAGCAGCAATCATTGCGACTCCAAGCATAAAAATAAATCCAGCCATTTGTGTGAAATCAATTGCTTGTCCTTGAATTAACATTAAAGCTATTGCACATGCTACAATTTTTAATGTGCTTCCTGCTAGATGGATTGTCGCACATAGTGGAATAACAAAACCGGCAATTTTAGGTGATACGTTGTTTTTCAATGTTTGCTCCAATGTTACTGGTATTGTTGCAGCAGAAGATTGAGTGCCTAATGCAGTTGCATATGCAGGAAACATATTTTTTATCATTTTAAATGGGTTTCTTTTAGCTATAAACCCAGCAATACTGTATTGTAATACTAGAAGAAAAATATGTAAAGCGAAAATTACTCCGATGATTTTTATAAAAGTATTTAAAACTAAATATACTTGTCCATTGAAGGTCATATTTAAGAAAATACCAAAAATATAGATAGGTAATAATGGAATAATTATTTTATTAATTACTCCCATTATGATCAGTTGGAATTCATTGAAAAAGCGCTCCAAATTAGTAGCTTTTGTTTTTGCAATTCCAATACCTAGTATGAAAGCAAATATCAATGCACTCATTACATCGAGTAGTGGGGGAATCGCAATATCAAAATAAGGAATTAAGTTCGAAGAATTCTCTCCTAAAGCTTCAAATTTCTCATCGGACAGTATTTTTGGAAAAATCTGAATACTTACCCCGTAAGTCATAAAGCCTGAGAATAGAGTAGAACCATATGCTATTGCTGCTGTAACAAGGAGTAGTTTCCCCGCTTCTTTTCCTAAATTAGCTATTGCAGGTACGATTAATCCTAATATAATTAACGGGATTGAAAAACCCAAAAAAGATCCAAAAATGTTGTTGAATGTTGCGAATATTCTGCCAATTCCTTCAGGCAGTATGTTTCCCAATAGGGCTCCTAATGTTATTGCAACTATAATTTGTAAAAGGAGATTTTTGCTTAATTTTTTCATCAGAGCGGTGTTCTTAAGACTCAAAAGTACAAAAAATTAGATGCTTAGGATGCGGAAAAGATTTTTTTAAACCGATTTTTATTTGATTTTAGAAGGGAATAGCTCCTTTTCCGAAGAGTTTTGTTCGGGCTTCATTCGGGTCATATTTGAGTCTTCTTCGGAAAAAGGCCTCTCGACCAAAGGAAACTATAGGGAGATCCGAAGATGATCCGAATAAAACGGTTGTTAATAAAATAAATTAATATTTAATATGCTGGTTTTTAGGAGTTTGATTTTTTTGTTTGGTGAATTAAAATCAAAAGTGGTCAAAAACGTCAGAAAGTGAGTTCGTTACTTTTTAATTATGTAACTTAAAGAGCTAGATAAATTCATAGGAAGGGAATGGCCATCCTAATCATTTATTTTACTAAATAAAAAAGCAGGAGTAAACTAATTAGTCTACTCCTGCTTTTAATTATATAATGTGTATTAATTATTTTACGTGTAATACGAAATAATTTTTCTTACCTTTTTGTAATAAAATGAACTGATCGTTGATTAAATCTGAAGTACTAATAGTGTAGTCTTCAGTAACTTTTTCACGGTTAACAGAGATAGAATTTGCTTGTAAAGCGCGTCTTGCCTCACCATTTGAAGTAACAAAACCAGATTTCGAAGCAAGTGCATCAATGATTGAAAGTCCAGAGTCTACGTCAGATTTAGTTATTTCTGCTTGAGGAACTCCATCAAAAACTTCCATAAAGGTTTTAGCATCTAGTTCTTTTAAATCTCCTGAAGTAGCATTTCCGAACAAGATATTAGAAGCTTTTATAGCATTTTCTAATTGATCTTTTCCGTGAACCATGATGGTAACTTCTTCAGCTAGACGTTTTTGTAGTATTCTTAAATGTGGTGCTTCCGAGTGTTCATTAATTAGGCTTTCAATTTCCTCTCTACTGATGAAAGTGAAAATTTTAATATAACGTTCTGCATCTGCATCAGATGTGTTTACCCAATATTGGTAAAACTTGTAAGGAGATGTGTAAGCCGCAGATAGCCAGATGTTACCTCCTTCAGATTTTCCAAATTTAGTTCCGTCAGCTTTTGTAATTAATGGGCAAGTTAAAGCGTATGCTTTTTCACCTAACACACGACGGATCAATTCAGTACCTGTCGTGATGTTTCCCCATTGATCTGAGCCCCCCATTTGTAATGTGATGCTTTTATCTTTATATAAGTGTAAAAAGTCATAACCTTGCATTAACTGGTAAGAGAATTCAGTAAAAGACATCCCCTCAGAAAATTCTCCATTAAGGCGTTTTTTTACAGAATCTTTTGCCATCATATAGTTTACAGTTAAATGCTTACCGATGGTACGAATGAATTCTAAGAACGAAAAGTTTTTCATCCAATCGTAGTTGTTTACTAATTCAGCTGCATTATCAGAGCCAGAATTAAAATCAAGAAAACGTTCTAATTGTTCTTTGATAGCATTTTGATTATGACGTAAAGTTTCTTCGTCTAATAAATTGCGCTCATTTGACTTTCCAGAAGGGTCTCCGATCATTCCAGTTGCACCTCCGATAAGCGCAATTGGTTTGTGTCCCGCCAATTGAAAATGTTTCAGAAGCATAACACCTACTAAATGTCCAATATGCAATGAATCCGCAGTTGGGTCAATCCCCACATACGCCACACGCATCTGCTCCAACAAATGTTCTTCAGTGCCTGGCATAACGTCGTGGAGCATTCCTCTCCAAGTCACTTCTTCAATAAAATTTTTCATTTAAATATATTTTTCACAAAGATAATCCAATTAAAAGGCAAATGGAATAAAAAACATAAATCCCTATATTTTTATTCGTTTTTTATTTTAA
>JASLDM010000102.1 GCA_030151565.1 Flavobacterium sp. | reverse complement strand
TGACGTAGAACACTCGATTTCTTCGCTTAGCTTTACATTTAAAAAAAACTTATTTTTGCTGACTTTATAATGATTCTACTTTTATTGTATCACTGACTTTATTTATGGAAAAATTCAACACTTTAATGATTATTATCTCTGCAATTGCGCTATTCGTTTATGGCCTTCAGAGTTTTAGTAAAGAAATTGAGAATTTAGGTGCTGCACGTTTAAAAAAATGGGTACAAACCATCACAAGAATCCCCTTAGGCGGATTTCTTTTAGGCGGAGGTATCACAGCCATTATTCAATCCAGTACCTTAGTTTCATCACTTACAGTTAGTTTAGTAGATACCGGAATTCTATCATTCAGAGAAAGTCTATTGATATTATTAGGAACTAATGTAGGAACAACCTCTACCGGTTGGATTGTTACTTTTCAATCGGATATGTTAGGTCCAATTTTCATCGTGTTGGGAACATTTATAAGCATGATTCCAAGTAAAATAGCTACAGCAGGTAAATCTATATTTTATTTTGGTTTTATCTTTTTCTCACTCGCAATGATTAGCGCTAGTATGGAGCCCCTAAAGTCAGATCCCATGCTAGTAGAGATTCTATCAAAAGCATCTAATCCTTTTTTAGGAATTCTATACGGGATTTTGATAACCGTAATTATACAGTCAAGTTCAGTAGTGGTAGGATTAGTTATTGTATTAATCTCTCAAGGGGTTTTGACTCTTGACGCTGCAATTCCAATTGTAGTTGGTGCCAATATAGGAACCACTTCAACTGCCCTACTTGTAAGTATGAAGCTCTCTCCATTATCCAAATTAACGGCATTGGCTGCCTCTAGTTTTAATGTGATCGGCGTTATTATCTTACTGCCTTTCTTTCCACTATTAGAAAATTGGGTTACTCAAGTTACTGATACCCCCGAAATACAAGTTGCCTTAGCTTTTACAATAGCTAATACATTTACATCTGTTTTCTTTCTGCTGTTTTTAAACCCAACCATCCGTTTACTACAAAAACATCGTTGGTACAAGGAGTCTTTTTTACAAAAACAACCTCTTGGTGCAAACAATACAATTGCATAAAGAATCCTATTTTATAGAGACACTGTATTTTTCATACCTTTATAAAAAATTCAAAAAATGAAAAAACACTTTGCATTCCTTGCCCTTTTAAGCAGCCAGTTTATAGGTGCTCAAAACTTAGAAATAGTACCATTAGGCGTTTATGGTGGTGGTGATGAAAGTAATCTCTCTGCTTATCTAATTGGAGAAAGCAATAGCAATCAATACTTAGCTTTGGATGCAGGAACTTTGCGTGCCGGAATTCAAAAGGCAATAGAAAAAGATGTTTTCCCAGCTCCTCCCGAATCTGTTTTACGCGATTACATTAAAGGTTATTTTATCTCACACGGACATTTAGATCATCTTTCTGGATTGATAATCAATTCACCAGAAGACCTTAAAAAACCCATTTATGCGCTGCCTTTTGTTATCGATATTTTAAAAAACAATTACTTTACAAATGCATCTTGGTCCAATTTTGGTGATGAAGGAGAATCGCCAATACTAGGTAAATACGCATATATGCGCATCTACCCCAACAAACCATTTAATATAGCTGAAACGAATCTTACGGCTGAAGTTTTTCAACTTAGTCATGTAAACCCGCAACAAAGTTCTGCTTTATTAGTACATTTAAATGAATCCTCTATTTTATACCTTGGCGATACTGGAGCAGATCGTGTAGAGCAAAGCTCACATTTACAAACATTATGGCAACACATTACTCCATTAATCAAGAATAAATCTCTAAAAGCTATTCTTATTGAAGTTTCTTTTTCTAACAAGCAGCCTGAAGATAAATTATTTGGTCATCTTACACCAAAACTTCTTCAAGAAGAACTAGGTAACTTAGAAAAACATGCTGGTAAAGGAGCTCTAAAAGGATTGCCTATAATTATCACTCATTTAAAACCTGGAGGTGATCAGGTTTCACGTATCAAAGAAGAATTAACAGAAAACCCTTTTGAAGTCCGATACATTTTTCCAGAACAAGGAAAACGACTAAGCTTCTAAAATTATCTCTTATTTAAAAGTCTATCAGCTATTAAAAAGAAAAGGAAGAAAATAAAAGAAGGAACAACCCAAGGCAATTGGTATTCATTCAAAGGAATATAATCTTTATACGATTGAATGTCTTCAAGCATATTAAGATAACGCTTGGGCTCCAGAGCTGTTTCTGACTTCAATTTAATCAAATACTCTATAAACTCTACAATAGACACAATAGAAGTAGCTAGAATAGCTCCTACAAAAGGGGCTTTTCTCTTCACAATACTTCCAAAAACTACCATATACAAAACCATAGTTAAAGTAATAGGATAAATTACCGATAGAAAAGGAGCAGCATATCTAATAATCTCTTCTACTCCATTCACAGCTAAAAAGGCAGAAGACACACAGCTTATAATTACAATTAAACGATAACTTAAAACCCCATTAGTCAATTCACTAAAAAAAGTTCCCACGGCACAAGTTAAAGCAATAGCTGTAGTTAAACATGCCAAAGCGATACTCAAGGCCAAGGCCAAGGTGCCTGGAGCCCCCAAAAGTCCTCTCGAGATATGAAGTAACAAATTAGTTCTTTTAATGTCCTCAGAAATTGGATACCCCGAAGTAGCTCCCAAATACACTAACCCTCCATAAATAAACAACAAACACGCCATTGCTACAAGACCTGCTACAATTGTAATACGCGTTTTTTCTTGTACAGACGTATATCCTTTAGAAATAGCTGCAGTTATAATTATACTTGCAAAAATCACAGATGCCAGTACATCCATAGTTTGATATCCTTCAGCAAAACCAGTAAAGAAAGCGGTTGCATTGGATTGGGTTTCAAGTAACGATAAATCTAAGGGATTAAGCACACCAACAACAACAAGAATCACTAATAAAAGTAATAACAATGGTGTTAAGAATTTCCCGATTATATCAACTACCCTTGAGGGAGAAATTGAAAGAATTAGAACAACACTAAAAAACAATATAGAAGATAAAATAGGACTAAAATCGGGGAATAAAGAGAGTACTCCTACTTCATAAGTAGTTGCTGCCGTTCTTGGAATAGCAACCATAGGCCCTATACTCAACATAATTAATGTTGCTAAAATTACCGAAAAAGGTTTATTGATTCGGTTACCTAAATCAGTAAAAGAATTCCCAGAAAGCACAACAGCCAAGATCCCAAGAAAAGGAGCTATAATAGCTGTCAAAGTAAATCCAGATATTGAAGACAGCCAGTCAGCGCCTGCGAACAATCCTAAGTATGGGGGCAATATTAAATTCCCTGCGCCAAAAAACATTGCAAATAGGGCAAAACCAATCGTTAATCCATCAATTATCTTCTTAGAATTCATTCGTGGGTGTTTAAATTATGAAAGGGCAGCCTTACTTATCTCAAAATACGTTAGCTGTCAAGGAATACAAATATAACACTATAATTGAATTAAGAAACAGTCAAAATACTGAAAAATTCTTTATAAACTATGCACAACTTTCCTTATTTATCCTACAATAAACCAACAATACGTATGTATTGATACTATTATTTTCAGCTTGCATGTCTTTAGAAACACCAAGACTACAAACAGCCTCTTTAAATGCAATGGAACTAGAATTCCTTTACTTACTACCAAGATAAAGCAGTATACGCTATATACCTAATGCAATTCGTGACTGGACTCTAGACGATCTACAATGTCGTTTTACTAACAACACTAAAAAGTATACTGAACAGCTAGGGGGATATCAAGTAATCCATAAAGCAGACAAAACTTGCATGGGTGAGATTGGTCTATACCAAAACCTCGAAAACATCTATTATCCTGAACTAGGCTACCTACTACATCGTAATTATTGGGGACTAGGCTTAGGAACTGAATTGCTTTTAGGAGTTATAGCATATGTTCAAAAAAAGACTTCTTTCAATGGTCTGATCGCTCGTATGTATGCAGACAATCGCGCATCGTTGGCGCTTTGTCTAAAAGTAGGATTCTCCATCACTCATTCAGATAAACTGATTGACAATCAAAAAAGAGTTACTCTAACATATCATTGGTAACCTTTAAAATCTTTTACTTCTAGAATCAATCAAAACGGATAGCTTTTACTGGGCTGATTTTGGTAATAAGAATTGATGGAATTAAAAGCACTAACATTGAAATCACAATTACGCCAACATTAAGCAATAAAACATCCGAAAAACGAATCAACACGGGCGCGACCTTTACGTGGTAAGAAGAAGGATCTAATTGAATAACTCCAAAGTATTTTTGTATAAGCAAGAGACCTATTCCAATTATGTTCCCATAAATCAAACCCTTAAAAATCAGATAAAACGCATTGTACAAAAACATTTTTCGAATACTCCAATTTGTAGCTCCTAATGCTTTTAAAATACCAATCATTTGGGTTCGTTCTAGAATAAGCACTAATAACGCAACAATCATATTTATTGAAGCAACCACAACCATAATAGTTATAATAATAACGATATTAAGATCAAAAACCTGCATCCAAGTAAAAATAGCCGCATATTTATCTACAATAGTTTGACTATCTAAAGTAGAAGGAAGTTCTAAATAAATTTCATTTCCTTTAGCCTCAATCTCATCAAAACTATTTAAAATAACTTCAAAACCACCTACTTGATCAGGCTGCCAACGATTTAATCGTTGTATTTGTTTTAAATCACCTATAACAAAATTAGCGTCGAATTCTTCTAACCCCGAGTTGTAAATCCCTGCTATATCAAACTGCCTAACTTGAGGTAATTTATTTCCGGTATCCTTCATAAAGTGCATTGTCACCTTATCACCTACTTCAAACCCTAAACGCGAAGCTACAAATTGAGATATCAGTATTTCATTACTCATAGAATTTCCTAATTGAGGTAAACGTCCTTCAATGAGATATTCCTGTAATTCCGATAAATTATACAAGGAATCTACCCCTTTATAAACAACCCCCTCAAAAGCCTCCTCTGTACGTATAATCCCAGCTTTAGATGCGAATGGTTGGATGTGTTTTACTCCAGAAACTGTTTTAAACTCCGGATAAAACTCTTGATCAATTGAAATGGGCTCTAATGATAAATCGGTAACATTTGCATCATAATTAGTGATAACGATATGTCCATTAAAAGCTGCAATTTTATCTCTAATTTTATACTTCAACCCCAACCCTGTTGAAACCGAAAGCAACATCATTATAATACCAATCGCGATAGCAGCAATTGCGATTTTCATTATTGGAGCAGAAATACTACTTTTATAGTTTTTAGTAGTAATTAGTCGTTTGGCTATAAAATATTCTAATTTCAATGTCTATGTGGTCTAAATCAAGTTTCAAAAATACAGTTTTATTCTTTGCTGCCCTATTGGTTTCTTGTGGAAATTCACAAACGCTACCTTTACAAACAACCAGTACAGTTAAATCAGAAAGTATCAATGCTCCTATTTTAACAGGAGCTACACAATTTGAACGCTACGCAGCATTACTCAAAGATAAGAAAGTAGGTGTTTTAACGAATCAAACAGGAATTGTTCAAATAGGCGACCAGCAACTTTCTATTGTCGATTTTTTACTTGAAAAAGGCATTTCTGTAACAGCAATTTATGCTCCTGAACACGGTTTTAGAGGAACTGCTGACGCAGGAGAACTTGTCAAAAATGGAAAAGACACCAAAACAGGTTTACCAATTTGGTCTCTTTATGGAAACAACAAAAAACCAAGCAAGCAACAATTAGAAAACATAGACATTTTATTATTTGACTTACAAGATGTTGGCGCCAGATTTTACACCTATATTTCTTCATTGCATTATGCTATGGAAGCTTGTGCCGAACAAAACATTCCTTTAATTGTACTAGACCGTCCTAATCCAAATATTCACATTGTGGATGGGCCAACTTTAGAATTAAAAAACAAAAGTTTTGTAGGTATGCACCCTATTCCCACATTACACGGTATGACAACCGGAGAATACGCACAAATGATTAATGGTGAAAAATGGCTGGCACAGGGAATCCAAACTAACTTAACCATAATTCCGTGTACCAATTATAATCGTATTACAAACTATTCACTTCCAGTACCTCCATCTCCAAACTTGCCTAATGACCAAGCTATTAACTTATATGCGAGTTTGTGTTTTTTTGAAGGAACAACAGTGAGCTCTGGTCGTGGAACCGATCTACAATTTCAAATATATGGAGGGCCAGATTTACAAAATATGCCTTATCAATTTACACCACAACCAAATTCGGGAGCAAAAAGCCCTATGAATATGGGCAAAGTTTGCTTTGGAGAAAATCTTTCGCAAATACCTGAAGTCACTCAATTAGAAATTAAATGGTTGCTAAAAGCATACAAAAGCAGTAAAAATCAAAAAGGCTTTTTTAACAATTTCTTTATAAAGTTAGCAGGTACAAAAACGCTACAAGATCAGATAGAACAAGGATACTCCGAAGAAGCTATCCGTAAGAGTTGGGAACCTGGATTGCAAAGTTTTCTTAAAACTCGTAAACCTTATTTAATTTATTGATATAAGCTGTAATTTCGCAGCCTAATACTCAATGCATTGCCATTTTACTCAAAAAAATCAATCCCCAGAAAAGCTTTTTTATTCATCAGCATCACCTTTATCGGAATTACCCTAGGCGCTCTTTTAATATTGAGTGCTTCCATAAACAAGAATAATGAAGATACTTACCGCTACATCACAGTAAAAAACTTTCATCAAAAATACCGTGAACTTTACCGTGAACTAGAACAGATTGAAGCGCATCAAGAAGTACTCGACCGCTTGTTTTCCAGTGCATCACAAGCAGATTTACACCTAGTTTTACAAACTCTGAATCGCACGCAATCCAAAACCGCATTACCTAAAAACAATTGGTTTTTTGAGTCTACATCAGAGAATACTCTTTCACAATATAACTGGGGCACCCCTAATATAGAAGTAACTCCAACTTTTATATCATCGATTGAAACTGCTGAAAACAAAGGCTTAAAATACACCTTTATACAAGAAGGCAAAACTCTTTATTGGATCCTATTTAACACTTTAAAAACCGACCAAGACACAAAGCGATACTATGGTTTCACGCTTAATATGCAACAGGTTCATTTATACCTCACTACATTAGATATAAACACGCCAAACTATGCCTATATTTTTAACCGTGACGGAACTTGCTTATTCCATCCTGAAGTTGAAATGATAGGTAAAAATGTCTTTGATTTTTCTAGTGTAAACCCTGTTGATACCTTATCCGTTGGAGAATTAAAAAATCCACCTGTAGTACTTTCTGAATACTTAAACATTGAAGTTTTTCGCTTTTTAGAGCATTTTCAATCTGCCCACCTCAATGGGTTTATCAGCATCAATTTCCCTAAAATTAACGTTGATGACAATATAAAACCTATTAAAAACAACACCTATTGGATACTTATCACAACTATCATATTACTTGCTTTCATCTTTTATCTCTTCAATCGAGCAACTAAAAAAGCTTATTTGGAAAAAGAGATATTAGCCGTTGAAAATGAAAAATTCCATAAAGAAAAAGCATTGGTGGAATTAGATCAACTAAAAAAACAGATCAACCCTCACTTCTTATTTAATTCGCTAAACTCTTTATATATGCTTATTAAAGTAAATACTGAGGACGCTCAACAGTTTGCTTTAAACCTATCAAAAACCTATCGGTACTTCATACACCCTCCTACTGAAAACAGCGTTTTACTCTCCGAAGAACTCAACTTTATAAAAGAGTACTTAAGCCTTCAGAAAATACGTTTTGGTTCCGCATTAGGCTACAAAATTGACGATTTTGAACCCGTAGCATTAGGCTATAAAATCCCTTATCTAGCGCTACAAATTGTAGTTGAAAATGCACTGAAGCATAATATAGCTACAACAGATGCTCCTCTGCATATTCATATAAGCTTTACAAACAATTCTGTACTGGTTTTAAACAATTTACAAA
Organism: Flavobacterium sp.; assembly: GCA_030151565.1. GTDB lineage: Bacteria > Bacteroidota > Bacteroidia > Flavobacteriales > Flavobacteriaceae > Flavobacterium. The sequence continues at coordinate 4,279 of JASLDM010000102.1, read as the reverse complement.
AGCGAAACCGTGTTTATGGAGAAGGAAATTTTGGGCTAAACTACTTGAAAACAATCTATGCTTTTTATGGTATTACCTCTTTTAAAACAGAAGAAAAAGAAGGTTTTTACATCTGTAAACTACCGTTGATTTTAGAATAAATAGCCACTCACTCCTTTATTTAATCCACTCACTCCCAAAAATTTCATCAAGCAAAGAGAAGCCCTTAGCTTTAAACCGAAATTAACTATAACTTAACATAGGAATGAATAAAAAAACGGTAAAACTAAGTATCAAAGCTTTACTAATCCTCTTGTTTGCATTTCAAGCACCTACAGCTGAAGCATATAAAAAAGGAAAGAAAAAAAAGAATGAGAAAACAGTAGAAACACCCAAAGATTCTAGTTCTAGTAACTCAAAAAATTACGACGAACTCCTAAAAAAAGGAACCTACAAGAAAGGAATGTTCAATACCATTCAGGTAAAAACAGATCTGTATTTTGAGATCCCTGATAGTTTATTACACCGCGATTTTTTAATCGTCAATAAACTATCACAAGTTCCTATGCAAGTCAACGAAGCAGGAGCAAATAAAGGAATGAATTACGAAAACAAACTCATTCGTTTTGAAAAAGACACTATAGCAAACAAGGTTTGGGTTAAAACGTTAATTCCACGAGTAACATCTCCTGTTGATGATGCAATAAGTCAATCTGTAAAAAACAATTTTGCAGCTTCAATTCTTGAAGTTTTCGATATTGAAACATACAACAATGATTCCACTGCGGTAGTCTTAAAAGTAAATAAAGTATTTGACGGAAATCAAAAAAGCTTTAATGATGTCTTATCTAATTTAGGTTTACCGACTTCAATTAAAAGCAACCTATCTTATATTGAAGAAGTTAAGAGTTTTCCTGAAAACGTAGTCATAAAATCCCAGCTTACTACATCTGTAAACGAAGGCGGGAGCGATATGGCTGTAACTTTAGGGGTTACTAGCAATATTGTTTTGCTTTCCGAGAAACCAATGCAACCACGCATAGCAGATAAAAGAGTTGGCTATTTTACTGAAAAACATTGGTTTTTCAACGATAAACAGCACGCTATGGAAGAGAAGGAATTCATTATCAAATGGAACCTTGAACCACGTGAAGAAGATCGAGCTCGCTACCTACAAGGAGAATTAGTCACTCCTAAAAAACAAATCATCTATTACATAGATCCCGCAACACCAAGACAATGGCGCCAAGCTATTATTGATGGTGTACACGATTGGCAAGTTGCTTTTGAACAAGCAGGCTTTAAAGACGCTATTATCGCAAAAGAACCTACAGATGATGAAAAGGATTTTGATATTGATGATGTACGTTATTCAGTGATTACTTATGTAGCCTCTCCTAAAGCCAATGCAATGGGACCAGCGGTAGTAGATCCTAGAAGTGGAGAAATTATTGAATCGGACATTATTTGGTGGCATAATGTAATGACTTCATTACAAAGTTGGATGCGTATCCAAACAGGTCCAATCGATCCTAAAGCAAGAGGTAATAAATTTACAGATGAACATATGGCTGCTGCTATCCGTTTTGTTTCCTCTCATGAAGTAGGACATACTTTTGGTTTAAAGCATAATATGGGAGCTTCATTTGCTTTTCCAGTAGATTCTTTACGCTCGAAAACATTTACTTCTAAAATGGGAGGAACTGCTCCTTCTATTATGGATTATGCCCGATACAATTATGTTGCACAACCAGAAGATGGTGTAACAGCAATAACTCCAAAAATTGGAATTTATGACAAATACGCTATCGAATGGGGATATCGATGGTATCCAACTAGTACTGAAGAGACAACTGCTCTACGCAAATTAATCACAGATCATCAAGATGATCCACTCTATTTTTATGGAGAACAACAGAGTTATCTTGACATTATTGACCCGAGATCACAATCTGAAGACTTAGGAAATGACGCTGTTGTCGCTAGTGAATACGGACTTAAAAACCTTAAACGAGTAGTTAATAATCTTTTAACTTGGACTTATGACGAAGGGGAAGATTACTACGAAGCAGGGAAACTATATATTGGAACTATCGGTCAATGGCAGTTGTACAACAAACATGTTCTAGCAAATATAGGCGGTATTTATCTGAATCAAGCAGTATATGGAAATGGACAAAATGCCTATGAGCCTGTACCATATGAAATGCAAAAAAAAGCACTTAATTACCTTGAAGACCAAGTTTTCGAAATCCCTAAATGGTTGTTTTTTAATGAAGTGCTAAACAAAACTTATGCATTAAAAGACTCACCTGTTGGCCCATATGAATATACACCTTATACATTGGCTCGTGAATTACAATATACTGTTATTTATGAGCTTTTCTTAGACGATCGCTTGTTGAGGTTAATGGAAAATGAACTAATCCAATCTGAATTAAAAGGCGCCAAAACCTTTACTGCCACAGATTTGTTTACACAGACCCATTCAAAAATATTCAAGAAAACTACGCAAGGCGCTACACTTTCCATTCTAGAGCGAATGACTCAGAAAAACTATGTAGATGCATTGATTATTTCTACAAACAAACTTTTTGAAAAAACCAATAAAAAAGGTCTACAAGTAGAAACAACTTTAAACACACCTATATTATGTGCAGCACAAAACAATGAAAACTACTTACGTAATATTAATTACGCTGCTATGAAACGTGTTTCGGAAGTTACAAGTATGAAAAAAGCAGCTTTACTAAAAGTTAAAGCAACGGCTCAAGCTGCAAAAAACACTGGAAACAGCGCCACACAAGCACATTACCTTGATCTGATTAACCGTATTGACGAGGCCTTAAATTTATAATAACAAACTAATGAAAAAAACACTTCTTTTATTTTCGCTTTTCTTTTTCTCCTACGGTTTTGCTCAGGAAAAACGAGTGATCACAGGTTTTGTTCAAGATGCTGCAGAAAAATACAGCTTACCTGGTGCCTCTGTAATTGTAGAGTCGCAAACTGTTGCAAATGAAACAGAGCAAAAAGGCATCATTCAAAGTACCAGTTTTGGAACCGTGACAGATATAGATGGAAATTTCAGTTTAGAAATTCCTACAAACATTAAATCAATCGTAGTCAATTATATTGGATATGAGTCAAAAGTAATCCCGCTTAGTGGCAAATCTCATTATGTCGTTAGTTTAAGCACAGATAACGACATGCTTAACGAAGTAGTCATTACAGGCTACCAAACTATTGAAAAAAGAAAACTTACGTCTGCCGTAGGTCAAGTAAGCATGGAAGACATACAGCAAGTTGGTGTAGCGAGCGTGGATCAAATGCTAACTGGTCAAATAGCGGGTGTTGCTGTAACTACTCCAACAGGAGCCCCTGGTGGACCTGCAAAAATTCGTATACGTGGTACTGCTTCATTAAACGGTCCACAAGATCCTCTTTGGGTTATTGACGGATTACCATTGGAAGGAAACGATGTACCGAATTTTAGTGATAAAGACAATATTGATCAGTTACAAAACTTTTCAATTGCAGGTCTAAACCCGGATGACATCTTAGATATTACCATCTTGAAAGATGCAGCAGCAACAGCAATTTATGGTGCTAGAGCAGCAAACGGAGTTATTGCCATTACAACAAAAAAAGGAAAAAAAGGAAATATGCGTGTAAACTTTACCGCAAATACTTTTGTTACTCAGAAGCCAAATTTCTCCAAACTTAATTTACTAGATTCATCTCAAAAAGTAGATTTAGAACTACAGTTAGCGGGCCGTACAGATCTTAATTTCCGATCTGACAAAGGTGCGGTAGCGCGTATTTTAAGTGCATCCGGCGAATTAGAAAGCTTTCAAAATGGAGGTTTCCAATCGTTAACCCCTGAAACACAACAATCCATCAATGCATTAAGAAATCAGAACACCAAATGGGGAGACTTATTATACCAAACTGCTATAAACAAACAGTATGGTTTAAGTCTTTCTGGAGGAAGCGACGTTTCGGATTATTACTTTTCATTAGGCTATTACGACGAAGAAGGTGCCACTATCGGAACCGGTTTTGAACGTTATAACCTAACCTTGAAAAACAATTTCCAGTTACACGACAAATTAAAGGTTGGAGTTGCATTATTTGGAACGCAATCCGACAAAAAAAGTTTCATTTCTGATCGTGATGCGAGTATGAACCCAGCCAACTATTCCAGAAATGCAAACCCTTATTTAGCCCCGTTACAAGCAGATGGCAGCTATAATTACGATCAAGATATTGATGGATTTGACAATCGTTATATTCCTTT
>JASLDM010000097.1 GCA_030151565.1 Flavobacterium sp. | reverse complement strand
TTCCAAAGCACGTAGCGTATTTACGTCTAAGTCGTTCGTAGGCTCATCCAGTAAAAGTACGTTACCTTCTTCTTTTAACGTCATTGCTAAGTGAAGGCGGTTTCTCTCTCCTCCTGATAATGTAGCTACTTTCTTGTTTTGATCAGATCCACCAAAGTTAAAACGACTTAAATAAGCACGTGAATTCACTTGGCGACCTCCCATCATAATCAATTCTTGACCATCACAGAAGTTTTCCCAAATAGATTTCTCAGGATCAATATTACTATGAGATTGGTCTACGTAAGCAATCTTAACGGTTTCTCCAATGTCGAATGTACCACCGTCTGGTGTTTGCTCTCCCATAACCATACGGAAGATAGTAGACTTACCAGCACCGTTAGGTCCAATAATACCTACAATACCCGCTTGTGGTAATGTAAAGTTTAAATCATCATATAATAATTTATCTCCAAATGCTTTAGCAACATTTTTCGCTTCAATTACATTGGTACCTAAACGCGGTCCATTAGGGATGTAGATCTCTAATTTCTCTTCTAATTGTTTTTGGTCTTCATTTAATAATTTGTCGTAATTCTGTAACCTCGCTTTCTGCTTGGTTTGACGTCCTTTAGCACCTTGACGTACCCAGTCCAACTCACGCTCTAAGTTTTTACGACGCTTAGAAGCTACTTTTTCTTCTAAAGCCAAACGCTTCGATTTTTGATCTAACCAAGACGAATAGTTTCCTTTCCAAGGAATACCTTCACCTCTGTCTAATTCAAGAATCCATCCAGCTACGTTATCTAAGAAATAACGGTCGTGGGTTACTGCAATTACAGTTCCTTGATACTGTTGTAAGTGTTGCTCTAACCAGTGCACAGACTCCGCGTCTAAGTGGTTGGTAGGCTCATCTAACAATAATACGTCTGGGTTTTGCAACAACAAACGACATAAAGCCACACGTCTTTTTTCTCCACCAGATAACACGCTAATAGGCGTATCTCCTTCTGGCGTACGTAATGCATCCATAGCAATTGCTAACTTGGTATCAAGTTCCCAACCACCTGCTGCATCAATTTTATCTTGTAAATCTGCTTGGCGATCCATTAGTTTTTGCATTTTGTCTGCATCTTCATAAACTTCTGGCAAACCAAACATATCATTGATTTGATTGAATTCATCTAGAATAGCTACAATTTCTGAAGCTCCTTCTCTAACGATTTCAATCACCGTTTTTGTTTCGTCTAATTGAGGTTCTTGCTCTAAGTATCCAACCGTATATCCAGGTGCAAAAACAACATCACCTTGGTAGTTTTTATCTACTCCAGCAATAATCTTTAACAAAGAAGACTTACCTGAACCGTTTAGACCAAGAATACCAATTTTAGCTCCATAGAAAAAGCTTAAATAAATATCTTTAAGAACCGTTTTATTTGTCGATGAGTAGGTTTTACTCACCTTTGACATCGAAAAAATGACCTTTTTATCGTCTGACATATATGTATTATAATTAAATATTCATTTTTAATAGAATAAGGTTTTATTTCTATTACAAGTTCAAAAATACACTTTATAAATGAGAAATAAAACAGGCAAAACACTTTACCTATTTTGGCTGCTATTCCCGATCCAAAAGTAGTGTTACTGCCTACTGCGCAGTGGCCTATACACGAGGTTGAAGGTGCTGCTTGATAGTCTTCTTGCTGGTGTTTAAAACAAAAAACGACCGTAATTAAAGAACTACGGTCGTTTTTTGTTGTTTACTTGTATTAAACCCTCCCTTTCAGAGCATTGAAAACCCAAGCGATTGCAAAAAATCCTACTCCAACAGCAGAGAATCCCCATCCTGCAATTTCTGAATATTTAAAAGCACCCAAGGCGATTAAAATGATTCCCATCGCTATCATAATCAAAGTTGCCCATCCGAGAATTTTATTTTTGTTTAACCCCATCTTTTTTATTTTTAATTAAAAATCTTTACTAACATTTCTTTAAGCAAATCACCTTGTGGGGTTGCTTGAGCCCCCACTCCTTTACTCTTTAAATCGGTGTCTTTCAGAACCGAAATAATCTGACTTACTTTTCGCATTGGATAATTTCTAAAACCAATTTCATAATCCTTTAATCCATATTGACTTATCTTGAGATTCTTAACCGCATTAGCTGGAGATTTATCTTTCAAGCCGTGATAAAGCAATAGTTTGGAAAAATAGGAATAAACCAATCCCAAGGTTAAAACCAATGGATTGTTTTTAGGATTCTGTGAAAAATAGTTTACAATTTTATACGCATTCAATTGATTGCGATCTACAATAGCCTTAATCAACTCAAAGTTATTGAAGTCTTTACTAATCCCGATATTCTTTTCAACAATATCAGCAGTAATGGTACTTTGCTTAGGAATTACAATGGTTAACTTATCCAGTTCATTGGCAATTTTAGCTAAATCAGTTCCTAAAAACTCAACCAACATGGCCGATGCTTTAGGTTCGATTTGATATCCCTTACCGGAAACAATACGTTTTAGCCACGCTTCGATTTGATATTCTCTCAGTTTTTTACTGTCGAAGAGCACACCGTTTTTCTGTAATAACTTGTATACTTTTTTACGCTTGTCTAGTGTTTTGTATTTGTAACAGAAAACCAAAACAGTAGAAGGTTGTGGTTGCTCTAAATAGCTTTCTAACTGATCGATGGTCTTGACCAAGTCTTGTGCTTCTTTGACAATGATGACCTGCTTATCGGCCATTAAAGGAAAGCGTTTTGCATTAGAGATAACCTCTTGCATCGTTACATCTCTACCGTACAAAACCATCTGATTGAAGCTTTTTTCATCTTCTGTCAGTACATTTTGATCAATATAGTCCGATAATTTATCGATATAATAAGGCTCTTCGCCCATAAAAAAATAAACAGGAGCTAAAATTCCTGCTTTTATATCTTTCGTTATTTTGATGACCTCGTCCAAAATATTGTTTTAGTTTAATTGTTCTATACCAATAGAAAAAATACCTTTGTATTATGCAAAAATTGAATTTCCCAACTTTTGATTTCCGATTCAAAAATAACGAAAATAAATTGGCTATTTTTGATGTTATTCGAAAAAAATTTATTCAACTCACTCCTGAGGAATGGGTCAGACAACACGTTGTTCACGATCTTATATACAATAAGAGGTATCCCATCTCCTTGATTAACGTTGAAAAAGTAATTAAAATTAATGACTTAATTAAGCGATATGATGTGGTGGTTTTTAAACCCAATGGCGACATTCATCTATTAATTGAATGTAAAGCACCGCACATCCAAATTACACAGCAAACGTTTGATCAAATTGCACGCTATAACTTGGCGCTTAAAGCAGATTTGCTATACCTGACAAATGGATTGGATCACTACTATTGTCAAATGAACTACGAAATGCAAAGATATCACTTTTTAAGAAATTTACCCCAATACACCCAATTATAAGCTTATGAAACCTAAAATAGCCGTTGTTATATTAAACTGGAATGGGAAACAGCTTTTAGAGCAGTTTCTTCCCTCAGTTGTAAGCCATTCGTCTGAGGCACGTATTTATGTTACAGATAATGCGTCTACAGATGATTCGATAGCATACGTACAAGCGACGTATCCAGATGTTAAGCTGATTGTAAATGATCAAAACTATGGCTACGCACAAGGCTATAACAAAGCATTGGAACAGGTGGACGAAGAATATATTTGTTTATTAAACTCGGATGTTGAAGTTACAGCGGGGTGGCTTGCTCCTATCCTATCCATTTTTGAAACGCAATTGGATGTCGCTATTGTTCAACCCAAAATATTGGATTACAAAGAGAAAACTAGCTTTGAATATGCTGGTGCTGCTGGTGGATTTATCGACAAATATGGCTTTCCGTTTTGTAGAGGACGCGTTTTTGAAACAATTGAAAAAGACCAAAGACAATATTCCGATATAGCGTCTATATTTTGGGCTTCTGGCGCTTGCCTATTTATTAGAAAAGCAACTTTTGTGGAATTGCAAGGGTTTGATACTGCTTTTTTTGCCCATCAAGAAGAAATTGACCTATGCTGGCGTGCCTTCAATAAAGAAAAAAAGATACTTTATTGTGGTTTATCTACGGTATATCATTTAGGAGGAGCTACGTTGGCTTACGGCAATCCAAGAAAAACCTACTTGAATTTCAGGAATTCACTTTTGATGATGTTAAAAAATATGCCTCGAAAAGGGATGTTTAGCACGCTTTTTGTGAGGTTATGTATGGATGGAATTGCTGGTGTGCGATTGATGTTGCAAGGAAAGCCAAAGCATTGTTTTGCTATAGTTCGTGCCCATTTTGGGTTTTATAAAAGAGCACGTGGATTCTATATCAAAAGAAGTGATTTGCAAAGGTCTGATTATTATAATGTTAAAAATATCGTTTATCAATATTTTATTAAAAAGAAACAGACCTATAATTCTATTTTTTTAACTAAAAAATAAATAAATTTAACAAACAAGATATAGGGCAATTTGTTAGATTTGTCAAAGATTTTAATCAAATAATAAATTTTAATCATGAAAAGAGTACTTTTAGGTTTATCAGTTTTAGCAATTTCACTGAGTTCATGTGGAACACAAAAGAAAATTGCAGCATTAGAAGGAAAGAACAAAGAAGTTCAGGATTTACTAAACACTTGTACTGTTAAGTTGAACTCTGCTTTGGTTGAAAAAGACGCGTTAAATAACCAAAAAGATGCTTTGGCTCAACAATTGGACTTCCTTAAAAAGAACAATAGCGATTTGATCAATAACATGGGGAATTTGACGATGTTGTCTTCTAAAGGAGCTGATAACTTAGAGAAATCTTTGGAAAGCTTAAAAGAAAAAGATTTGAAAATCTCTCGCTTACAAGATGCCATTACAAAGAAAGACTCTGTGACTTTAGCTTTAGTTAGAAGCGTGAAAAAAGAAGTAGGTTTTGACGATCCAGATATCCAAGTAAACGTAGAAAAAGGAGTTGTTTACATCTCTATCGCTGATAAGTTGTTGTTTAAAACAGCTGGATATGAAGTTAACGATAAAGCTAAAAAAGTGTTAGCTAAAGTTGCTGCAATTGCGAAGAGCAAACCAGACTTTGAAGTAATGGTTGAAGGACACACTGATAATGTGCCAATCAAAAATGCAATGATGAGAGACAACTGGGATTTGAGTGTTAAACGTGCGGTTTCTATCGTTCAAGTTTTACAAAGTGATTTCGGTTTAAACCCAGCTCAATTAGTAGCGTCAGGACGTGGACAATATGTTCCATTAGTTGATAACGACAGCGCTGAAAATAAAGCAAGAAACAGAAGAACAAGAATCGTTCTTTTACCCAAGATTGATCAATTCTACGATATGATCGAAAAAGAAATGAAAGAACTTGCAAAAGGAAATTAATTATAAAGCCACTCTTTACCGAGTGGCTTTTTTTTTGCTTTCAAGTTTAATCCAAATACCCCCACATCCATACTCGTTAATTTGAATAAATTGTTGTATTTTTAATAGCACTAATCCATTTTATTATGAGCAACATTCCGAAAGAATTTACAAATTTTGATATTATTGGAGATATTCACGGACATAGTAATGATCTGAAGCAGCTCCTAACCGCTTTGGGATATACTTCCACGAAGGGTTATTTTCAACATCCAGAAAGAAAAGTATTGTTTGTTGGCGATTACATCGATAGAGGTATCAATGTAATTGAAGTACTGGATATTGTTAAGAAAATGGTGGACAACAACCAAGCGATTGCATTGATGGGAAACCACGAATACAACGCTATTTGCTACAACACAAAATCGACTAAGGGAGAATACCTACGCCCACACAACAAGAAAAACTTTAACCAACACGCCGTTACAATGGCGGCATTTATGCAAGATGCTGCATTGTATAAAATGTATATAGAATGGTTTAAAACACTGCCCTTATTCTTTGAAAACGAGCATTTCAGGGCGGTACACGCTTGTTGGGATGACAAGGCAATTGAAGTGCTTAAAAACAACTTGCATAATAACTGCCTGACTGATGCTTTATTGGAAGAATCAAGTACGGAAGGAACCGCACTTCATTTGGCTGTTGAATTTACATTGAAAGGTAAAGAAGCTGCACTGCCTGATGGTTTGACCTTTATAGATAAAGATCGCATTTTAAGAACGGAGTTTCGTATTAAATGGTGGGAGAATCCTCAAGAGATGACGTATCGAACTATGAGTATACATCCTATTGAGGGTATTCCTGATACGCCCTTTCAATTCAAAGCGAAAGACTATTATAAAAAAGAAGAGAAACCAGTATTTTTTGGTCATTACTGGATGCCTTATTCTCAAACGGAAAAACCTGCCATTCTCAAAGATAATGTTTGTTGTTTAGACTTTAGTATCGCAAAAGGGGGTAAACTTATCTGCTACCGTTATTCTGGCGAAAATAGATTAGACACGAACCAAATTACTTTTATTAGATAATAAGCTTGTCGCTGAACGATAGCTATATCAAAACGAATGTCTAGTAAATGTTTATAAAAAAAGCCTTGATCATCAATAGATCAAGGCTTTTGTATTATTAAATAATGCTTACGCGTTTACATATTACGTCTGTATTGTCCTCCAACTTCAAATAAAGCCGCCGTAATTTGTCCTAAAGTACATACTTTAGCAGCATCCATCATCGCTTCAAAAATATTGCCATTCTGGATAGCTACTTCTTGTAAAATAGCTACTTGTTCTGCTACTAAACTTTCATTCGCCTTATTTAAGTTTTCTTTAGTTTGAATCTGGAATTGCTTTTCCTCTTCTGTTGCGCGAATTACTTCTGCAGGAACTACTGTAGGTGATCCTTTAGAACTCAAGAAGGTATTTACACCAATGATTGGAAATTCTCCAGTGTGTTTTAGTGTTTCATAATACAAAGATTCTTCTTGAATTTTAGAACGTTGATACATTGTTTCCATAGCACCTAACACACCTCCACGCTCGGTAATACGATCAAATTCTAACAATACTGCTTCTTCAACCAAATCTGTTAATTCTTCAATGATGAAAGAACCTTGAATAGGGTTTTCGTTTTTAGCTAAACCTAACTCTTTATTGATAATCAACTGAATAGCCATAGCACGACGTACAGATTCTTCTGTAGGCGTAGTAATCGCTTCGTCATACGCATTGGTATGCAGGGAGTTACAGTTGTCATAAATAGCGTATAAAGCCTGTAATGTTGTTCTAATATCATTAAAGTCAATCTCTTGTGCGTGCAACGAGCGTCCCGATGTTTGAATATGATATTTTAGCATCTGAGCTCTTGGATTCGCGCCGTATTTCTCTTTAAGTGCCTTTGCCCAAATTTTACGAGCCACACGTCCGATTACAGAGTATTCAGGATCGATTCCATTAGAGAAGAAGAACGATAAGTTTGGACCAAAAGCATTGATATCCATACCACGTGATAGATAATACTCTACATAGGTAAATCCGTTTGCTAAGGTAAATGCCAATTGCGTTACAGGATTCGCGCCTGCTTCTGCAATATGATACCCAGAAATAGACACCGAGTAGAAGTTTCTAACGTTCTTTTCAATGAAATATTCTTGTACGTCACCCATCAATCGAAGTGCAAACTCCGTCGAGAAAATACAGGTGTTTTGGGCTTGATCTTCTTTAAGAATATCCGCCTGAACAGTTCCACGTACTTGAGCTAACGTATTTTTCTTAATTTCTGCATACACATCTGCAGCTAAAACCTGATCTCCAGTAACCCCTAATAACATCAATCCCAAGCCGTCGTTTCCTTCAGGTAGTTCTCCGTTATAACGAGGTCTTTCAATTCCTTTTTCAGCATAGATGGCTTTTATTTTAGCTTCTACCTCTGCTTCTAGCTCATTTTCTTTAATGTATACTTCACATTGTTGGTCAATGGCTGCATTCATAAAGAAACCTAACAACATAGGTGCCGGACCATTAATAGTCATAGAAACCGATGTTAATGGGTGTGCTAAGTCAAATCCAGAATATAGTTTTTTGGCGTCATCCAAACAGCAGATAGATACACCTGCGTTTCCAATTTTACCATAAATATCAGGTCGGTGACCGGGATCATTTCCATATAAAGTTACCGAGTCAAATGCAGTAGATAAACGTTTTGCCGGCATTCCCAACGACACGTAGTGAAAACGTCTGTTGGTACGCTCAGGACCACCTTCTCCTGCAAACATACGTGTTGGATCTTCTCCTTCGCGTTTGAACGGATATAGACCTGAAGTAAAAGGAAACTCTCCTGGTACGTTTTCTTGTAAAGTCCAACGTAAGATATCTCCCCAAGCTTCATACTTAGGCAATGCTATTTTCGGAATCTGTAAGTGTGATAAACTCTCAGAATGCGTTTCAATCTTGATTTCTTTATCGCGTACTTTAAAAGAATAAACAGGGTTTTTGTATTTGTTTACTTTTTCATCCCACGTCAAAATTACTTCCCAGTTGTATGGATCTAGGTCCATTTTCACACGGTCAAATTCCTTAACAAGTAAGTTTAAGAACTCTTGTGTATCTGCATCTTTAGAAGCAATACTTTCATCAATGATTCCCGATTTATCTATAGAAGGTAACTTTCCAGCAACAGATTGTATCGTTTTAAAAATACCGTAAAGTTTTTGTGCAACTTCTTTCTGAGCCAAAACACGACCATCATAACCACGGTTATTTTCAGCAATTTCAGATAAATAACGCACTCTACTTGGTGGAATTACATAGATTTTCTCACTCATTTCTTTTGTAATGGTGAAGTCTGAATGTAAGTCAGCACCTGTTTTCTCAACTACCTTATCCATAATTGCTTTATACAAAGCATTGGTTCCAGGATCGTTGAATTGTGATGCGATAGTTCCAAATACCGGCATTTCGTCCGGATTCACATCCCATAAGTTATGGTTGCGTTGGTATTGTTTTTTAACATCTCTAATCGCATCTAATGCTCCTCGCTTATCAAATTTATTAATCGCTACAATATCAGCAAAATCCAACATATCGATTTTCTCTAATTGTGTAGCAGCACCAAATTCAGGTGTCATAATGTATAGCGATGCATCTGAATGATCTAGAATCTCGGTATCTGATTGACCAATACCTGAAGTTTCTAAAATAATCAAATCATAGTTAGCCGCCTGTAAAACTTGTACCGCTTCCTCTACATATTTAGACAAAGCTAAGTTGGACTGGCGCGTTGCTAAGGAACGCATATATACACGAGGATTGTTAATCGAGTTCATACGGATACGATCTCCTAATAAAGCACCTCCTGTTTTACGTTTTGATGGATCTACTGAAATTAAGGCAATTGTTTTTTCTGGAAAATCAATTAAAAAACGACGAACCAGTTCATCAACCATAGATGATTTTCCGGCTCCACCTGTTCCAGTGATTCCTAATATAGGCGAATTCTTATGCTTTTCAGGATCGAACTTGAAGATTTTTAAGAAATCTTCTTCTCTGTTTTCAGCCAATGAAATCAAACGAGAAATTGTGGTAATATCTTTATCTGCTAAGGATTGATAGACATCTTTTCCTGCTGGCAATTGCAAATCCATAGTAGGATAATCAGCCTTAGAAACCATATCGTTAATCATCCCTTGTAAGCCCATTTCACGTCCATCATCTGGAGAGTACAAACGTGTAATACCGTAGTCCATTAACTCTTTAATCTCTGAAGGTAGAATTACTCCTCCACCTCCACCTACGATACGAATATGTCCTGCTCCTTTTTCTTGAAGCAGATCGTACATAAATTTAAAGTATTCGTTATGTCCTCCTTGGTAAGATGTCATGGCAATAGCATTGGCATCTTCTTGTATAGCGGTATTGACAACTTCTTCTACACTCTTATCATGTCCTAAGTGAATTACTTCACAGCCCGTTGCTTGAATAATTCTGCGCATGATGTTTATCGCGGCATCGTGTCCATCAAACAAAGCGGCAGCCGTAACAATACGGACTTTGTTTTGAGGCACATAAGGGGTCTTAGCTTCCATCATTTTATTACTATCTTTCAAAATTGTTTAGTTGGCAATTTACACAAAAAATTAAGATTTCAAAAACGAATAAAAACCTACGATTCTTTAACACTTAATCAATGTAAAAGGCATTAAAAAAAATATTTGACTTAATTATATTAAATTAAATAAGAATATTTTTACACTTATTTGTTTCAATACCGTGTTCTCAAGGCAATCTTAGCGGTTTTTAAACATTAAATCTTCTTTGAAAAGTCAGGTTCTACAAGAAAATCATTGCTTGAACCACAAAGCTTTCATCTTTTGTATGAACTTGATCAAATGCTTTTTGATATTCTACCGTTAATTTGGCATTTTGTCCTTTAAAATACCAATTCGCACCCAATCGAAGTTCGCTAGCAGCCTTGTCTAAAGCTTTAAAATCTCGATGCGAATAAGCAACATAAGGTTGTACTCTATTTGAATACATTTCTTTAGGCTCGCTGATCTGTTTTGGAATTAAATACCCTACGTGCCCATAAAATTGATTCCCATCTCCTACTACGTTGCCTGATAGATAACGATCTCCCATTTTAGAATATTGATACAAACCATAGGCTGTCAATGCTCCATTATTGGCACCAATTGGCGCGTCATAAAAAACATCTACCCCTAAATGACTAGCTGCTTTTGTCTGCAATACATCATTTACTTGTTTGGCAATCGCGTTGGGATGATGGAAAAAACCTGCTCCAACATTCAATACGCGTTTGGCTCCTAAATAAGTTCCAGCTTGGTAAGCCAACAAATCAGACTCCCCATCAAAAAACTTGTAATCTAAATATCCCGCCACATTATAGCGTCCTTTATCTGCAAGGGCTTTTCCCAAATAAGCTTCCTGCTGATTTTGTAAAACGGTTTCTCTATTGCCGTCCAAAGAGGTTACAGAAGCATCGTTTAAAGCCAATCGGTAAGACAGTTTACCTATTTTTCCTTTCCCATATACTCCCAAATGCATTCCCAGTTGGTCACTCAAGCCCAAACTCGAATTAGAAGCTCTGTTGATGTCTAGCGTCATTAAGGTTAAGGAACTCGAACTGTTAATTCTCGATATACCATTCCAATAATGCAATCCAGCTCCCATTTGAAAGTTCTTGGTTAAACTGTATTGAACAACCAATTCGTGCAAAGCAAATGCATTGGATGTTGATTTACCTGTAGGGGTTAAATCTCCAGACCTTAAATTATTCAGACCAAAATGGGTGAGAATAAACAAACGGTCATTAAGTTGTGAATACATAATTACACGGGCTCTCCGAATGGCAAAACCATCGTTGCTGTGATGCCCTTCATAATCCTGAAATTGCATTTGACCAAACAAAATAGCTCGCATCGACTTTGAGCCATCTTCATTAAATTTAATGGTATATCCACCATTATACTCATCAGCACTTTGCGCTTGAGCAAATAGCCCCATCAAAGTGATTAATAAAGTTCCTATTCGCTTTTTCATACGATCTTTTTGATTTATTATATTTCTAAACGATATGTTAAAGATATGGAAAACAATAGGATTAACCTTGATAAACTATCAAATTTTATCCAAACCCATTCCACGTTAATCTAGTGTCTTAAGGATCAAGCCTAAAAGTTGGACAGGGATTTATATAGCAACACATAAGACCACTGTCCTTTGGGAGTTCTTAAAAAATAAATGCACCACACGCCAAAGATTGACCCGTTGATACCGAGAATACAACAGAAAAACTACCGATAGCCGGAGTTTGCTTGTCTAAAGGAGCAGAGTCAAAGCAAAAAAGCGTACACTTGAAATAGCTGTAGCTATAAAATAAACAGCCAAGAAATGTTTTACGAATACCTCTGCAGAATCCTTTAGTGCCAAAATTAAACACTTCCGTTTTGGATTGACTAAGCTTTTTCCGTAGTCCGTAACTTTTGTATCCGATTCAAATTCAGGCAGCGTTAAAAAAGCAGTACTAACTAAAACAGTACTAGGATGAAATGAAGTAAAAAAAAAGTAAGCTTAAGCAGATTTTTTGGATAGTCGTCAACTTTTATAGCTGATACTATCTTATTGCTGCTATGCGTTGCAGACCAGATAGCCCAATGTGCAAAGCTCTTAAAAAAAGACAAGGTATAAGACAGCTATTTGTAAAATGCTTTTTATCCATTAATGTTTTGTCATCATCCGATATATACATTACATTTGACCTAAAGTTAAAAAATAATGGCAGTATATAATTTCAATAATAAACAGACTCCTAAAAAGAATATTCTAAAAAACCTCCCCCTAGCAGAAGTCATTGAAAAAGCAGGAAATGCTCCAGAATACCGAGAAGAATTTTACAAGAGATTTCTAAAAGATGATATTTACGTTTTGGTTGACAACAAAAAAGGGTTTAATTCTTTTGAAGAGACACCAATTGTAGTACTTCCAAACAACATAATACCGGTTTTCACGCATCCTGACCGCATTTACGATCACAATGCGATAACCGAAGATATGAATTACATCAAGGTAAAAGGGCGTGCCTTTTTAGAAATGGTGGTTGGAGAACCAATTATCGTCAATCCATTTTCAAAAGTGTACAAAGAATTGATCCCTTTAGAAATATCGGAAATGTTGAATGGTTCTATCTTTAATAGTTTGCAAAACAAAACAGTTGCCAATGCCAAAATGGATGTTTTAATTGGGCATCCAAAAGAAATACCTACTGCATTATTGGAAGCATTAGTTCCAGAACTAAAAGCAAATGCCGCAATCAGTGCTGCCTATTTAGGTTGGGTTTACAATCCGGTAACCGATTCCAAGCCACACTATATTTTTGCTGTTGAAAGCAAAGGAACTAATTTTGAATCAATTGCAAAACAAATTTCGGAGACAACGCAAAAACACCTAAAAGGAGATGACTTTGTAGATATTATTCAGCTTGAAAAAGGCGGTAATTTCAGTGATTTCTTTTACAAGGAAGCCAAGCCATTCTACAAAAAATAATATATGAAACGCGGTACTTCAAGTATCGCGTTTTTTATTTACAAAAGCATTGCTCCCCATTGTACTTCTATTCATAATGACAATTTCGGTGAATGATTTGTGCAATAACATTCTATAAGTTTTAAGAGGTTTTAAACATTTTTTTAGCATTTGCCCTAGATACACTATCTTGCGCCTTCAATTATAGAACAATGAGCACAAAAACAAAAAAATCTTTAGTCGATCGGTTTCTATCGACAGTAGAGCGCATTGGAAATATGCTTCCTCACCCTGCGACTCTTTTTGCTAGTTTTGCCGTATTGGTGGTAATCGCCTCTTGGATCGCTAGCTTTTTCGATCTATCGGTTATACATCCCGGCACACAAGAAGAAATTAAATCATTCAATTTACTCTCGGCAGAAGGACTGCATTTGATCTTGAGTAAAATGGTTACAAACTTCACCAATTTTGCCCCATTAGGTACTGTATTGGTTTCTTTATTAGGGATTGGAATTGCTGAAGGATCTGGATTAATTGGAACAGTCTTGAAAAAGATTGTACTTTCTTCTCCTAAAAAACTACTGACCTTTGTAATTGTATTTGCAGGTATTATCTCCAATACAGCAAGTGAAGTAGGTTATGTATTGCTTGTTCCACTCGCTGCCGTTATTTTCTTAGCAGCCGGACGTCATCCTATAGCTGGACTAGCAGCTGCTTTTGCAGGGGTTTCTGGTGGATATAGTGCCAATTTATTACTGGGTACAATTGATCCGTTATTAGCTGGTTTATCAGAAGAAGCTGCCCGTATTTTAGTTGCAGACTACGTGGTTAACCCTGCGAGTAACTACTACTTTATGTTTGTGTCTACTTTTTTAATCGCTATTTTAGGTACTTGGGTAACGGAAAAAATTGTCATTCCAAGACTTGGAGCTTACGAAGGAGAAGAAAAAGCCATCAGCATAGAACCTTTGGATGCCGCTGAAAAGAAAGGGTTGAAATATGCTCTTTTTGCTTCGCTTCTATTCACCGCTTTTATCTTAGGAGGATTGATTCCTTATGACGGTTATTTGAGAGGCGATGAAGGAGCGATTCTAAAATCTCCTTTTATGTCTGGAATTGTTGCTTTTATTTTCCTTGGCTCTGCATTTGCAGGTATTGCCTACGGAATTGGCGCTAAAACATTTAAGAATGACTCTGATGTGATGAAAGGAATGTCAAAAGCAATGGAAACCCTAGGGTCTTATATTGTATTGGTGTTTTTCGCAGCGCAATTTGTAGCTTATTTTAACTGGACAAACCTCGGACTTATATTTGCTATTGAAGGTGCAGAAACGCTACAAAAATCAGGTTTAGGAGCTATTCCGTTAATGCTTTGT
>JASLDM010000158.1 GCA_030151565.1 Flavobacterium sp. | reverse complement strand
TGCTTATGACGGGCACATGTACACTTGGCGGACTGGCCTTGGGGAAGCAACTTTGTATGTCTTGAAAAAATAAATATAAATATGTGATACAAAGCAGCTTCGACAGGTTCTTCTCATAGGCAATTCTTTTTATAATAAGTTAAAAACGGTTTTTACATAGCTTTTAAATGAGCTATAAACTCCTGTTTATCTATCATCTAAAGGCTACAGTAGCGATTATAATATCCTATTGCAAGGCGTAATGCCAAGGCATAACAGCTCCGTGAGCGCTTTTTTGGTTAAAAACGACCCTGGCAATATTTAATAAAACTTTCGATTTTAATCGATTACAATCCAATACAAAAAACAGCTGTACACCCTGCGCAAGGCATGCCATTCTGTTTTTTGAAAGTAGTAAGTACCCCCTATTGAGAAACCCCATAGGGCAGATTACCTAATACTTTAAAATACCACTTTGTGCGTTTGGGAGACAAAAATTGCACAGACCGTGGTAGTAGTTCATCGTATGCTGCTTATCATAAACAACAACGTTATCATGTCAAAAGTAGGGAACCAATTTAGGAAGTGTATAAAACAAAACAACCTAGCTGTGGGCTCACCCTTAATATCCGAACTGTGGTACTGGTATACCGCGCAACAGATAAGATAAGTGAGCCCACGCCTAGGTCGTGAGCAAATTTA
Source organism: Flavobacterium sp. (assembly GCA_030151565.1). Classification (GTDB taxonomy): domain Bacteria; phylum Bacteroidota; class Bacteroidia; order Flavobacteriales; family Flavobacteriaceae; genus Flavobacterium. The sequence goes on along the minus strand of JASLDM010000158.1, from coordinate 5,342 downwards.
CTTATCATCTCGTTGCTTTAATTACCAGTTTTCAGTTCGAGATTCTAAGCAATAGCTTAATATTTTCTATATAAAGTATTGCAAAAATACAGAATATCTGTATTATTTGAAACAAATATATAAATAGTTAATTTGTAAACCAAATGGATTACTTGTTATTTTTCATTTTAAGTTATTATTGCTATATGGCAAAGCTAACTGAGGAAGATATCGAATTAAAAAATAATATTAAAAGACGTTTTAATATTATTTTGTCAGCTAAAAATTTAAAACAAAATGAATTAGCTAACATTTCATTAAAAGATAGACAAGCAATAAATCGATGGACTAATCTTAAAAATGACAGAGGATTAACAATTTACACTATCTCACAATTATGTAAAGTTCTAAATATTTCCTTAAAAGAATTTTTCGATGACCCGTTATTTACTAAAGAAACGATAAGTAAACTTGAAAAAAATGACAATACATAAATCAAAAAATTATTTGAATTTAGCTTTGAAATAAAGGAATACTTAAATGAAAAAAATTACTAAAAATTTCCTGTTAAGAAAATAAATACTATTCCTTTTAAAATATAACAAACGCCTTTTGAATTGATCTCAAAAGGCGTTTGTATTTTACACATATCCCCTCTTCCTTCTCCTACATTATGTCATCTTTACTTATTTAAATAAAGCACTTACTCAAAATATAGAGAGCTTTACGGATTTCCGCATTACTATTATTTAATTGTTGGATATGTTTGGGGTAAATTAAACGAAATACGGATATAGGTGGAGTTTTAAGAGACTATACTGTATTTGGATATCCAGTTTCGCTATCCATACATATGTAGAATTAATTTAACGTATTTTATTTCGATATCCAAGAAAATAATTAACTAAGTATCTAATTTACAAAAAACTAATTATATTAGTAACAAATTTTACGAAATACGTATATAGGTGGTGTTTTACGAAACTACACCGTGTTTTATTTATTTCATCCGTTCGCTTTGCTCGGGTCATGAAAAAACAATGTTGGTGGAAATGGTAGAAAAACTAAACGCTTAAATATTAACTCTAGATAAATACAATTATGACAAAAACAATTATTAAACGGTTTGTAATGGTTGTCTTCGGACTAATATTTTTCATCTCTTGTCAACAGGATAATTTGTACAACGTTCCTGATGAAAAAGTAAGCGATGGGTTAAATAGTTTTCTTGGCAAGAAATTAGAAAACCCATATTCTGTACCAAATATGCGTAAGGCATTTAATAGTTTAAAGGAGAAAAATCAAAAAAATGGTTTAGATATAAACGCAAACGTGGATGACGTTAAAGTAACCGATTTGTATGTAAAGTTCTTTATTGAAAATGCCGACCAACTTGAAAAACTTGAAGCCGATTCCTTAAACTTTTCAATTTTACCATTAGACTATGAAATAGTCAAAGAAGGTGATCTAGAAATTGACGAAAACACACTAAAAGAAGAAGGTTACTGGCTTTATACTTCTGTTCCTGTTAGTTATAAAATGCCGACAGATACAAGATTTGAAATTATTGAAGAATTGTTTTTACCCGAATTAGAAGATGATGAAGAAGACGGAATTTTTGAACGTAAAAACAATTCATTGTCAAGCAAGTTTACAGCTTCATTTTTAGAAGAACTAGAAGATGAATCTTTACGATTAACTGGTAATTTAGAACAGAGTGAAGTTCAAGGTTCTGATATACAAATGCGAAGATCAAAAAGAAGACCACAGGGACACATTAGAGTTCAGAATACTACAACTGGTGCAATTGACCCTGTAATTGGAGTTAAAGTAAAAACAAGAAGATGGTTTAAATGGGGTAAAGGTTACACAGATAACAATGGATTTTACAGTGTAGATAATACTTTTAGAAGAGATGTAAATTACGAGGTAGTTTTTAAAAATTCTCGTGGTTTTAAAATTTGGCCTTCAATCATTAGTGTTACTTCTGGCAGATATAGTGGTGGTAAACATAGCTCTGCTGGTCATAGTATCACATTTTTTACAAATTCAAAGGGTTGGCGTTTTTCAACAGTAAACAATGCAACAGTAAATTATTTCAACTATTGCAATCAATTTGGAGTTGGAACACCACATTCTAATTTAAGAATAGTTGCACAAGATGCTACTGGCTCAAGTTCTGCACCAATGCTTAGGAGAGTTTGGGGCTTAATTGGTTTTACAACAAACTCACAACTTGTTACGTTCCTATCAAAAGCAAATGGCTTAACAATAACCGCTAATAAAATTTGGATTTTAGCCAAGTTAATCTTGCCAGATGTTATTATAAAAGCAGCACCTTCTCAAGGAACGGCAAGAGTTTTTGAAGTTACCTTTCACGAATTAGCTCACGCTTCGCATTTTAAACAAGTAGGTAGTGGCTACTGGATTAAATATATCAATTATATTATTACATATGGAGCTTATGGTGATGGACACGGCATGAACAATGGTGTAGTCGCCGTTGGCGAAATGTGGGGTTATTATTATGGTTACTTTCTTACTTTACAACATTTTGGGAATAACAACAATAATCCAATTATTAGACCAGTTGCATTAGAAGATTTTACGCCTGTAAATAGACCAAATAATAGTGATATTGTTAGAAATCGAGTAAATGGTGTAATTATTAATATGGAAGGCTGGATCCCTGTTGGTATTGTTCACGATTTGATAGACAATAATGCCGATGTTGTTAGACCTGGATTTACTGATAATGTAAATGGTTATACAGTTGAACAAATTTTTGGAGCTTTGAGACCAGGTGTGGAAACCGTTCAAGGTTTTAGAAACAGGCTGTTACAAAATAATGGAAACAATCAGCAACAAGCCGTAAACGACTTGTTTAATGCATATTTTTATAACTAATATTGATAATTATGAAAAAGCTTATAATATTGGTTGTCTTGGCATTAAGTTCATGCGTACAAGATGATTGCGTAGATTATCTTATTGAAAATAAAACAAATAATACATTAGAAATCATTTCATTTGAAGATGGTTTATCTTCTCGTAATGTTAACATATTGCCTAATTCAGCTTTTAGCGAATTAAGCATTTGTGATTGGGGCGGTAATGCAATTACTTATTCTATTTATGATTCTATTCAAGTTAAAGTAGAAAATTTTGTAAGAAAAACTTATTATCCGAATGATATAGGTAAAAGCATTTTTAAAACGCAAGACCGTAATTATTGGAAATTAGTAGAAAGTAGAGATCATTACAGTAAGTTTGTTTTTGAGATAATGGAAGAAGATTTGCAATAACCACTTCCACCAACAACATATTTGCAAAAGTGTGGCTAAAGGCTTAACTCAAAGTTCTGTTATAGAATAATGATAGGTCTTTAGCCTATGCTTTTGGTATAGAAACCACACCTTCGCAAATATGCAAACCGTTATACGCAATTTTATGAAAAAACTACTACTATTAATCTTACCTATTTTTCCTATTATTAGTGTTGCACAAAAAATTGATACACCCGTTGTAAATAATAGTCAGTTAAAAACATCCAAAATAGATCAAAAAACTTCAGATTCATTAAAAAATGATATAAAAATTGGTAAAATCAACGATACTATAAAATATGATAATGTTGCTACTAAAAATAATTCTAATGAGAGAAGGACAAAACTAATTTTTGAAATAATTGCTGCGTTAGGAAGTGTAGCGACTTTTGGTTCTTTTGTTTACTTATTTAGTCGTGACAAAGATAAACAAGCTCAGATTGATGAACTTACAAAAATTGTTTCATCATTAACAAGTTTAAAAAATATTGAAAATCAAAAATTAAACTTATCTGTAAGACCTGACATTAAACAAACTGGAGGAGGCTATCAAGGTTATGATGGTGAGTGGCATTTAGATATTGAAAATATTGGAGAAAAAACTACACTCACAAAATTAGAATTAATTTCGGAAGGTTTAATCTTACATAATGAACATATTCCTTATGTTATGGAAAAGAACACTACAAGAAAAATCTTTGCAAGAACTAATACAGAAAAACATGTAAAAGATTGTGAGTTTGTACTCAATATTCATCATACAGATAAAATTGGAAATCTTCATATTGTAACTTTTAAAGGAATTGGTGCCTCAATAAAAGAAAGAATAACAAAAAACTGCATATAATAACTAAGCTTTAGCACCGCTCTGTCGGCTATGTCTCTAGTCGTCTTGTACGGAGCGCACAAAACCTTTAGGTTCACCGAATATTATGGATTTTTCGGAGTGTAACTTTAAGATATACTAGCAGTAATTTTAGGATTACTACTTTTTTTTGTACTTCAATTTATCAAATAAACAGCAACTTACTCAAAATAAAGGGGTGTTTACGGATTTCCGCATTACTATTATTTAAATGTTGGATATGTTTGGGGTAAATTAAACAATATACGGATGGTGTGGTTTTTAGAGACTATACTGTATTTTGTTTATTTCATCCGTTCGCTTTACTCGGGTCGTAAAAAAACAATGTTATAAGCAATAATATATCAACAAGAGGAAAATAAAATATGGCAAAAGGAATGTTTGCAGGTTCAACGGATTATTCACATCAGTCATTAGATGATATAAAATCTGATATAAAATGCGAAATTGAAAATTTAGATTACTTTGTTGGTTTTTAAAACTTACTTCAAAAGATTAGATATGGAATTATTATACGATAAAATTATCTTAGATATTATTAACTCTGATTCTTTTAAGAAAAATCTAATAAAAGTCAATAATAATTATAATAATCTAAAACAAGAAAATCATATTCGCAATTATATTTTAGAACAAATAAATGAGTTTCTAATTACAAATAATTGTATTAATCATCGTGCTTTTGCCGAACATCCTAGAATTAATGGCTGTAGAGTTGATTTATCTATTGTCAATCAAGAAAGTCCAAAAAATCCGTATAAGATAGAGTTTAAATATCAATTTTCTGGAGACAATAACAATATGTTAAATTATTGGAAAGTGATCAAAAAAGACTTTGAATATAGATCAAGTGACTTATTTATCCTAATAATATCAGATTGGAACAAAAAAGAAAAAAAAGCATTCGATGATAAATGGGCGATTTCTTCTAATTTATCAAGATATATTTCGAAAAACGATAACTGGAAAGACAACATAAGAAGTTCTTTTAATGCAATTGAAAACACTATTTTAATTGAAACAGAAAAAATAACTTTAAGCTTCCCTTTTGAGATTGACTATTACTTTTACATTTTAAAAAATAAATAAAAACTGTCTAAAATAACTAATCTTTAGCCCTGTCAAATCGGCTTCGCCTCTAGTCGTCTAGCCCCGAGGGCACGAAACGTTTA
>JASLDM010000074.1 GCA_030151565.1 Flavobacterium sp. | reverse complement strand
AATGTTTCCTTATCTGTAGCGCCTGTAGAAGAAGGTAATAGAGGAGAGGTTTTTTATGAGCTGTTGCCCTCTGAAAACACGGATGTCGTAATTTACACGTATAAAAAACATACCGACGATGTTTTGATGGACGGTTTTTATAGAGAAGAAATTATCTTTGAGGTTCCTAAAGCGCGTCAACGCTTGCTTTTGGAACATATAAATCTTCAAGATGTAAAAATGATTTTTGGAAGATTCTGTTATTGCAAAGGAGAAACGGGGTATTATAAAGTGAAGCGCGGTACGGCAGATATTAAATATAGTCAGAAACAAATCAAAGCTTCTATAAATGTTAATGTTCTTGACGTTCCTCAAGTGACTAGTAAAGTAAGCTTTACGGTAGATTAAATAAAGCATATTCGAAATCACCGATTTCATAATATACAAGAGCCTTCTATGATTAGAGGGCTTTTTTTATGGATGTACCTCTTGCGTTTTTATTGCTTTTATGGACTTCACAGCTATGTATACCTTGTACTTGTTAAGTTTTTTGCAAGAGTAAAGTTAAAATCATAGCTCTGTTATTTTTGATCGTAAGAATAATTTAATAATATATAAATAATGTTGATTATTTGATTTGTTTTTTTAAATTTATCAAAAATATTTTTATGAAGTTTAAAACATTTTTAAAAACAACGGGATTATTGTCTTTTTGTTTTTTTATGAGCGCCTGCTGCCTTACCGGAGATTGTGTAGACGATTATGTTTATTCAAGTCCGTATGCGCCTGTGGTGATGTCAAGAAGTGATCTTGAAAAATCGATCAAAGTTTTACCGAAACAAGCGATGGATCGCGCTGGAAAAATTTATTTGAAAGAACAGTGGATGTTTATTGGCGATGAAAACACAGGATTTCATATCTATGATAACAGGCAGCCTCAATATCCAGTTGAAGTGGCTTTTTTAAATTTACCGGGAGCTACTGATTTAGCGATTCGCGGGAATGTGTTTTATGTAAATCAAGCGGTTGACTTGGTCGCTTTTACATTAGATATTGAAACCCAAAAAGTCTCTATATTAAAAAGAGTTAGAGCTGTTTTTCCAACAAAAGTTCCGCCATTAGGAGGGCCTACTTTTTTGGAAGAGGATAGTGTAATTGTAGATTGGAAGAAAAGATGAGACAGTTTATAAAAATAGTAGCCCCAGTACTAATTGCATTGGCAATGTGTATGGGATGTAGTAGCGATAATGGTTCGTCAAATAATTCTAACGGTCCGGAAGGACAGGATGGCAAAGGAGGTTCTTTGGCTACCTTTGTTCTTAAAGGCGATTATCTCTATGTTGTAGATCATCAAAATTTGAATGTTTTCTCTGTTGTGAATGCTTCTAATCCTACTAAGGTGGGAGGTACTTATGTAGGCTTCAATATTGAAACGTTATTCTCTTTTGGCGCGTATCTGTTTGTAGGATCTATGGAAGCTTTATACATTTATGATATAACGGTTCCAGAAAGCCCGAAGTTACTTTCGATGGCTCAACACTTTAGAGCTTGTGATCCCGTTGTAGCGAACGCTACCCATGCTTATGTAACATTACATTCCAACGGGTTCTGTGGCAATACTAGAAATGTCTTACTTATCTATGATATCGCCAATCCAGCTAAACCTGTACAGATTGCCAGTAAGCAGCTTGTAATGCCTAGAGGCTTGGCGCTGTATGGCGATTATTTAGTGGTTTGTGATGATGAATTGAAGATTTTTGACATCACGAATCCTGAAGACACGAGGTTCCTGAAATCCGTTCCGCATACGTTTAAGGATGTCGTTATTTACAACGAAACCTTATTTGCTTTTGGTGAAAATAGGGTCTCTCAATACAAGTGGTCTGGTTCTAATTTTACCGATTTGGAATTGGTAAGTACGTTGGTTTATTAGTCCGAAAATATTTTTATAAAAGGGAGCTTGTCTGAAAAGACAGGCTTTTTTTATTTCGTTTTTACAAAAAGATTACTCGCTATTTTTTTAGAAATAGTCATTTCGTGCCCATCGACAACAATCGTGTAAGACTGATCAAAGGTTTCGATGTCTTTAATTTCTATTTTACTTCCTAAGGCAATTTTCTGTTTGTCTAAATATTGTAAAAAGTCGGTAGAAGAATCTTTAACGCCTACACAGATGCTCGATTTGTTTGGTTTTAGCTCTGACAATAATTGTTTCTCAACATTTTTTATTTCCCCTTTTGCATTTGGAATTGGATCTCCATGTGGATCTTCTGTTGGGTATTCTAAATATGCATCTAATTTGTTGATGAGCTTTTCAGATTTGATGTGTTCTAGTTCTTCCGCTACATCATGTACTTCATCCCAAGAAAAGCCTAGTTTTTCCACTAAGAAAACTTCCCACAAACGATGTTTTCTTACAATCATTTTTGCAGCCATGAGTCCTTCTTCTGTCAGCTTAACACCCTGATATTTTTGGTATTCCACTAACTTCTTGTCATCTAACTTCTTAATCATGTCTGTTACGGAAGAGGCTTTGGTCTCAATCCTAGCCGCAATAGCATTTGTGGTAACCCCTTTTTTTTGATTTAACGATAAATGAAAAATCGTTTTTAGGTAGTTCTCTTCGGAATAGGTTAGCATGACTTTTTTTTTATTATGAAATACAAAGTTACATTCTTTTTTATTAAATAAATAATATTTAGATTTGTCTAAAATTAATTTAAAACAAACAAAAATATTTTGTTATGCGTAATCTAATTGTTTTCTTGTTTGCTTTCTTACTGACGTACGGAATCCAAGCTCAGAATATACAAGGCTCTATCATGAGCAAAGGAAAAAAGTTGCCGTATGCCACGGTAATTATTGAAGGAACTACTATAGGGACAAGTGCTGATGAAGAGGGTAACTATCTTATTGAACATGTGAAGCCTGGTAAATACATAATCCAAGCTGAATTTGTAGGTTTCGCTTTATTTAAAAAAAGGATTGAAGTGGTGGCAGAAAAAGATCTTCTGATTGATTTTAATTTAAAAGAAGAGGACGCTTTGGATGAAATTGTAATCTCGGGAACTTTAAAGCCAGTATTAAAATCCGAATCGGCAGTGCCTGTTGAGATTTATACTCCGAAATTCTTTCAAAAAAATCCGACACCTAATCTCTTTGATGCTGTGCAGATGATAAACGGGGTGCAGCCTCAATTGAATTGTAATGTTTGTAATACGGGGGATATTCATATTAATGGTATGGAAGGGCCATATACGATGATTTTAATTGACGGGATGCCAATTGTATCTTCCTTAGCTTCGGTGTACGGTTTAAGTGGTATTCCTACGAGTATGATTGAACGGGTAGAAGTTGTTAAAGGACCGGCTTCTTCGCTCTATGGAACAGAGGCAATGGGCGGTATTATTAATGTAATAACCAAAGATCCTAAAAAGGCGGCGAGTTTGGCTTTTGATGCCTTTACCACTTCTTGGTTGGAGACCAATATAGATGTGGCGACTAAATTTAAAGTAGGTGAAAAAGCCAACAGCTTGTTGGGAATAAATTACTTTAAATACGGGGAACGAAAGGATAAAAATAAGGATGGATTTACAGACGTAACCTTGCAAGATCGCGTTTCCTTATTCAATAAATGGACTTTGGATCGCCCTGAAGACCGCGTGGCAAGTTTGGCGTTGCGCTATGTTTATGAAGATCGCTGGGGCGGAGAAACCAATTGGAATAAACAGCAACATCGCGGGGGAGAAGAGGTCTATGCAGAAAGTATTTTTACCAATCGCTTTGAGGCTATTGGAATGTATCAATTACCCACTACAGAAAAAATTTACACTCAATTTTCCTATAATTGGCATCAACAAAACTCTTTTTATGGCGTAGAATCGTATCAAGCAAAACAACAAGTGCTTTTTGGACAAGCCTATTGGGATAAAGAGATTCGAAATCACAGTTTTTTAGTTGGTACCTCGTTTAAATACACGTATTATGATGATGATACACGGGGAACAGGTATTTATGATGAAACTGGATTTATAGCGAATGACCCGATGAAAACGCCGATTCCAGGCGTTTTTATTCAGGACGAATGGACTTTAAATAAACAACACAAGCTTTTGATGGGCTACCGATTTGATTATGATCAAACGCATAAGGGCATACATTCCCCGCGTTTAGCCTACAAATTCACCCCTTCGCCTCATCATGCTTTGCGTGCTAGTTTAGGAACCGGTTTCCGGGTGGTAAATGTGTTTACAGAAGATCATCGTGCTTTAACAGGCGCTAGAGAAGTTGTTTTCGGCGATGCATTAGATCCAGAGAAATCGTATAATGCCAATTTAAATTATGTGTGGAAAGTGCCTGCAAATTTCGGAGCATTTAATTTCGATATCACTGGTTTTTATACGTATTTCACCAATAAAATTGATGCAGATACCGATACCGATCAAACGAAGATAATCTATGATAATTTAGACGGGCATGCTATTTCTCAAGGGGTTTCATTGAATGTAGAAGCTTCTTTTGATTTTCCATTGCGCTTGATGTTTGGGGGAACTTTTATGGAGGTCTATCGCAAAGAAGAAGGCAAACGAAATGATTTGTATCACGCTCCTAAATGGTCAGGTACAGTGTTAGCTAGTTATGATTTTGGGCATGGATTTTCAGCAGATCTTACTGGAGATTGGAAGGGGCCGATGCGCTTGCCAAGGGTGGAAGATGATTATCGACCAGAATATTCTCCGTGGACCATGTTGGCTAATGTTCAGGTTACCAAAACGTTTGATAATGGTTTGGAAATTTATGGAGGTGCTAAAAATATTTTCAACACTCTGCCTAAAGGTGATGTGATTGCTAGATGGTGGGATCCGTATGGAGAACCAGGAAATGGTGTTCATCCACCAGCAGGACGTACGGATGTTATTTTCGAACCCAATGATTATAGCTATACACCAATGCAGGGAATTCGAGGGTTTTTAGGTGTTCGTTATACGCTTTTTTAAAAAAAAGAAATGAAATTTATACTATTTTTTTTGATCAGTTTTTGGTTTAGCTTTTCTTTAAAAGCACAGCCTCAGGCGATTTCTTTTGAAGACTTAGAGTTAAAGATGGAACTAAACCCCAAGCCTGTATTGTTTTTTTTACATACAGATTGGTGTAATTACTGCGCATTGATGGAAAAGAAAACGTTTTTAAATCAGCAGGTTATTGAAAAGCTCAATACCGATTTTTATTTTATCTCTTTCAATGCGGAGTCTGCTTCTAATGTTGATTTTGCAGGAAAGACGTATCGGTTTCAAAAAAAAGGATTGCGCTCAGGAACTCATGAGTTGGCTAAAACCCTAAGTGCTTCTGGTGTCTATCCCTCTTTACTTTTTTTAGATAAAAATGGTGCGCTGGTTTATGAACAAACGGGTTATGCAAAAGCGTCCGTATTATTAAAACTATTAAATCTTTTTTAATAAAAATAGCGTAGTTAGTTAATTAGCGCCTCAGAAATGAGGCGTTTTTTTATAGATAAATCTTATTTTTGGTTTTTGAAATTAACGATGAAATGGAACACCTTAAGAAAATTGATAAAAATGACGTAACCACGCTACATTATGATTTATTGTTGTTAGCTGATCCTTCTCTTGAATTGATCGAAGACTATCTCGCTCAAGGATTGGTTTATACCTGGGAAGTAGAGAATGAATGTATTGGTATTTGTGTCGTTGCTGAATTAGATACCAATTGTGCAGAGATTAAAAATATAGCTATTGCCGAGCGTTACCACCGTCGTGGTTGGGGACGTAAATTTTTGCGCAGTGTAGTAGCGCAAATTGAAAAAACCTCTTATAAAAAGCTGTATATCGCTACAGGGAACTCTAGCTTGGGGCAATTGGCTTTGTATCAACGGGAGGGGTTTTCTATTTGTGCCATTCATTTAAATCATTTTACAGAAGCATATCGAGAACCTATTTATGAAGAGGGTATATTGTGTGAACACCAAATAGTATTGGTTAAAAGTCTCGATTAGGCTTATTATGTGACTAAATAAGCAAATGAGACTATTAAATTAGCTTTGAATT
>JASLDM010000063.1 GCA_030151565.1 Flavobacterium sp. | reverse complement strand
AAAGATGAATAATAAAAAATTTGGGAATACTGACTTGATTGTATCTCCGATTTCATTTGGGGGAAACGTGTTTGGATGGACTTTAGATGAAAAAGAGTCTTTCCGAATGCTAGATGAGTTGTTAGATAATGGTATAAATTTTATTGATACAGCAAATAATTATTCTCGCTGGGCACCCGGACACGTAGGAGGTGAATCGGAAGTGATTTTGGGCAAATGGTTTAAAGAGACTGGGAAACGCCATCAGATAGTTTTAGCAACAAAAGTAGGAGGTAGAATGGGCGATGGTACTAAAGGGTTGAATGCTGACTATATCCGTAGCTCTGTAGAGGCTTCTTTGAAGCGTTTAAAGACGGATTATATAGATTTATACCAATCGCATTACGACGATTTAGAAACGCATCAGGAAGAGGCTATGTCTGTTTTTAATGATTTAGTTCGTGAGGGGAAAGTTAGATACATTGGAGCATCTAACCTTGAGCCGGATAGAATTGTATCTGCAAATGCCATTGCAAGGGATAAAGGATGGGCAACATATTGTAGTGTACAACCTTTATATAACCTCTATGACCGAAAAAAGTTTGAAGTAGAGTATGTGCCTATAGTTCAATCTGAAAATTTGGCAGTTATGAGTTACTTTTCTTTAGCTAGTGGTTTCTTAAGTGGTAAATATCGTGCTGAGGCTGATTTAGAAGGAAGTAAACGCGCGGATATGGTTAAGGATTATTTAAACGAAAGAGGATTTAAGATTTTGAATGCTTTAGAAATGTTAGCTAAGCAATATGGCGTGGCCATCGCTGAAGTTGCTACAGCGTGGATCTTACATAAATCTTTAGTAACTACTCCTATTATCAGTGTAACAAGTTCTCAACAATTAAAAGATTTGGTTCAGGCTTGTAGCTTAGGCTTGACGGTTGAGGATATTGCCTTTTTGGATAATGAAAGTCAATATTAATCGAGATAATGAGACTAATAAAAAAGGCGTTTGAAAATTTTCAAACGCCTTTTTTATTTTATATCAACTCTATTGTTTTAGTTAATGGTAGCTCCATTGTTTACTTGGTCCGTGGCAGGATTTACGAAAACTAATTTTCCGTTTTTATCTTCAGTCATTAAGATCATTCCTTCACTTTCTACTCCTCGTAATTTTCTTGGTGCTAAGTTAGCGAGAACGGTCACTTGTTTTCCAATCACTTCTTCCGGACTAAAGTGTTCGGCAATTCCTGAAACAATCGTACGAACATCCAGTCCTGTGTCTACTTTTAGGATTAAAAGTTTATTAGCTTTTGGCATTTTTTCAGCTTCGATTATGGTTCCAACACGAAGGTCTAATTTAGCAAAATCATCAAAAACGGCGATTTCTTTTTGCGGTTCAATCGTTTTATTGGCAGCAGCATTAGCTAGTTTCGATGCTTCTAGTTTATCTAATTGTTTTTGAATTTCTGTATCTTCAATTTTTGAGAACAATAATTCAGCCTCCCCAATTTGATGAGCGGGAGTAATTAGGTCAGATTGTTCCGCAATAGTTTTCCAATCTATCGGCTGTTCTAATTTTAGTATGCTTTTCAATTTTGCAGCTGTAAAAGGCAAAAATGGTTCGGCTAATGTACTTAAGGCAGCTGCTATTTGTAGGGCAACGTACATTTGTGTTTGAACGCGTTCTGGATTTTCTTTAATCAATTTCCAAGGTTCTTCATCAGCTAAATATTTGTTACCTAATCGAGCAACATTCATCATTTCTCCTAGCGCTTCTCTAAAGCGGTAGCGTTGAATAGAACTTTCGATTACGGCTGGATATGCTTTTAGCTCTGTCAATGTAGCTTGATCAACTTCTGAAAGTTCTTGTGGTTCTGGAACAATACCGTTGTAATATTTATTTGTCAATACAACGACACGATTAATAAAGTTCCCAAAAATAGCAACTAATTCATTGTTGTTTCTTGCTTGAAAATCTTTCCACGTAAAATCGTTATCTTTAGTTTCTGGAGCATTTGCAGTAAGTGCATAACGCAAAACATCTTGTTGGTTCGGAAAATCTTCTAAATATTCGTGTAACCAAACTGCCCAGTTTTTTGAAGTTGAAAGTTTGTTTCCTTCAAGGTTTAAGAACTCGTTTGCAGGTACATTATCTGGTAAAATATAGCTTCCTTCTGCTTTTAACATTGCTGGAAAAATAACACAATGAAACACAATGTTATCCTTTCCTATAAAGTGAACCAATTTGGTGTCTTCTGATTTCCAATAAGGTTCCCAATCTTTACCTACACGTTCAGCCCATTCTTTAGTTGAAGAGATATAACCGATAGGCGCATCAAACCAAACATAAAGCACTTTTCCGTCTGCTCCATCAACTGGTACAGGGATTCCCCAATCTAGATCACGTGTAACGGCTCTTGGTTTTAAACCATCGTCTAGCCACGATTTTACTTGACCATAAACATTAGATTTCCAATCATTTTTATGACCTTCTAAAATCCATTCTCTTAGGAATGAATCGTATTGATCTAAAGGTAAAAACCAATGTTTAGTAGATTTTAAACTTGGTTTGCTTCCAGAAATCGTTGATTTAGGATTAATTAAATCTGTAGCGTTCAATGAGGTTCCACATTTTTCACATTGGTCTCCGTAGGCTTCTTCGTTACCACATTTAGGACATGTACCAATTACAAAGCGATCTGCCAAAAATTGTTGCGCCTCTTCATCGTATAATTGTTCAGTAACTTCTTCAATAAACTTGCCTTCTTCGTAAAGCTTTCTGAAAAACTCTGAAGCAGTGTCGTGATGTATTTTAGAAGAAGTTCTAGAATAATTGTCAAATGAAATACCAAAATCTTCAAATGATTTTTTTATGATCCCGTTATATTTATCGATGACTTCTTGTGGACTAATGCCTTCTTTTTTGGCGCGCATAGAAATAGCAACACCGTGCTCATCACTTCCACAAATAAAAGCAACATCTTTTCCTTGCAAACGCAAGAAACGTGCATAAATATCGCCAGGAACATAAACTCCTGCTAAGTGTCCAATATGTACAGGTCCGTTTGTATACGGCAAAGCAGCTGTTAAAGTATATCTTTTAGGATCTTGTTTCATAGTATCAAATTCGATTTATCGTCAATTACAATGCAAAAATAAACAATCGGTATGGATTGTCCTTGTTTTTTGTAGTGAAGACTAAAAAGAAAAACCATCCTTAGGGATGGTTTTCATATTTATTTAGCTCAGAGGTTGTCCAACAAGAATATCGCATCGGTGGCCTGGTTGTCCGTGAGCAGGATTCAGGTTTCCAGATGTTGCAGTTGGTGTAGCACCTCCTAAACGTTGTTTAGCATCATCATTTACTAAAAACGGTTGGTTTCCTTGTGGAGCTGTTGTTGCTTGAGTTGGCATATTTGCTTGATTTCCTCCAGCAGGAGTGTTTAAAGGAGCTCCAACAAGAATATCACATCGGTGTCCTGGCTGTCCGTGTTCTGGGTTTAACGCGTCTGTATTAGTCGTAGCTGGTGTTTCAGGTACTGCCGCTGTGTTTGTAGTTGTCGCTTCAACTTGAGGTTCTGGCGCATTTACAGGTTCCTTTTTAGTGTCTCCACAAGAAGTAAGTACCAATGCAAATGTGGCAAGAGCCATTAATTGTATTTTTTTCATAAGAATATCTTTTGGGTTATTAGAGAGGTAAACATACATATTTTTGAACAAAAATAAGAACAAGCAAATGCTTTTAACGTTCTTCGCCTTGTGTGTTTTCTTGATTATTACTTAGACTTTCTAGAATAATTTGCTTTTTTTGACTAAATACGAAGTAGATACACGTAATTATCCATCCTGTCCAAAATAGGTATCCTCCTGTATGAAATTTGGCTCTCATATATTTATGAGAGGTTGTAGTGAAGTCAATATAAGTGAAATAAGCTCCAGCAATTCCTAAAATTAAAAAAAGAACAGCCGTTGACTTGGCGACTTTAAGTCCAGAGAAACCTTTTACGGCTGCTAATATTAAAATTAATATAGCTTGAATTAGAAAAATAACAAGTGCAGTTTTCCACCAAACTTTGAAAATAAGGTATTCGCGATGCATAAGGTTAATTCCCATACGGCCTACAAAGGACATTTTCGACATTAATATTCCACAAACCAAAGCAAGTATCCCTTGAAATAGAGATAATATAACAATATTCTTCATATGAGTTTAGTTGGCAACTTCCCATCCCATTTCTTCACTAAATTTCAGTTTAAATTTTTTAGTGATGAAGTTGGTGTTAGGGTTTTTATCTTTTGCTAAAACAGCAAAAGGAGTTGGTTGTTTTGAAAGCATAACGGTTATAGATGCCGACTTTTTGTTTTTGTTGTGAATTTCGATGGGCTTTTCTTTATTAACTAAATATTCAAAAGACTTTACTGTTACTTTATTGTTTTTTTGATCAATTACATAAGGAGCAGCTAAATCGGTTAGTTTAAGATTTACATTCCAAATACTGTCTTTAGATAGCCATTTCTTTTTTAGATCTTTGGTTTCAAGTGCTAATAGACCTGTAGTTTCAAGATCTTTATAGGCAGCTATTAAATCAGTATCTTTTTGTGTTTTTAATTTTGTTTCTCCCAATTGAATTGTAGTTGATTCATATTGAGGCTTGTATTCTAAATAACTTTCAATACTTCGTAAGGCAGATGATGTAGTCAAGTCTTTTTCAGAACAAGACGTTATGGTGGCCACCATAAAAAGGAAACTAAAGCTAAGTGCTATGTTTTTGAATAGATTTCTCATTCTGTTTGTTTTAAATCAAAATTAATAAAAAAATGTTCTTTGTATTGTAATTTTATCTAAAAAAAGGAAGTGTTTTTCGAGTAGTTTCTTCTGATTCAGTTTCCTGATAAAACAAAATATAGAAATGCTATCGGAGAAGTTTGTATAGTGGATTTGATCGGTTGTAAGCAATTGACTTAAACTGAAAAAAAAGAGAGCATTTTTAGAAATAAAATGCTCTCTTTTTTTGTTGAAAAGTCTTCAATAATTGTTTTAACTTTAAATGTTATTTTTTTCTGATATCTAGACGAATTTCTTTTGTTACTTTTTTTCCATTTGAAGTCGCTTCTAAAGTGAACTTAACAACTCCTTCTTTTGTACCAGTTTTAAAGAGAATTTCGTCATTAGCTACAGTAATTTCTGCTAAATCTATAGGTTCAATTGATTTTATTTTTACAGAGATTAATGAGACAGGATTATCCTGATCTATGATATAATTAGATAAAGAAAATGCTTGTTCTTTTTCTGGGGCAACAATGAATTGGTTTACCAATATTTCGGGGTGGTTATTGTCTTGGAAAAAAGGCATTGATGGGAACCAATAATAGTTTTCGTTCAAAGTGCTACCTCCGCCTTTTACTGATATTTTATTTTTTAAAACACCGTCTTTTGAAACAATTCGCACCCAATTATAACTTCCGTTTTCTCCCCATCCATTTTTCTTGACCATTAAAATTAAATCATCCTTAACGGGGTCAACACGTAAACCAGCACCATAAAATTCTAGAGCACTATTTTCTTCTTCGCCTAAAGTGTAAAAGTTTGTATTCAAAGTTTTAGTTTCTGTGTCGAATTGCACTACTTTGTTGTGACCTCCAAAAGAACCTCCTCCTGCTATCCAGTATAATGTATTGGTTTGCATACTTGTACATAAAGACCCTGCATTCCAAGCAAACCAAGTTCCATATATTGGTGCTTCCGCTATAGAAATAGTTTCAAACTGGTCAGATTGTTTGTCTATCTTAAAAAGTTCTTGCTCGGTTGCAGCCCAAATTACACCATTTTTATCAATGGTCATCTGAGTGAAATTACCTTCTATTTTTTGTTTGATTTCATCTGTTTCAGAATTGATAATCACTAATCCTACAGATTGAACAATTGCATAAACGTTGTTATTTCTAGAAATCATATTTCCAACTTGATCGTCAATTCCATTTATAGTTCCGGAAATTTGCATCGTATTAATGTCGAAAATAGAGATTCCTTTAGAAGTTCCTAGGTAGCCTTTATTGGCATTAACTCCAACAAAAGAGCGTCCGTCTCCATTGGTTTCTGTAATGATTTTTTTCTTTTTAAAGTTTTTATCAGTAACTACAAGTCTGTTTTTTTGTTTTGAAATTAGAAAGTAATAATCAGCGTAAGCAACACCAAATTGTGTAGTAATGCCAAGGCTATCATTTGGGTTGGCATTTCTGAAAATTCGATATTCAGGGGTTTGATAATTTTTAAAAAAATTAATTGTACCATGGTCATGTCCAAACCAATCTTCATTTGCAATATAAAAACCTGTTGGTTGTATCAAAGCAGACGCTTGATCATCTGCTATGATTAGTTGGTCATCAGGATGCTGAATAAAAGCATTGTCATCGCTTGTACAGGAAGCTAATAAAGCAACAACCGATAAGGTAATAAAATGTAAGTAATTTAGTTTCATAAAAATAATTTTGGCCAAAAATAGCAGTAAATAGATTGGAACACAATTCATATTTAATATTAAATCATTTCTAACTCGAGTGTAAATTGTTTTAAGAATGGGTATCTTAGTTTTTTAATTGCTAGTTGTATGAAAAAATATCCCTTCTTTTTAATATTACTTATAGTGTCGATATCTTGTCAGAATAAAACGAGTGTATCTCAAACAGATTTAATAAATTTTGAACAATCTTTGACTTTAAAAGAAGCTGAAAAAATAATAGAACTTCCTTTGCATTGTATTGAAGTGGAATATCCAAATCGTTTGGGGCAGACTCTAGGTAGTGATGAAGATTTGAAAAGTCCTAAAACGTTACGACCAATTTTTTATGGTTGTTTTGATTGGCATTCTTCTGTACACGGATATTGGTCGATTATTCATTTATTGAAAAAATTCCCTGAATTAGATCCAGACGAAGCGATTCGTAAAAAACTCAATACTATAATAACTTCTGATCACGTAGCAGTTGAAATTGCTTTTTTTGAAGATGATTACAATCGAAATTTTGAACGTACTTATGGTTGGGCTTGGTTGTTTCAGTTGCAAAGAGAATTGCTCTCTTGGGAAGATCAAGATGCTCAAAGATGGGCACAAGCATTAGACCCTTTGGTTGCGTTGTTGATAGATCGCTATGAAGCGTATTTACCAAAGCTCAATTATCCTATTCGTACAGGGACGCATGATAATTCGGCTTTTAGTTTGTCTTTAGCGCTTGATTATGCTAGAGCAACTTGTAATGATGTTTTTGAAAGTGAAATTATTAAGCATTCGAAACGGCTTTTTGAACTCGATCAAAATTGTAATTTAGCGTTTGAGCCTAGTGGGCATGATTTTTTATCGCCTTGTTTAGAAGAGGCTCGTTTGATGAGTAAAATATATGATTTTGAAAATTATGAACGCTGGTTAAAGCAATTTTTACCTGAGATTTTTTCAACTGATTTTGCTTTGGATGTAGGACTCGTTTCCGATCGTACAGATGGACATCTAGTGCATTTAGATGGGCTGAATTTTAGTAGAGCGAGATGCTTTAAAGATATTGCCAAAAAACTCCCAGAGTTGCAGCGTTTAAATCAGCTTGCTACAGCTCACTTTGAAGCTTCTTTTGTAAATATTACCAATGATGATTATATGGGAAGTCATTGGTTGGGAAGTTTTGCGTTATATGCTTTACTTCCTTAAAATAAAGGTAATTGTAAATTTCTATTTTCTCCTAAATTTAAAAAGTCAAAGGTTTTAATAATATCAAATTGCTTACGCTCAAGGTTAAGTATACGCAAGGCTATTTTGTCGCACTTAAATGAATGTTCGGGTTTATCAAACAATTGGTAAGCAGATTCTAGTTTATCTGCCGATAGTTTACGGGCGATTGATAAATGAGGATCTGTATTTTTATACATGTTTTTGTAAGGTAAAGCTTCGAAAATCTGTTTAGAGTAATCTTTTAATATTGCTTTTGCCTCTAAATCGACTTCTAAAAAGAAAGCGCCATTTGGATAGGTATTGAAAGCGTTCAGATGGACTTCTTGAGGTGCAAATCGCTCACAACATCTACTTACTTGGTTAAGTAAACGATGGATGTCTTGCTCTGTAGCTTGAAATTCACAAATAGTGATATGCGCTAGTGCATTCTTACTGTTATACCAACCTATTTTTTGAGCCAAGTCTGTTTTTAATTGCGCTACCCAATCGATAGTTTCTGTGTCGGGCTGAAAAACAAGAGAATATTTGTGCATAAGCTTTATGTGTTTTAATACAAAAATACATTATTTTTAAAAGAAGGCTCTTAATTGTACGTTTCCAGTATGAATGGTTGTTGTGCTTTCATTAGTACGACCTTGGTAATTTACATTTAAATCTAAATATGGGGTTAGGTTTTTTTGTAACATAAAGCGCCAAGTAAAATTCTTTCCTGGTTGTAAGCCTTCCAGCATTTGATAAGCAACAGGACTAAAAGCATCTCCTGTAAATGTGTTTTGATAAAAAGATAGTTCTCCGTTTAGGCTAAATTTAGCGTTCGCACTATATTGAAAAGAACTTCCTAAGCGATGTTGCTTCAAGAGTTCAAAGGCATTGATTGTATTCTCTTTTTGCTGGTATTCATAAAAGAAATCTAAGCTTGTGTTTGCTGTAAATAAATAAGATACTTTGGGCTCTAATGAATAGGAATCTATTTCGTAATTTTTTGAAGCATAGGTGTTTGAAAGCGTTTCCTGATTTGTTTTTTTACTTGATAATGATAAAAGCCAAGATTTTTTAATCAGATGGTTGTAAAAGAGTTGATGACTATTTAATCTGTTTTCCTGTGTTCCAAAAGACAATAGGTTTTTAGTTCGAGTTTGAATATAGGTGTAGCTAAGCGAATGTTGCTGTTTGCCACGATTGTAGAATAGAGTATTTCGTAAACTTTGATTTAAGCCCACAAGTTGATCATTTTCTTTTCTAAAAGGATTTAAGTTTATGGGGTTTCCCTGACGTAAATCGCTTCGATCTAAGAGGATTGATGTTTGGTTGTAAAAAAGAGATAGAAGTTTTTTTAAACTCCGTTCTTGCTGCCACAGCATTGGATTCAAACTAATGGCTTGAGAGAATTTATTCTGATGCGTTTGCACAAAAATTTGATTCGGCAAGTAGAGTCTCACATAAATTGCTTGATCTGGAAATGGAGCAATTTCAAACTCTTCTAATTCTTGGATGCCATTGTTGTTGTAGTCTATCCACATATAAACCCCTTGTCCAGGTTCTACTTCAAGGTATGTGAATTCTTGTTGAGCAATTGTTCCAGAGCTAATTTCGTATACGGTATTCGTTTGGATGAACCCGTTAAAAAAACGGTCATTATAAGTTGCTCTACTATTTATGGTTTGCTCTTTTGCTTGGGTTTGTTCTGAAAAGCGAAGGGTTCTATGATTGATGTAAAAACTAAGATTACGACGTTCATTTTGAATCAGTTTTGATTTTAAATAAAATGTCGTCCCTGTAGACACCTTCTGTAGTGTTTGTTTTTGAATACTGTCGTTGATCCGATGAATCCACCCAATTTCGGTAAATACGCCTAGAGAATCCCCACGTCCAATAAAACTCTGAAAAGTAGTGGAACGATGGTTTAATAGGTTTTGCTCTTTTGTGATCGTATTTTTCTCTTCTTGATTTTCGAATGATATACGGCTTCCTATCCAGTTTTTAGAAAAATGGTATTTAGCTTCTGTATCACTTCGGCTAAACTGAGTTTTTGTTTGAATAGCTTCAGCGTGTAAAACACTATTGTCGGTTTTAGCAGTCCATTTTTCGGAGTTCAGCTCTCCAAATAAGCGATGACGATAGCCTGTAAAATTGGAACCATATTTTAGATGTTCAATTTGGTAAGTAAGTATTGCTTTGTTTTCTATAGTCCCGGAAAGTCCGGCTGTAAGTAAACTTTGGTTTCCTTGTTCGAAACTTAGATTCCAGTCACGATTAAATTCTATAGTATACAAGTTCTCTAGAGACTTAAAGTTCTCAGATATAAATTGAAAATCTGCAAAGGCATCTAAACGGATTTTTTTGTTTCCCCATATTTTTTGTTTTACTTGAATTTCGGTAGCCCAGCCTTTATTCGTTTCATTATCGATGGTGGAAAAGAGATTTTGATCGCTATTACTTAAAGCAAATTCTGTTTTTATTTGTGTATCGATAGAAGGATGATAGCTAGCATTTAATGTGGTGATAGTGTTGCGTATTGGAGCAATTAACTTGGTCACTGGAGCATAGTTCCCCTGAGGGATTCCCTGAATGGGAGGAGTGAATTTATAAATTTTACCATTACTTTGGTTATTCTCAATGATGTAATCGCCTTGATTAGGACCAACTAAAGAGAAATAAACTGTATAGAGTTCTGCGTCGGCATTTGTTGAAAACTCATAATAATAGGTGTCATTTTCTAAAAAAAGTTTTTCATATTGAATTTTGTTTTCTGCGTAAGCGTCTGGGTATGCAGATGGTGAAACCATCTTGTCTGGATCATTTCCAGCTGCACTTAAAAGTGTAACTTGCTCTTTGGAAAGATTTTGTTGTAAAGGTTGATTCTTTAAATCAGTTTCTGTAAAGACTGTACCGCCAAAGCTCCAATTTTCTCGTTCGTGTTGAATGTTTCCATAACCTACAAATCGAGTGTAATTTCGATCGGTATATTGATATTCTATGGCGATTCTCATATCTGAAGTAATTGGATAAAGGGTGGTAAATCGAATTTCTCCTGAATTATAATCAATTACATAGTCGTTGTTTTCACCTCGTTTTAAGGCGACTCCATTTACGTATACGGTTTCTGATCCCGAAATGATTAAAATAAACAACTCGCCTTGGGGACCTTTTAATTTATAAGGACCTTGATTACCTTCTTGTCCTTGAAATTGGCTTTTAGCATATTGTCCTCGTGCTAAAGCAGCTGCGGCTTCAACTGTTGTTTTGGAAAGGGTGTCTCCAAATGTAAATTTTGTAGCCAAACCTTGTACCTTCTTGTTGAAATTTAAGAACTTCGATGATCTGTTTTCCAAAAAAATATCCCCAGCTTTGATAGACCAATTATCTGCAAAAAGCTCCATAAATATTTGATCAAACTCGTTTATTTTTTGAGAATAACCGCCATTTTGTAAAGGGACATTGCTGTCTTGTAAAGAAGCTCTTATACTTACTTTATCGGATAGTTTTCCTGTAATCTGTAAATCTAAGTTAGAGTTGGTAACTGCATTTTGATTGTTTCCCATTGTCAAGCCTCGGGTTAAACTTCCCGAAGTTGTTAAGCCTGCGAAAGGAGTAAAGCTTGGTGTCGTTCGCTCTTGAAAGGAATAAACAGCCAATCCTGCATCGTTGGCTACAATGCGTTCGGGATCATAAAAACTATAAGATTTAGTTAGAAAATCTGGAAGTTTTAAAAAGTGCAGTTTTAAAGTGTCTTTTGCAAATGTTGGGTCTTTTAGTCTCAAATGGTTTTTGTCAAAATCGACAACATATTGCGTAGAATCGAGAACTTGCCCATGTTTATCAATAACCTTAAAATACGTAGGATTGAGTTTTTCGGATGTAAAAGGAACGCAGTCTTGGAGAGCAATCCATTTGGCACTTTGATATAGCGATTCTGGCTCCTGTGCAAAAAAAAGAGAGCACCAAAAACACATTACTAAAAGCCATTGTTTTACAGACATCATAAGTTATAACTCCGAATTGTCAAAAGTAGTGTATTGGACAATGAAAATGGAATAGTTTACTCTTTAGTTACTATTTGCATAGTTTCTCGATTGACTTGTTTTAGCAATAAAGTGTTGTTTTTCAATACTTGGTCAGCTGAATGCGGTTCAAAGTGACGAATGGTGTACAAGGAAACATTTTCGTTATAGCTTACTTTAAATTTATTGTCTAATGCTTGTTTTAATGCTCCGAAATGATTGAATTTATCTTCTACACAAACAGAAAAACTAATAGCAGAGTTTTGAATTACGCTAACTTTGATGTTGTATTGATGAAGTAGCTTAAAAATTTCACTGATGTTTTCTTCCAAGATAAAAGAAAAATCTTTGGAAGAAAGTGAAATTAGCAACTGATTTTTCTTAACGATAAAACAAGGGACCTGGGGTTGTAAAGCGGCTCCTCTAGAAACCTGTGTTCCAGAAAGAGTAGGGTTTATAAAGGACTTTACGTACAATGGAATTTCTTTTTGGCGCAGTGGTTGCAGTGTTTTAGGGTGAATAACAGAGGCACCATAAAAAGCAAGTTCTATCGCCTCTTGATAAGAAATATGTTCTAATAAAATAGTTTCGTCAAAATACCTTGGATCAGCGTTGAGTACACCGGGTACATCTTTCCAAATAGTAACGCTTTCTGCTTGTAGGGCATAAGCAAAAATAGCTGCTGAATAGTCAGAACCTTCTCGACCTAATGTGGTTGCAAAACCATTTGGATCTGAACCAATAAACCCTTGCGTAACGTAAAGTTGTTTGGTACAAATTTGTTCTTGAATTGCTTCTTGTGTTGTTTCCCAGTTTATATTGGCATCACGGTACGTAGTGTCTGTTTTTATTAAGCTACGTGCATCGGCCCAAACATTTTTTACACCAGATGCCTCCAGATAGTAATGAAGAATTGTTGTAGAAATAAGTTCACCATAACTTACAATTTGATCGTATACAAAATTGTAATTAGGTGATTTATTGTTAAGTAAGAAATAAGTGATCTCATCAAACATTTCATCCAGTCTATGATAGATAGGATGGCTTGTGTCTGTAAATAAATCCTGTATAATACTGAGGTGAAAAGATTTTACGTCGGCAACAGATTCTGCTAAATCAAAACGGTTTTGAAAATAGTTGTGCACTACGAGCTCTAGAGCGTTTGTTGTTTTGCCCATGGCAGAAGCAATGATTAAACAATCGTCATAGCCAATAGTTTGTAATACGTGACCAACATTTTTTACGTTGCTAGCGTCTTTTACCGAAGCGCCTCCAAATTTGTAAACTTTCATTTATAATGAATTGATATAATTTTTTATTCCTTTCTCGTCCATTTGCACGGTATTCCAATCGGGAAGTATTTGAGCGCCTGTTTTTTCATAAAAAGCAATCGCTTCGTGATTCCAGTTTAGTACTACCCATTCTACTCTTTTTATTTGTTCTTTATGAGCAATTTTTAAAATTTCGGAATAAAGTTTACTACCAGCACCAGATCCTCGATTTTCGTGACGTACAATTAAATCTTCTAAGTGAATGGTTTTTCCTTTCCACGTAGAGAAACGATAATAAAATAAAGCCATTCCAATAATTTTTTCATCTGTTTCGGCGAGTAGAATTTGTATGAGAGGATTTGATCCAAACGCTTGTTCCTTTAAGTCATCGATGGTGATTTCAACCGCGTCTGGCTCTTTTTCGAATCGAGCTAATTCTTGAATCAATTCTAAGACTGTAGCCAAATCAGCTTCAGTTGCTTTACGAATGAAGATCATAGTGGATAAATTTATTTAGTTTGACAAAATTAACGATATTTGCAAAGCAAAATACACAACTAAAGAATCATTTTTAATGTCTGGACAAAGAAAACAAACCCTAGGGGAATTTATCATTGATAAACAAGAAGATTTTAAATACTCATCAGGTGAATTATCACGTTTGATTAATTCTATTAGACTGGCTGCTAAAGTAGTAAGTCATAAAGTAAACCAAGCTGGCTTGGTTGATATTATCGGTGCTTTTGGTGCTGAAAACATTCAAGGAGAGCAACAACAGAAGCTTGATGTGTATGCAAATGAGGTGTTTATACAAACCTTGATGAATCGTGAAATTGTTTGTGGAATTGGGTCAGAGGAGAATGATGATTATATCGAGATTAAAGGGAAAAATGGCGGAAACGATAATAAATACGTTGTTTTAATGGATCCATTAGATGGTTCTTCTAATATTGATGTAAACGTATCTGTAGGAACTATTTTTTCAATTTATAGACGGGTAACGCCAGTTGGAACGCCAGTTGCTCTAGAAGATTTTTTACAAAAAGGAGAAAATCAAGTAGCAGCAGGATATGTTATTTATGGTTCTTCAACGATGTTGGTATACACAACTGGAAATGGAGTTAATGGATTTACATTAAATCCAGCCATTGGAACATTCTATCTTTCGCACCCTGATATGAAAGTAACTGAAGATGGTGCTATTTACTCAATAAATGAAGGAAATTATGTTCACTTTCCACAAGGGGTAAAAGATTATTTAAAATATTGTCAAGCAGAAGAGGATAATCGTCCATATACATCTCGATATATTGGAAGCTTAGTTTCTGATATTCATAGAAATATTTTAAAAGGAGGTATTTATATTTATCCAACAAGTACAAAAGCTCCAAAAGGAAAATTACGCTTGTTATATGAATGTAATCCTATGGCTTTTATTGTTGAGCAGGCTGGTGGAAAAGCTTCTGATGGATATATGCGTATTATGGATATTGAACCAACTGAATTACATCAACGTGTGCCTTTCTTTTGTGGAAGTAAAAATATGGTTGAAAAGGCCGAAGAATTTATGGCTAAACATAAGTAAGCCAGTGTTTATACATTAAAAAAAACGCTCCAAAGAAACTTGTTCTTTGGAGCGTTTTTTCGTGCTCGCTATAGGGAGCGTATTACCTTCTCAAGTTCTGGATTTCATAGATAAATGTTTCACTATCCACATTTAGTACAAGCAAGGATAGTGCTTTGTCTACTAGGTCAGCAATATTGCCTGTAAACCCTAATGCAACTGCAAATTTCTTAAGAATATCTTTTTGTCTTTGCCCCAATATATGATCTGCATAGACCATTCTTGCCAAATCATATAAACGTTCGATTCTGTTTATTTGTAGATATGGTGGGTTGACAGGGTATTTTTCAGGACTCTCTAATATTTTTACATAATCTTCCTCTGATATTTCCAAGCGCTCTGCAAGTTGATCTAGGAATTTTTGTTCTTCTGTGGTGATTGCGCCATCAGCTAAGGCAACGCGAACTATGGAGGCAAAGTGACCTCTGTTACGATCTTTAAATCCAGGATCGAATAAATCTGAATAGGACATACTTTATAGTGTTTTTAGGTTTAGTTTTCCTTTTGTAGGAAGTTCTAATTTAATAAATATTCCTTGACTTTCTTAGCTTGTAATAAAAAAAGAATTAGAATCTAGAAACGTTAGCTGTATTCTGGTGTGAGGTTGAAGAGGTTATTTAAAAGTAGTGATCTGAAAATGAGCGTGTTTTGCTTTTTTTTGAAACAAAACAAGAATATTAGAGAGTTCCTTGTTCAAAATTAGTAGAAACTCGTGCTTTGTGATATGATAAGTCAAACTAATGCTTATTTTTGTCCTAGTTTAAAGGGCTCTTTTTTTAAGGGTTGGAGATTGGTAATCAGTGTTTAAAATAACATAATGGAAAAGCTTAAACGATCAAAATATGACAAGGCTTATTTGCGTATTGCAAGAGAATGGGGGCAATTGTCATATTGTAAACGGAAACAAGTAGGGGCGATTATTGTTAAAGACCGGATGATTATATCTGATGGTTATAATGGAACCCCTTCGGGTTTTGAAAATTGTTGTGAGGATGAGGTAGGGGCAACAAAATGGTATGTTTTGCATGCTGAGGCAAATGCCATTTTGAAAGTAGCTAGGTCTACCCAGAGCTGTCAAGATGCTACGCTTTATATTACAATGTCACCTTGCAGAGATTGTAGTAAATTAATCCATCAAGCAGGTATCAAAAGAGTTGTGTATAGTGAGGACTATAAAGATGCCGAGGGAATAAGTTTTTTGGTTAAAGCAGGTGTAGAGGTGCTGCATCTATCGGATTTGGATAATTAATTCATTTATGAAAAAAATATTTTGGCCTCTAATTGTTTCTATTGCATTAGCATTAGGAGTTTTGTTAGGTGGTTTTGTGGTTTCTTCTTCATTTCGATCTTCTGGATTGATGATGAGTTCTAATAAGATGAAGCTAAGTAAATTAATCGATTTGATTGAACAGGAATATGTTGATGAGGTAAACACGGATTCTATCGTAGATCTTACCGTGACTTCAATTCTAGAACAATTAGATCCGCATTCTGTCTACATTGGTAAGGCCGATATGCAGTCGGTGTCAGAATCCATGAAAGGGGAGTTTGTCGGAATTGGAATCCGATTCTATGTATTCAATGACTCATTAGCGGTAATCAAAGACGTTACAGACGGACCTGCAGATTTAGGAGGAATACTTCCTGGTGATCGTATTTTGGCTGCCGATGGTTTTCAGCTTTATGGTAAAGGTTTGCAAAGTGATTCTATTGTAAACAGACTTAAAGGTGAAGAAGGATCTGAAGTAGCTTTAGACGTTTTTAGAAAAAAAGAAAACAAGCGGTTTACCGTACGTTTAAAACGAACGATGATCCCATTAAAAAGTGCTGACGTTGCTTTGAAACTTGAAGACGATTTGGGATATATTAAAATCAATCGTTTCTCAGAATCTACTTATTCTGAATTTTATAAGGCGCTGACTATATTAAAAAAGCAAAATATCAAGGGCTTAATTCTGGACCTTCGTGAAAATGGAGGTGGTTATATGGATCAGGCAATTAAGATATTAGATGAGTTTTTGGATAAAGATTTAATCATTGTAAAGACCATCAATAAGAAAGGAAAAGTTGTATTGACTAAGGCAACCAGCAAGGGAATATATCATTCAGGGCCTTTGTATGTATTGGTAGATGAGAATAGCGCTTCTGCTAGTGAAATCGTTGCAGGAGCTATTCAAGATAATGATCGTGGGACTATTGTTGGACGTCGTACTTTTGGTAAAGGATTGGTACAGCGCGAACTGCTTTTAGGAGATGGTTCAGCTATTCGATTAACTACAGCTCGCTATTATACGCCTTCTGGGCGATCTATTCAAAAGCCTTATAATCATGGTTTCGAGGAGTATAATAATGACTTTATTTCTCGCTATGAAAGTGGCGAACTTTATGCAGCAGATAGTATAAAAATAGCAGATAGTTTACAATATAAAACTCTTAAAGGGCGTATTGTTTATGGAGGCGGAGGTATTGTTCCAGATGTATTTGTGCCTATTGCGGCTAAGCACGGAGATGATGCAGTTATGTTATTGATGCGTTCGGGATTAGTGAGCTATTTTGTATTTGAACAACTAGATAAAGACCGTAAAAAATTCGAGTCGATGAGTCAGCAAGAATTGGTTGCATTTATAAAATCTAATGGAATTCTTTTTGAAGATTTTAGAAATCATTTGTCTGAAAGCGGATTGACCTTTAATTTAAATAAACGAAAATCGTTGATTGAATTTTATTTAATTGCTGAGTTTATCAACCAACTAGATTCAGAGCAAGCATATTATAAATGGTT
>JASLDM010000006.1 GCA_030151565.1 Flavobacterium sp. | reverse complement strand
TTTGAGAATGGGGTTGGAAAACTTTCTCCAGATATTCCGTGTACAAAATGAGGTACTACGTTGGCTACAAAGAAACCTGCAAAAAAAGCAGCTATATAATGATACCATTTCATAAATAAAAGGGTCGGGGTTTTGAGTGCTGACGCAGCACTTTTTTAGTTGCCTACTCTAGACGGTTTTCGGCATCTCCGTATTGTTGTTTTGTTGTTGTGTGTGATGGTTAGTTGTCGTTTACTACAATTAGATATACGTAATTGGCAGCGAGTTTTACCTGCTCTGTGAGTCCTTTGCTGTTTAGAGCGTTTGCTTTGGGCATATTGAGCTGCTGTGGCAATAGATCAATCAAGTTGGTTAGGTAATTGAGTTTTATGGCATAACTGGCATTTTCGGCGTTTGAATGTTTGGCATTGATTATTCCGATCAGGTTTCCATTTGCATCAAATAGGGGACCTCCAGAATTACCGGGTTGTATGGGTGCGGAGATTTGATATAGGGCAATGTCTCCTTTGTAACCCGTTTTGGAACTGATAATGCCGTTAGTTAGTTTGATTTCTTCTCCCATAGAACGAATCATAGGATAGCCCAATACAAATACGTTTTCGCCTACTTCTGCCATACTTTGCTTAAAAGTATACGGTATTGTACCCAAAGAGTTGAAATAAGGATCGGTGATTTTGAGAATAGCTAGATCATTTTTCTCATCGGAGACTACCACTTTTGCGGAGTATTTTTTAGAAAAATCGCCTCTTATTCCTTTTACTTCAATGGTTGTTGCGTTTTCAATGACGTGGTAATTGGTAACGATGTAGCCATTTGATGAAATAGCAAATCCAGTTCCAAAAGCTTTTTGGGATTTTGAAGCATTGAAAGTAGAATTCGTAGGGTACATTTTTAAGTAAGTACTCGTTTCTTTATCATAGCTAACTTGCATTCCCAATCCGTCAAAGGTTACATATATGTCTGTGTTCAAGGACTTGTCTGACATATACCAATCTGCTTTAAAGAGACCTGCTGTAGCACTTGGTCTAAGGACTGCTTTGACATCACCGAATTTCCACCAACTTGCGGCAGGATTACCGGAGAGGTACACCAATTTGTAACTGCCCCCTTCTTGAATGCAGGCTAATTTGTAATCGAATTTATCAAAGGGTTCGTAGATGCCTACAATACCGTCATTTTGAGCATCGATCTTTGTAAGAAGCGATTGTTGGGTGAGGTATGTTTTTGGATGTGTATCGGGATTGTTTAGGGTGTAGTTTTTAAAACCAAAACCGCGACAACCCGATTGAGATCCTTCATCAATCAAGGAAAAATCGGTCAGGCCAGGAGGAATGGCTCCTTTGAAAATTAAGGTGTAATAATACGATTTTCCTGCCTTGGCATCTTTCCAACCCCATTTGTCTTCGCATTCACAACTGTGGTGTGAGGTTCCGTCTGCAGAAAGCGCACCTACCAAACTAGCTTCAAAGTCGCCCGATTTTATTTTCGTTTTATAAGAAGACCAATAGTTTAATCTGTTCAAATTACGTGTTGGCACAAGTTCAATTCGCACAAAGGTATAATCGGTTTGTCTATTGATGTGTACGTCATACAAGGCTCCGGTGTGTCCTTCTGCATCTATTTTTCTAGAACCATAAAATTGGGTGGATTGCGCAAAGGATTGTTCTAGGTTTGCTAGAAGTACTACGGTTACTAGGAAGAATAATTTGAAAAGGCCACTTTCTCTACTCATTGTTCATTGGTATTGTTATTCGATAGCTGATTTTTGTTGTTCAAAAAAGCTCTTGTTTGGATGTTTTAAAAACGGGTGTGCCTTCTTGACATAAAAGGCTTGTAGGGAATACAGAGAGCAAGTGCTTGTGGACAGTGTTAGTTTGCCCTGATCTGCTAGGGGTAATCCGGGTGCAAATTTACCTAAAAATGGTTAGATGACATAACGTTATTGCTTCTATCTGTGGAATGCGTAGGTTTTGAGAAGGGAGGTTTGGAAACTAAGGGTGTGTTCTTTGCTCGTTTTCTCTTAGGTGTTTGTAGTAATCGTAATGGATGTTTCCGCTTTGCGTTTTGAAGATGATGGTATCGGATCCTTGTTGTTTGCGTACAGAATCGCCTACTTGAAGTTGATCGAATAGCGGTCTTGGAATTCTAAGCGGTGCTTGGTTTTTCAAGGATATTTTATTTGACCGTACGGGATGTTCGTCGTACTTTTTGTACACCACGGTTTGGAACGCTTTATTGTGGTAGCGGAGGTATTCTTTTTTTGTGTAGTACGGACTTCTTATAAATAAAATAAGCGCACCAAATATCATTATGAAGATACCAAGTAGGTAAAATCGGATGTGATTGGGGTTTATGTCGCTCATTTTGGTGTTTTATTCGTTTTTAATGGATGCACCAACACAATACTGCCTAGGTTGTATTGGAGATTAGTTACAGCCTTTTAGTTTGACTTCAATAAGGGAGTCGAATTGGTTTTCATAGTTGAGGTCAAACCGCGTGTGTAAGTCGTTGTACGATGAAATGTAAAACTCCTGATAGGTATAATGCTCTTGATTTTCAAGAGAATTAGGGTTGGAACTGGATTGTGCAACACTGCCTGTTCGTCCCCAATAGAATACGCCTACTTTATTACGAGAGGGTTCATTAGGGTTTTTCTCTTGCGTCCACGGCTCTTTAAAATCTCTAACGTCCATTTTGGGAATTCTTCTGCGGTTTCCCTTTTGATCTACGGCATAGTAGGTTGGATTGATGCGTCCGAACGTTTGCTTATGATCCAAAATCAAGATGCCCTCTTTAGGAATGGCATAGCTGTATCCTTCTTTTGTTTTTGGGAGGGCGATGCCACATCCTTGTTTGTAGATAATCGTTACACGACCACGATAGTCTTTAGGGATTAAAAAGGTTTCTGGACCAACGGTGTTTAAAGCAGGCCAAATAACCCAAAAGGCAGCTATTGCAATCCCACTTGAGGCTATAGGGAGGAGCTTTTGTTTCCAGGTTTTTTTAGAAACAAGAATCAAGAGTACTCCTAGGATAAAAACAAGAATTCCGATTGGAGCAAAGAATGCGGCAAAGGTGAGGCCTAGTACGCCAAGAGCTACTAAAAACAGTCCGATATAGTATACAATGCTCTTGCTCTTTGTAGTCATTTTGAGTACTTGCTAAAAGGAGTCTTTAGTATTGGGTAGTAGTTAAGGCTTCTACAATTTTATCCAATTGGAGTTCCTTAGCGATTTGCAGAGGTTTTTTGCCAATATAGAGGTGATCACTGCAGTCAAAAGTTTCTGGCTTTTCTTTGTCGCTCCCTTTTTTTAATAGGTATTGAACCATAGCTAGGTCGTTTTGCTTGATGGCAAGTATAAGCGCTGTTTCGCCTTTGCAATTGTTGGCGTTCCACAGATCACCGTCGTCGGTTAGCTTGTCCAAAGCTTCATAATCGGATAGGGCTACTGCTTGTAAAAAGAAGTTGTATTTGCCACTTAAATCGCCTTTACCTTGATTGGCACCGTGTAGTAAAAGCAATTTAGCTCCTTCATAAAAGTGATCCCGTCCGGCACTATTAAAGGCTTCATTGTCTGTTAGGTTTACTCCAGATGCGATTAAGTATTTTACGGTTTCGAGTCTTTTGTAGGCTACGGCTAGTTCTATCAAAGAGCTGTCTTTGACCTCAACATCGGCACCGTTTTCGATGAGGTATTTAATAGCTTCTACGTGGTCTGACTCCGCTATGATTCTTTGGATTGGGGCTATTACATAGGGCGACTTAAAGTCGGGAGGGAATACCGTGGTGAGTAGCTGCATAACTTTAGCATCGTCGTGCTCTTCGATGGCTTGGTAAAACGCCTTGATGATGGCATCCGTAGGTGCTGGTATGTTGTTTTTAGAGGTTGCGGTTACGGTTGTATCAGGCTCTAGATGTTCGCTTGTGGTGTCTTTTTTAGAGAAATCACAAGATTGTAGTGCCCAAGGCAGCAAGCAACAGAGTAGTAATTTTTTCATAGCGCAATGGTTGGTTCCGGATCTACTGGTTTTACAAATCACACGACACTATTTGTACAAAAAAAGAAGGTACACTACTATTTTGTGAATTGCCCCGCCAAGATAGTTAAATAATTGATAAACTAAAACTTAATGTGCTCGTTCGCTGTATTAAAATAGGGGTAGTACTGCAGTGAGGCACTTTAAATTAGTTTTTTGGAGTATGTGAAAACGCACTTGGACTTTTTATGAAAAAAACTTCTTGCTGCCTGTGACCGTTGATCAAGCTTTTGGATCTTAATTTTAAAACGTGGTTTTCGGTAAGCGTTCCTTTGTATTGCACGATTCCCGCGATACTTTTGGTAGCGAAACGAATGTGGTTTCCCTTTATTTTATAGTCTCCTGTTGAAATATATTCCGCGCCTAAATGAAACCACTCTTTGAGGTCTGCAGCTGTTACGTCGCAATCTGTAGCTGCTACGATAACCTTACCATCGGGATAAAACTTAAGGAACGATTTATCGCCGTCATTTCCGTATTGTGAAGGCGTGCAGGCTGTTTCATAAAGCTGTGTAAACGATAGGCTTGGGGTGTTTGTTTGCTGCGCCCAAAGGGGAGTGCAAAGCAAGGCAAATACGATGAGGTAGTTGGTTTTCATCAAGAGGATAATTAGGGCTGTAAGATACGGATTTGTTTATAAGTTAAGGTCGACTGTGTTTACCCAAATTTGACTGCGGTCTTGGTTGTTTGCAAAGTTTTGCAATAGGAACTCACGGTTGTAAGTTACTTTTTGATTGTGCTGTAACTTACCGTTTACGTAGACTTTTACCTTCTTTTTTAGATTGACCATTTCGGGTGAAATAGCAATTGAAAAAGACTTGATGCACGAGGTTTCAACCGTAAATACATTATTACTGTACTGCGCCTTTATTTTACCTGATTTTCTAGGGAAGTCAAAAGCATCTTTAGCTACGGTTTTTTCAAATAAAGTATCGTCGTCGTCCTGAGGTCCAGATAATAATAATCTACGTAAGGCAGAATGCTTTTGCTCTTGGGTTTGAATGTTTCAAATAGCTCCTTCATAGTTTGTGTTACGCTTTTGGTTGTTACGGTATGCTGAATCTGTAATTATCGTGCTGGGTCTGCATTGAAGTAAACTCGATTGTGCGCGGTATCTAGATAGTCTAAAATCACTTGGCTAAAGGTTTCGGGTATGTATAGCTCTTGGAAGGTATAGTTGTATCCATCCTTGTACTTTGGGGTTGAGAAGTGTTTGATAAAGGCTTTTTTGTGTTTAGGATCTAAGGAATTGAAGGAAAAGGTAAGTTGTGTGTGGTTTTCGTCCAATGCTTCGATTTCAATGTTCCAATACAGCAAACCACTCTGATGGTATGAGGCAGAGAGGTATGGTTTTATCGGGTGATTGCGTTCCTCTGCTTTTAGGTCGGCTTTTGCCAAGATAAACAGACCGGCTTTTGAACTTTCTCCTTGAATGTATTTGTTGTACTCAACTTTATTGGTAGCAATAAGCGCCGATTCATAGGTCTTGTTTTCAGACAGGTAAATGGTTGTTTTATGCGCTTGTTGAACGATAGTGTCTATGTTGGTTTCTTTGAGATTGTAAATCAACGGATAGTTGGAATGGTTGAATTTGTTAAAGTGGTCAAAGTAGAGTTGTACTCTATCAAACGGTATTTCTAGTGTGGTTGTCTGGTGGTTGTTTTTAATTTGCTGTCCGTATATAAGTGTTGTGCTGAAAATAAAAAAGAGGGCGATAGAAGTTCTAAGGCTATTTGCTGAAATGCGTTTCATATACTGATTTTTAACTATCGCGATTCGGTGCGCTGTGGTGTTAATCGTTTACCAAGTGCCCAAGCGACTTTGATTTGTAATTGCGTGCCAAGATAACGAAATAATTAGAAATGCGCTTAGCATAGCCGTAAAGCGATGTAGGAGTAAGGAGTGAAAGACAAATGCGACTTAGTGTAAACAAAAAACAAGATACGTTGTGACATATCTTGTTTGATGGTTTGTGTCTAAGGGATTCCTTAGATATTAGTTGAAACTTAGGTATTATTTGAAATAAGAGAAGGTTTCGTTGTTCTCAATTTTCAGTAGGGTTTCGTAAATCAAACGGATGGTGTTTTCTACATCTTCACGGTGTACCATTTCTACAGTAGTGTGCATATAGCGCAAAGGCAAAGAAATCAAGGCAGAGGCTACACCGCCATTGCTGTAAGCAAAAGCATCTGTATCTGTACCGGTAACTCTAGATAGGGCATTTCTTTGGTAAGGGATGTTGTTTGCTTCTGCCGTGTCTGTAATAAGCTCGCGAAGCTTGTTTTGAACAGCTGGTGCAAAACCAACCACAGGACCTCTTCCTATTTTGTTTTCACCTTCGATTTTTACATCAATCATAGGGGTTGTAGAGTCGTGACATACGTCTGTAACAATAGCTACGTTTGGAGCGATGGTTTGCGTAATCATTTCAGCACCGCGTAAACCTACTTCTTCTTGAACAGAATTGGTAATGTACAAACCGAAAGGAAGTGTTTTTCCGTTTTCTTTTAACAGGCGCGCTACTTCAGCAATCATAAATCCACCCATTCTGTTGTCAAGGGCACGACATACAAATTTATTGTTGTTTAGGATGGTGAACGTGTCTGGATAGGTAATAACACATCCAACGTGTACGCCTAATGCTTCAACTTCTTCTTTGGTTTCACAACCACAGTCAATAAAGATGTTGTCAATTTTAGGAGCTTCTTCTTTAGAGCGGTTTCTAGTGTGGATCGCTGGCCAACCAAAAACACCAGGTACAATTCCTTTTTTGGTGTGGATGTTTACGCGTTTAGAAGGAGCGATCATATGGTCGCTACCCCCGTTGCGAACGACATAGATAAAACCATCTTCCGAGATGTAGTTTACATACCAAGAAATTTCATCGGCGTGACCTTCAATCACCACTTTGTAAGAAGCCTCTGGATTGATTACTCCAACTGCGGTTCCGTAGGTATCTGTAATAAACGTATCTACATAAGGTTTTAGGTAGTCCATCCACAATTTTTGACCGTTACTTTCGTAACCTGTCGGTGAGGCATTGTTGAGGTATGCTTCTAAAAAAGCTAATGATTTTTCGTTTAAAAGTGTATTTTGACTCATTGTTTTATTTTTTGCTAATTTACTTAAAACTCCTATAATACTAAATAAAAATAGCTATTTTTGGCTATATTTAACGGCTATGAAAAAATGGTTTGCCTTCTTGTTTTGCTGTATGTTTTCTGTTGTTTTTGGACAGGAAAGAGAGCTGCTGCCCGTACCTGAAATACCGGATAGCTTGCTAGCGGCAGAACAAGATACGATACTTGAGAATTTTCTGATTCCCGAGATTATGATTGGGTTTAATGCGGAGGAGGAGAAGTATGAAAAGAATATGGCTATTTTGCGAGGACGTATCCTACGCGTGTATCCGTATGCAAAAGCTACGGCAGAAAACCTAGAGATACTAAACGCCAATTTGGCAAAGTTGAGTTCTAAAAGAGATCAGAATTTATACATCAAGCGCTCACAAAAATATTTGGAGAGCGAGTTTAAAGAAAAGCTTAAAAAACTGTCGCGTAAAGATGGTAGAATTCTGTTGAAGTTAATCCACCGTCAAACGGGGAATACCACTTTTGATATGATTAAAGAGTTTAAAAGTGGCTGGACTGCTTTTTGGTCAAACAATACGGCCAAAGCCTTTAGCTTAAACTTAAAATCGGAATATCATCCCGATCGCGATTTGGAGGATTTCTATATTGAAACGCAATTGAACTATTTGTTTTTTAATTATCGCTTGCAATATGCAGAGGCCAAACCAGCCATTAACTTTAATTATTTGCGCACGTTGTGGAAAGCTCAGATCGATGCAGATGAGTTTTATCCTTTAGAGCTTCGAGAATAGTTTTTCGGCTTAACAAAAAAAACCTATATTTGTAGCAATCTTATTTTCATGGAACAATTCATCGTATCAGCCCGTAAATACAGACCCCAAACCTTTAAGGATGTTGTGGGACAACAAGCGATTACCAATACTTTGATCAATGCTATCGAGAACAATCACTTAGCGCAAGCGCTTTTGTTTACTGGTCCTCGTGGTGTTGGTAAAACAACGTGTGCGCGTATTTTAGCTCGAAAGATCAACCAAGAGGGGTATGATGATCCCAATGAAGATTTTGCTTTTAACGTGTTTGAGCTAGATGCTGCATCGAATAACTCTGTAGATGATATTCGAAACTTGATTGATCAAGTGCGTATCCCGCCACAAACCGGTAAGTATAAAGTGTATATTATTGATGAGGTGCATATGCTGTCATCGGCAGCTTTTAATGCTTTCTTAAAAACATTGGAAGAGCCACCACGTCACGCTATTTTTATCTTGGCTACTACTGAAAAGCACAAGATTATCCCTACGATATTGTCGCGTTGTCAAATATTTGATTTTAAACGTATCACCATTGCCGATGCAGCAGCGCATTTGGCTGAGGTTGCTCAAAGTCAAAACATCACTTATGAAGAAGATGCTTTGCGTATCATTGCTCAAAAAGCAGATGGTGCGATGCGTGATGCTTTGTCTATTTTTGACCGTGTGGTTTCGTATTGTGGAAACAACTTAACCCGCCAGGCTGTTGCGGAGAACTTAAACGTATTGGATTTTGAATACTACATTCGAATTACCGATATGATTTTGAAAAATGATATTCCAAATTTACTCTTGGCTTTTGACGATATTTTAGCCAAAGGTTTTGATGGACACCATTTTGTAGCAGGATTAGCTTCTCATTTTAGAGATTTAATGGTTTGTAAAACACCTGCAACACTAGGTCTTTTGGAGGTTGGAGAACACGGTAAGAAATTGTTTGAAACACAGTCTCAACAAACTTCTATGCCTTTTTTGATGCAAGCCATTGAACTAGCAAATGATGCAGATTTAAAATACAAAACAAGTCAGAACCAACGTTTGTTGGTGGAATTGTGCTTGATGCAATTGGCTTCTTTAACTTTTGACAGCGAAAAAAAAAAGCTAAGTCATTCATAATTCCCGCTGCTTTATTAAAAGATATTCTTCTAAATAAACCGGTTTCTAGTGTAGAAACGGTTGCTGAAGTTGCAAAACCTGTAGCTGAGCAAGCCCCTCTTTTACATACGGCTGAAGTGTCTAACGAACCTCAAGCATCCGTAGTGGTTGAAGCTGAGCCTGCTGCTGCCGTGGAGCCAGATGTTGCTGCTATACGAGGAAAACGCATATCTGCTTTATCGCTATCGAGTATTCGTGCTAAACGTGAGCTGGAAGCTACATTGCAAAAAAAGGTAGTTAATTTGGACGATCTGCCTACGGAACCTTTTACGCCTGAAGAATTTATGGCAGAATGGAATGCTTATGCAGAAAAATTAAGTAAGTCTGGATTGATGTTGATGTATTCCTTAATGGGAATGGTGAAACCAGAGATAGACGGACATATTGTTCGTTTTGAGTTGCCTAACGAAGGATCAAAACTGAGCTTTGACGAAAATAAATACGACTTGGTTAACTTTATCAGAAAGAAACTAAGTAACTACGACATCGAAATTCACATTACGGTGAATGAAGAAATCACTATTAAAAAAATATTTGATCCTAGAGATAAATTAAAATATATGCACGAACTCAATCCTAAGTTAGAATTGTTGTTTCGTACCTTTGATCTAGAATTGAGAAGTTAAAACCTAAAGAAAGTCATTACCATGATACAAATTGGAATAGATAATACCCTAACCATAGCGCGTAGCACTAGCATCGGTTTATATTTAACGGATGGAGAAAACGATATTTTATTGCCTAATAAATACGTGCCAGAAAACTATGAGATAGGCGATGAGTTGGTTGTTTTTGTGTACCTTGATCACGAGGAACGACCTGTTGCGACTACATTGGAACCGCTTATTTATTTGAATGAGTTTGCTTTGTTGAAAGTAAATTACATCAATGAGTTTGGAGCGTTTTTGAATATGGGCTTAGAGAAAGATTTGTTTGTGCCGTTTAAGGAGCAAGCACGTCCGATGAAGGAGAAGGGATATTATTTGATCTATATGTATCTGGATGATAAAACCAATAGATTGGTTGGATCAAGTAGAACCAATAAGTTTTTGGATAATGAAACCTTGACGGTAGCAGAAGGGGAAGAGGTTGATTTGATTGTTTCTCATATTACGGAATTGGGGATTAATGTTATCATTAATGAAAAACACCGTGGATTAATTTATCAAAATGAAGTTTTTGAAGATTTGAGAACGGGAGATCGTATTATTGGGTATATCAAAAAAATCAGAGAAGAGAATAAGATAGACGTATCTCGTACTAAGATAGGTTTTGATGCAGTATTGAGTGGGGCAGAGCTTATTTTGGAGGAATTAGGACGTAATAATGGCTTTTTAGGATTAAACGATGCAAGTCATCCAGAAGATATTAAAACTGTTTTAAACATGAGTAAAAAGAGTTTTAAAAAGGCGATAGGAACCTTGTATAAAGAAAAGCAAATCGATATTCGTGATAACGGGATTTACCTTGTAGATTAATTCTCGTTTATTTATTATAAAAGCCCTTAGATCTCGAATCTACGGGCTTTTTTTAACCCTTTTAATTTTTAGCATCTTGACTTTTGCACCTCAATGTGGAGGTAAAAGCACTGTGTAAACCTTAAAAACCAGAAGTATGAAAGCTTGGAAAGCCATAGGGCAAAGGCCTAATGCAACAGCCAGACAGTATTACAACGCGTTGTTGAACTACAAAGACCGCCAATTTCAAAATATAGAGGTTACGCCTGCCTTGAGCGAGGATACGAATCTATTTAAAGTAGCACGTGATTTTTTTAGTACGGGTACAAACACCATTCCTAGTAAACCAATTCCGTTTGTAACAACGAATTTAAAAGACCCTGAATTGCACGCTGAAACATTTGTGTGGTTTGGACATAGTTCGTACCTGCTGTATTTAGAAGGAATGACCTTTTTAGTAGATCCTGTATTTAGTGGACAAGCCTCGCCAATACCAAATACGGTAAAGGCATTTGAAGGCTCGAATACATATCAAGTGCGGGATTTGCCTCCTATAGATGTTTTGCTCATTACCCACGATCATTGGGATCATTTGGATTATGAAACCATTGAAGCGTTGAAGTCAAAAGTAAACTATGTGATTTGTGGGTTGGGCGTGGCTGCTCATTTTTTGTATTGGGGATGGGAACAAGAACGTATTTGTGAACGAAACTGGCAGGATGAAATTGTAGTAACACCAGAGGTTTCTATCACTTTGACACCTGCACGTCATTTTTCGGGACGTTTGTTTCAGCGCAATACTTCTTTATGGACTTCTTTTGTGCTAAAAACGAGTTCTAAAACGATATTTATTGGTGGAGATAGCGGCTATGGCAAGCACTTTAAAACAATAGGCGATCAATACGGTCCTTTTGATTATGCTATTTTGGAATGTGGGCAATACAACGAGAAATGGCCTTATATTCACACGTTAGGCGATGAGTTGGTAAAAGAGATGGTGGATCTTAAAGCTGCGGCTCTTATTCCTGTACATCATTCTAAATTCAAATTAGCACAGCACCCTTGGAATGAACCACTTCAGTTGGCTGTGGAAGCTGCTGCAAAAGGTAATTTTTTGATACTAACTCCTAAAATTGGGGAAGCTGTATCTTTAAAAGAGCCGAAAACAACTTGGCAAGCTTGGTGGGAATTTTAAGACTGATATACGGGGAAGTTGTCGTAGTTGCATTATGTAGAGTCAGACGTAAAAGTTGGGGGTTACGCAAAAAGTTTAGTTAATCTAAAAAGGAAGAATTCGATAGTTTGTACTTCTCTAAACGGCGCTCAAAAAGCTTTTGTTTTAACAGCTTCAAAGGCACTGCGTTTGTAAAAGAATGCATTGATTTATATCCTGTGAGTTTTATTTTCTTTATACTAAATATCATTCTTCAGGTAAAGTCAATTGGTTATAAACAAATATCGATTGGTTTTGAAGTATTTGTACGTGGTGTCGCACAATTTTCAGAATTTTTGACTGTTCGAAATTACACACAGCTGTTATTTCCCAAACTTTTGAACTTGAACTATTATGTCACTATTTATGGGTTGTATCGTGTGATTTTGCAGGATTGTGAGTCCATAAAATTTATACATAGGATCATCAAAAAAAATTCGCAGCGCTACGATTATTTTGTTATTTTTAAACACATTTAGTACTCAGGTGCTTGTAAATCTAAAAGTTATGAATAGTCCACAAAAATCGTTTATTTCCAATACTGTTTTGGTGCAAATCGCCTTCTTGTTTGTTATTGTGTTGGTGTTTTTTCTTTTGGCAAAAAACTTACTAATTTTTTTACCGGGGTTATTAGGTGCGATTTGTCTTTTTGTTTTGTTGCTCAATCCTTTTCGTTGGTTGACAGAAACCAAGAAATGGAAAAAAATATGGGCTATTGTCGTACTTATTTTAGGAAGTAGTGTGGCTATAATAGGACCTTTGTATTTGTTGGTACAAACACTTACTAAAAAGGTTTTGGTGATGCTTGATGATAAAGAAAAGCTGAAATCAGGTATAGAGAATGCTGTTCAGGTGGTTCGTCAAAAATACAATATTGATGTTTTTAATGAAAACAACCTAGAGAAGGCCACCGAGTTTGGAGCCAAGGCAATGCAGTCTATTGTCAATACGTCTATCAACAGTGTTATGGAGATTGGTGTAGCGTATTTGTTGCTGTATTTTATGCTTAAAGATTATAAAAAAATTCAAGCTTGGTTTTATAAATACATTCCTTTGCGCAAACAAAATGTTTTGGCAATGGAAATTGATATGAAGAAGTTGGTGGTGTCCAATGCAATTGGGGTGCCTTTAACAGCTTTTTTACAGGCGCTAGTTGCTTATGGAGGGTATTTGATTTTTGGGGTAGATGATGCCTTTGTGTATTTTATATTAACGGTTTTTGCAGCTATGCTACCCGTTGTTGGAGCTGCTTTGATTTATATTCCTCTAATCATTATGCTACTGGCACAAGGAGAAACCAATAGTGCGATCGGGTTGATGATCTATAGCTTTGTCTTGGTTGGTTTGTCAGATAATCTAATTCGTTTTTTACTACAAAAGAAAATGGCCGATGTACATCCACTCATAACTATTTTTGGAGTTATTGTAGGTATTAATGTCTTTGGATTTATCGGTATTATCTTCGGACCTATTTTGTTTTCTCTGTTTTTCTGGTTGGTAAAAATCTATAGAGCAGAGTTTGTTATTCCAAATAAGGAGTAAAAAAGGCGTATAACACCGTTTTTTTGAATCTTTTTTAGTTTTTAAAAAGATTTCGTGTTAAAACGCTCTTAAATAAAATATTTTATTATATTTGTTTTCAATGTAATTAACCACCTAAACTAGTAAAGCGCCTATGGCATAAAAATACTTAAAAAAACTATTTATAGATTACTAATAAGTATGATTATGGCATATTCAGCTCAGACTGATTCAGTATTGATTCAGCACTATATACAAGGGGATGAGCGCGCACTAGAGGCGTTGATTTTAAGACATCAA
>JASLDM010000160.1 GCA_030151565.1 Flavobacterium sp. | reverse complement strand
AGTATAATAGGTTTAGGGTAGCTGTGGGTATATGATTTTTGTATATCAGTAAGATGGATGTATCAAGAGCCGTATGAGGGGAGACTTTCACGTACGGTTCTGTGAGAAGCTTGGGCTGAAATGCCCTTGCTTACTCGACCCTTGTTACCGCCTAGTGCTTCTATTTCATCGTTCCTTTGTGGGTCGGGTGCGGTTGGACGGACACACTCTTTGCCAAGTTTTGGCTTGCGTGGCGGCTTGAGCGACTTGGCAATGTGTGTGGCTGTGAAGGGTTGGGTTATTCATTGTCAAAGCATTTGTTTACATATTCTAATGGAATTTTTTCTTGTTCCAATCGCCAGTTGTTTGTTTTTAAAATGTCGTAAAGTTGTTGTTCTTCGTCTGTGAGGTTTAGTTTTGTTGAGATGTTTGTCGGTGTACCTCTGTCGTCTTCAAAAAACTGGTCAAAGGTTTGTTTGTCCATTAAAACACTTCTTGTCTGTGGGAAATAAGTTCGGAATTGTGATAATATTTCAAAACCTTGAACGTCTATGTCGCCCCAATAGAGCAATTCAAGTCCGCCAAACCAATTTACATTTTTTAGATTGTAAACGCTATATCCACTTCCAAATATCGCAATGGTTTCGTTCATTTTTGGAAGCGTCAAAGTCGTGTAAAGTGTCGTTTTATTTTCTACAACTAACACTTTTTTGATTGGCAAGTTCAATGATTCAAATTGGCTTACAGGAATTGCAACATCATCAAGTCCTGAAAAAAATCGGTTTGATATTGTTTTGTCAAGAACTTTAAACCGAATCTGCGGTTCTGCATATTTCAAGTTAAATCTTTTCTCAAATTGTTTTTCTTCTTTATTGATGTGTTCTAAAATAAGAATGTCAAGCAATTCTTTAATTACGCTCTGATTTCTTTCAATAAACTTAGTGTGAACTCTTATGGGTAATTCTCTTATGTATAAACTTGGTTTGGGGTTTTGTTTGAAGTATTTGCAGACTTTCAAGATACTTTCCCATTCTGTTTGATTTGCGATTACTCGCAACGGATTTTTGATTATCCATTCTTTTAGTTCGGGAAATTCATTAGTGATTTTCTCAACGCTTGATTTGAATAAATCTACTTCTTTTTCCTTGCCTAAGAATTTCAAAAAATCCTTTTGGTCGTCAAAGTAAATTGCAATAGGCAAATCTTGTGTTCCCAGATGTTTTGTTTTTACTTTCTGAAATTCCAATGTATAACCAAATCCTTTTTTCTCTTTGGATTGGCTAATAATTTGCTGAATTTCCTTTTCAAATTCGGATAATGAAGATTTGGTATAAGACTTATCGCCACGAATATCTATTCTTGAAAACGGAATGTTTTCAACCGATGATTGAAGAAAAGAAATGTACTTTCTTTCGGTCTTATTTTTTATTTCCGTTGGTGTAATCATTGTTTCAAGTAATTCGTTTTTTCTTCTTTAAAT
Source organism: Flavobacterium sp. (assembly GCA_030151565.1). GTDB lineage: Bacteria > Bacteroidota > Bacteroidia > Flavobacteriales > Flavobacteriaceae > Flavobacterium. Next base: position 7,503 of record JASLDM010000160.1, on the reverse strand, counting down.
TGCTCAATTGGCATATCATACAACCACGAATGTCTTTCTTCCTTGCGTTCTACAAAATGAACGAATGAAATATCGTTTTCTACAATATGAATATTATCACTTGGTGTAACCACCAATAATTGCAAATGAAGTTGTTTACAAAGCGTAATTAAGTATCGTGCTTTATCTTCGTCTTGTGCTTTAAATGCTTCATCAATGGCTATAAATCGGAACGAGTTCGTTTGCAATCCTTCTTTTGTTAAACCAAATTGATAAGCGATGGCAGAGCCCAAAATCGTATAGGTCAATTGTGCTTTTTCTCCACCAGAAAGTTGTCCCATTGCTTCGTAGGTCTTGGCTTTTTGATTAGTTTCTTTATAAAATTCTTCAGCTTTGTAACTAAACCAAGAGCGAACGTCCATTACTTTTTTACGCCATTCTTCTTTATCCATTTTAGTAATCAAAGGTTCTATATGATTGTAAAAATGATTTTTTCGGCCGTCAATAGAAGCATCAATTTCTCTAATATTTGGAATCGCCTTTTCAAGAAGATTTCGAAATTCTTTTACTTCTTCGTTGATTTTATTAGGTGCGACAAGCTGAATATATGTTGCTTTAGGTTGTGGTTTAAAATCAATTGCTTTTAAAGATTCGTTCAAATGTCTGATGTTTTCTTTGATTGAGTCTGACCAGTTCGTAAAGAACATTCTGAAATCGCCAACTTTGTTGGTGATGGTTTCTTGCAGATAATCATTGAATTTTTTTTCAAATTTTGGAAGATTATCTTTCTCTAACTTTTCTAAAAAAATTTGATATTCACTTATTAAATCCAAATTTGTAGAATCAGGTAAAGCATTTACATCCGAACGCCAATCTTTGAATTTTTCCGTGATGGTTTCGTTCGGTTGTTTGAATGCATTGATTTTAATTCTTATTTCACTTTCTTTCTGATTTTTATTTTTATAAAGTTCTGATGATTGACGTTGGTTTTCTTCTTGGAAATTCTTACGACTTCTTTCAAAATTTGAATATTCGATAGATTGTAAATTAGGATTTTGTGTTTCAAATGAAGAAACATCAATACTTCCAAAGGTTTCAAAAATTATTTTGTTATCGCTTATTACTTTTTCAATACTCTTTTGTTTTTCTTCGGTTTGAAAAATTTCTCTGTCTTTATTCTTAATGTCAATTTCTGAAAGGTTTTTTAAGTCTATTTGTACTTTACCTAACTGCTCTTGCAACTTTTTTACTCGGTCATTAGTTCTCTCTAAGTCTGATTTTAGTTTTTCCTTTTCAAGAATTTCTTGGGCATAATCTTGCCAGTTTATATCATCATATTTGTCAAATTTTGAAAATAAATTATGACATTCATCTCTGAATATTCCTAAGTTTTTTATTTCAGCATTTTTACTTGCAATTGCTTTCTTATTGTCGGTTTGCTGACTTTGTAAATTAGATAACTCTTTCTTTAAAACAGAAATTTTCTCTTTATTATCCCAACCTAAAACATAATTTTCTTTTCTCGAAATATGTGGGCGGTCATCTTTTTCGTGTTTCCCTTTTTTGAATTTTATCAACCCATTTTGGGTAATTGCCATATCAGAATATCGCTCAAAATCTGAAATATTATCTACACAAGTAAAGTTGAATTGAGCTTCTAAATAGTTTTCTATCCAATCCGCATAAATAGTTTTCGGCTTTATGTCAATTTTATTAACTAAAGAATTTTCGTTGATGTTTTTATTTTGAAAATTTTTGAGATAATCTTGTTCTTCATATTTATCATAGCGAATTCTTCCTCTGAGATTGTGGTTATTTACATATTGGTTTACTTCTGAATAATACTTTGGTGGAACAATCAAACGCAACGCAAAATTGTGCAATACTTTTTCAATGGAAGACTCCCAGTTTTGTTCATCATCTTTTACTTTTATCAGCTCTCCAATAAAAGGAATTTCTTCTTTATTTGCTCCAATATGCTCGATGAGTTCTTCTCGAATTTCAGCTACTCGACCAACAATATTGTTTTTGTTTTCTTGAAGTGTTTTTATTGTTTTTACTAAATCTTCAGTGTCTTGTTTTAGTTTGTCTTCTTCATTTTTTAAGGCACGAAGATTCTCATTTTCTTCTTCTATTTTTTGTTGAGTGTTTTGCTTTGAATACTTTGCTCTTTCTCTATTTTCATTAAATGTTTCTTCGCTTGGATTAGTGTTTAGTTTGATGTTTTGTGCAATCTTGTTGTAATCATCAAGTTTTTTACTTCTGTTGTCCTTTTGAGATTGAAGGCTTTTTATTTCCTTTTCTAAATCTTTGATTTTACTTCCGACTTCGTCTTTTTCAATGGCAATAGAAATCGTTCTTTCTTCTTGTTTTAGATTATATTCTTTGCTCCGTAATTGCTCTAAATCATCATTCAGTCGTTCTAATTCTTCTTTGCATTTTTCTAATTCCTTTTCTCCCAACTCAACGCCTTTCTTTGCAAACCAATAAACTGCATTTTCTTTTGAATTTTCTAAATGCAATAAATCTGCTTTAATGCTTGATAGTGTTATAGCAATTTCGTTGATAGGTGTTAGTTGTTTGATTTGTTCTTTGGCTTTTTCAATGTTGGTTTTAGCATCCATTAAAGTCAAAAAACTTTCTTTAAGTTGGATAAATTCGGCTTCTGCATCTTGCTCTTCCAACATATTTGTTCTGATGAATTCGTCTAAATCTTCCAACACTTTTACACCAACAACTTGATTAAACAAACTCAATGCTTTCACAGAACGCATTCCGAAAAGATTTGCCATTCTTTCTGCATAAGCAGTTGGTCCATCTAAAAATTCAACTTTCTTTTTAGCCGCATTTGCGTTGTAAATTTTATCTAATCTTCTTTTCCACAAACCTTTGGAATCAAAATCGGCAAAATCTTTACTTACTTCAAGTGGAACGTGGGCAATTCCAAATTGTCTTCTCAATTCGTTGTTGGAATACCAACGAACTTGAAACAATGTAATTTGTTTTTGGTCTGTATTTTCAAAATGAGCCAAAATCACAGAATAGTCATTCGTAGTACGCAATTTTTGCGTGGAAGATGAAGTTTTTCCTTCTTCTTGAATATTTCCATAATGTCCTAAAACATACGTTTCTTCTGTTCGGTCGCCTTTTTTTTCAACACCCGATGATTGATTGTAGAATCTATCTTTTTTCGCAGGAACAATCAAGGTCAGTAAAGCATCAATATAAGTGCTTTTTCCTGATGCATTTGCACCAGTCAATAACGAGTTATTCCCTTGCGGATTTATTCTGAAAACATTTTTGTCAAAAGTTCCCCAGTTAAAAACTTCCATATATTGAAGTCTGAACCCCGCTTTGTCGGAACTGGTGCTAAACAGACTCAACATATTCTTGCAGTTTTGTTTTGAAATCCTGTAATATATCCAGCGTTATTTTTTCTTTTATGATTCGGTGTATTTGGTATTTTGTTTCATTTTCCTTCTTGCCTACTTCTTTCAAATAGCCTAATTCTGCTACTCTTTTAATGTAACTATCCAGATCTTTTTGAAATTTTAATTTATTGTAACCTTCCTGAAGAAATAATTCTAATTCATCTTTTATTTCCGAATCGGTAATAAATTTTTCAGTTGCTAACTGTGTTGGATTACTGTCAAATTCTTCCAAACTTTGTCTTAAAACCACCAAAACGATGGATGTTTCAAAACCGATTTGTCGTCTTGTTACCAATCCAAGCGTATTGCCCTCATTGTCTTCCAGTTGTTTTACAAAAGCAAATCCATCATCTTTCTTTACAATAAGCTCCAAACCAATTTGACCAATATATTCTTGTATGTCGTTTTGATAATTGATGACATCTTCCCACACATTTGAGGTTCGCTCAACGGTCGATTTCAGCAATCGGACAATTGCTTTGCTGTATGGTGTAGTATTTTTTTCTAAATGGCTCATTTGGTCAAAATTATTTCAGGGATTTTGATTTGCTTTTTATGCTCTATGTCAAACACGATGTTCTGTGTTTTTTCAGGACTGATACTGTGCTTGAATTCTTTTACAATGCCTAAATAACCAAACAATTCGGGCAAACCCTTTTCCAGTCCACCATAATGTTCTACTACATCTAAAAGTGTTGTTTGAGATTTTTCTTTTAGAACATCTTTAATCCTCTTCCGCAATAATTCTTTATCAATATTGGATTGAGAAAACAATTTACCTAAATGATTAGACGAAGTAATATCTTCATCTGCAATGATTGGCTTGTTCGTATAAGTGACGGTTTCGCTTTGTTCGGTAGTTAATTTGCGTTCAAATGGAATGCTGATTTCAATATCGGTTTCCAATTCAAATGAAATTTCAGGTTTTATCTTTGTTTTGCTGATTTCTACAAGTTGTTTCTTGATTTCTTGGATAATCTTTTTCGTTGCTTCCGAATTAGAACTTTCGTTTTCACGAATAATACGGCTTAATTTTTCAGCCATTTTATCGTTGGCTTTATAGACTTTTCTACCCGAATTGTACAAATGGTTTTTCATTCCTTTAAGAAAAGAATCGTTTACTGGAATTGCTTTTTCTTCCAACGTTTGATATAATTCTTTGGTAAGACTTTCCCATTTATTTTGCAAATCAGGATTTAGAATAAACAACCAAAAAGCATAAAAACTTTTTCCTTGCTGACTTTCTTTTAGTTCATCAAGAGCATCAAAAGTAAACGCTAAAATATCGCTCTTGGTCAAACTTCCGTCCGAATGTTTTTGATAAATACCTTTTGTTATTTCTTTGAAATTATCCTCAACCTCTTTGAAATCAGACAACAACTCTTTCGCTGATTGATTCAGCTGATTAAAACGTGGAATGATTTCAAACTCCTCAAACACTTTTACATCTTCTCCAACCTTTATACGTTGGATTTGTTGCTCAATTTCCAATTTTTTTTCTTCCAATAATTGGATACGCTTTTCGGTATCCTCGTTGGTGAATTCTACGAGTTCTTTCAGCTGATTGAAAATGTTATTAAATTTCGATTCCGTGCCCACAAATTCTTCTTTTTTCAAGCTCGCCAGCCAATCAATGGTTTTGCTTGAATGTGCAGAAAGTTCATAAAAAACTTCGCCTTGCTCATCAGGATAATTAGTTAGAAACCCTTTGTTTGTCCAGTTTTGAATATACTTTTTTGCTTTTATCTCGAATGTGTCAAAAGGACTTATTTCACTTTCTTCGTCATTTTCAACTTCGTGTCCTTCTAAAAAATCAGCTAATTGTATATGAATATTTTCAGATGAAATTGCACCTTGCTTATTTATAAATGTGTTTACAAGAAATTCAATAATCATTTCTCTGTTTCGCAAACGCAATAATTCTACACTTGGCGAAGCGTTGAGCGTGTTTAGTATTTGAGAAATGTCTGCCATATATAATTACTCTCTGTGCGTAGGCAAAAATTCAGGCTCTTTTGCTTGCGAAGCGGTCGCCCGTGCGTTGGGGCAAGCAAATGTGCCTGAATGTGCGGTTGGCATTTTATTTCTGTCGTTCATTTTGTTTACTGTTGTTGTCTTTTTAGCATTGGCGGTAACGTTTCGAGGCTTTGCGAAGGAGCGGATTAAAAAGAAGAAACTTTCAATTTAGCACAGACGTAGCAAAACCATTTTTTCTATTTGCTAATTTACATTTTAAAAGCAAATAAAAAATGGTTTTGCGGATTAAATGCACTAACCTTGAATTAACCCCTTAACCCGCTCTTTTGCAAAAGTGTGCTGTGAAGGATAAAGCTTGCTTTATCCGTGCTGTATAGAAGATGATGGTAGGTCCATCAGTATCGACGTTCAAGCGTAGGTACTAAACCGCTTCCCGACGCTGGCTTAGTAATAAACTGGTGTTAAACGGTAGGAAGAAAAGGCTACATGAGTAGTCAGGTGCGTATAAAGGAGATGAACGCAAGTGAACCCATGCTGAGGCTGTGAGAGAATGGCTACATTTTGTCAAAAGCTTGTATTTATTGGCTACAAGTGAAAAGCTGTAACGGGAGCTTGATTATTGGTTACAGGGCAAACGCGGTAGAGTGGGCATGACCTTTATATAGGCTTCTATACGGAACTCAGGAAGTCCTCATCAGTTGCTAAGAGAACGGCACAAGCAGACAGTATCTGTAAGGCTTATAGTATCGATACTGATGAGGATGACGGATGTCGTTGTAGTAGTGTAGAAGTAGCTGTAATGGCTATGGAGCGAAGGACGACAGATACATAGTTTCAAGTGATTGGACAACTTGAACTACTATTTTATTATAATAAAAGAACAAGGATGACCCTCTTATTTGAAACACCATCACGCAGTATTCCCATCACCAAACAAATGGTGTGGGAAGCCTATCGTAAGGTAAAATCTAACAAAGGCAGTGCAGGAGTAGATGAAGAAACACTCATAGATTTTGATGCTGATTTGTCTAAGAATCTGTACAAACTTTGGAATAGATTATCGAGCGGTAGTTATTTTCCTCAATCCGTAAAGGCGGTAGAAATCCCAAAAGGTAATGGCGGTACGAGAACATTAGGTATTCCTACCATAGCGGATCGTATCGCTCAAGAAGTCGTTAAAAACTATATCGAACCACGATTAGAAGCGGTATTTGTACCAAGTTCTTATGGTTATCGTCCACACAAAAGTGCGCACGATGCCATCGAACAAGTACGTACAAATGTGCGTAATTATAGTTGGGTAATCGATATGGATATCAAAAGTTTCTTTGATGAAGTTGACCACGATTTGTTACTAAAAGCTTTGTCTAAACACGTAACTGAGAAGTGGGTAATGCTTTACATCAAACGATGGTTAGCCAGTCCAGTAAGTAGAAATGGCGTACTTGAACACAAAGTAGGCAAAGGCACGCCCCAAGGCGGTGTCATTAGTCCATTACTCGCTAATTTGTACTTGCATTATGTATTGGACAAATGGCTAGAAAAGTACTATCCTAATGTGCGTTTTGTGCGCTATGCCGATGATGTGATTGTACATTGTAAAACGCCACAAGAAAGTCATGCCGTGCTAGAAGCTATTAGAAGTCGCTTACACGCTTGTGGATTGCGATTGAGTCAAGAGAAAACTAAGATTACGTATTGTCAAGATTATCGTAGGCAAAAGCGCAAAGATTATCCCAAGAGTTTTGACTTTTTGGGGTATACGTTCAAGCCTATGAGCAAGAAAAGTCAGCGTAATAGCGGTGTATTCTTAGGGTTTGATTGTGAAATGAGTAGAAAAGCACGTAATAGAATCGTAGCAGGTTGGCGGAAATCGGGTTTTCATCGTAAGAGCCATACTACACTTCAAAACTTGGCGCAACAACTGAATGCTCAAAGTAGGGGATTGATTCGCTATTTTGGCGTACATAGTCGTTGGCGGTTGAGAAGTTTGTTTCGACATTTAGATTATCGACTCGCTAAGTGGGTAAAGGGAAAATATAAAAGCATTACAAGCTATCAGAAAGCTTATAAGTACTTGCGTAAGATACAAAACAGCTATCCAAACTTATTCTAC
>JASLDM010000135.1 GCA_030151565.1 Flavobacterium sp. | reverse complement strand
GACGGGAACTGATAATTCGGTTTGGATTTGTTTTGTGGTCGAAAAAGGTTCTGACTGTAGTTCTAGCATGTATCTAGGGGCAATGTAGAGGAGCTGATTTAATTATTAAAAATATAAACCTGGTGAAATGCCAGGTTTTTTATTGATGGTTTATGTTGTAGGGTTATGGAGTTGTGAAACTGTTAACTTAGATTCTGTTAATCAGTTCGCTTTCGTTTCTTAAATTTATAAGTTACTAAAACTACTTGTTGTTTATTACTAGATTTAAAACTAATTACTCATCACTTTTACATCCCACAAAACAATCAATTTCCTTTTTGAAAGTACCAAAAGTTCTTTACGCTGGGAACGAGTGAACTCGTCTGTATGCGTATTCTAGTTGTACAAACCTTATTTCCGAATTTAACCTCATTATTCTTCACTTTTATACCCAATCAACGTTCTTCATTCACTAAACAAAACCTTTTTACCCTTTTACCCTTTTACATTTTACCAAAAAAAAATGTTCTTCATTCCACGAAATAAAACCTCTTTGCAGTTTCGCAATTTTACAATTTCACCACTAAAAAGGTGTTCTTCGTTCCACGAAACAAACTTTTTTGCATTTTTTCCAATAGTATATGATTTAATTCGTTAATTTAAATTGTTGTGCTGAATATAAATACAAAGCAAAGGATAGAATAGCATAAAAAATAAGGTTAGTAGAGCCTGAATAATTCAATAAAACATTTAACCCAAAGCTTAATAAGATGAATGTAGTTATGGTTAATAAAAATGAAAGGTCTAAAAACAAAGGGGATTTATTTTTACGGTATTCTTTTTTAAAGAAGCTTATAAGTAGCAATATTGGCACAAGTATTTCAAGTGTTCCTAAAAAGTAGATGAAAGGGGGAATTCCTCCGGGTAATTTAGCAAGAAAGGAGTCTTGAAATAGATTTACATAGCCACCGATTACTTCGGGACCATTGAATACTTTTTGATATCCTGGATATCCCATTGTATAGAACAACATGATATAAATCGGAATTAGCTTGATTTGATTAAATAGAGTTGAGATACTTTTAATAGATTGTCTTTCGATGAATGCCAATAAGAAATAAAGAAAAACAAGATAGAAAAAGAGTGTTGCAGCTCCATTATGATTTGATGTAACCCGTAACATAAATCCATAAATGGTTATTGAACAAATGGATATTAGCAATGCCCATTTAAGATGGGTTGCAAGTTTGTCTTTTAAAAATTCACCTTTTAGTAAAGCATAACTAAATAGGAAGGAAGCAGCCACTTGTAAAAGTCCGATTACAAAAAACAATACACCAAAGTAGTTTGGATAGTTCTCTATCTTTTTTGCATTGTAGATGTTGATGTACATTGAAAAGGCTTCTTTGCCTCCAGTTAATAATTGCCAGCCGTTGATAAACATTGTAAAGATCAAACCGATTAGAATAGGAATGATTATTAGCGTACGAAAGTTTTTTGTTTTTAGTAAAGTCATATCTGTTTGTATTTGAGTTCTATACAAATTTATAGGAAAGCATTTTTTTTAATGTATCCAAATATGACTAAGACTGATCAAAACGCGAAATTTTGATGATTGTTTCTAAATTCACTAGGTGTAAGTCCCGTTTTTTCTTTGAAGAATTTTGCGAAATTAGTCGGCTCCTCGTAATTAAATTTTATAGCGATTTCTTTTATAGAAAGTGAGCCATAAGCTAGGATTCTTTTAATTTCAAGAATAATTCTGTTATTAATCCATTGTTTAGGGGTTTTGCCCAACAGGAGTTCTGTTGCTTTTTGAAGTGTACGCACCGAAACTGAGAGCTCTTTTGCATAGAAGTTTACCTCTCGTTGTACTTTGTAATTATGTTCAACCAATTGTCTGAAACGTGTAATCAGTTGCTGGTTCTTAACACTAGCCGTTGTTATTAAATGTGTTTTTGCCCATTGTCTTTCAGAAATTAAAAAAATACGATAGAGTAAGTTGTGTAATAATTCTCCTTGAAAGTTATCTACAGGCTTTTGTAGTTCATCATAGATTTTGATGAAAATAGACTTCAATTCTTCGTATTCTTGTTCTGTGTTAAAATAAGGTTGATAGATATCATTGAACAATAAACTATTTTTAAAGTATGCTTTGTCCCTTTCTGACCTACAAAAAAAAGATTCTGTAAATATTAATGCTCTTCCGTCATAAGATTCATTTGGATTGAAAGCATGCACTTGGCTTTGTGATACCAATAAGAGATGTCCTTTTTTAGCTTCAAAATGATTAAAGTCAACCATGTGTTTGCCCGAACCTTCTGTGAATAATAGAATGACGTAAAACTCCGTGCGATGTGGTAGATGTAAATTGTGTGGTTTCCGACTTAATCTTTCCTTTATAGTTGTTGTATTGATGAACTGATGCTTATTGAAGGTGAAAAGGAATGGATAGGTTTCTAACTTTTTTTTCACTTGTATAGGGGCTTTGTATTGCTTTTGCAATAGTTAATATTCACTCATAATTACATTTTTTTAAGTAAGAAAGAGAGTCCGTGTTTTGTTTTCATAAGAATAACTATTTTAAAGATATGAAATTAAATGAATTAATAAGTGAATTTGTCTGTATGTGTATTGTAGTTGTACAAACTTTATTCCTGAAACTGCCAAACTGCTAAATTGCCAAACCGTAAAAATGTGAAACTGGGGAGTTGTGAACAAGGGAACTCGTCTGTATGTGTATTCTAGTTGTACAAAATTTATATATGGATATAAAGCTCATCTCCCATTACTGCTGACCGATTACTCTTCACTTTTACATTCAGTAAACGTTCTTTATTCACGAAACCACGTATTCCCTTGTTAACTTGTTCCCTTGTTCACGAATATCGCTTTTACGCTTTCTTCAACTTTTAGACACTCGTATTTACCTAGATGTCGGTTTGAATTAGTGGTCATAAGTCTATCTGTTTTTTTGAAGGCAAAACTGCAAAACTGTGAAACTGGGGAGTTGTGAAGATGTGAAATTGTTGGGTTGTGAACAAGGGAACTCGTCTGTACGTGTATTATTTAATTGTGTAAACTTTATATACGGATACAAAACTCATTACCCATTACTGTTCATTGATTACCTTTCCCGACTGCTTTTTGTGTTATCCATATTTTTTGGATTGTAATGTTGTTCTATATAGGCTATAGCTTGCTCTTGTGTGAGTATTGCAAAGTTTTTATAGCGATTGTGTA
>JASLDM010000108.1 GCA_030151565.1 Flavobacterium sp. | reverse complement strand
GCATACTTTAGCAGCAGGTACAGTAGTAGATGACGTTATCGCTTTTGAACAAGAAGCTTTGGAGAAAAACGGATTAAATTTAAGTGCTGTGCCACCTAGATACCGCTCTTCTTATTTCAGTCATATTTTTGGAGGAGGCTATGCAGCAGGATACTATTCGTACCAATGGTCTGAAATGCTAGACTTTGATGCTTACGCTTGGTTAGAAGAAAATGGTGGAATGACACGTGCTAATGGTCAAATCTTAAGAGATAAGATCTTATCAAAAGGAAACTCTATTCCATTAGATGTTCTTTACCGTGAGTTCAAAGGAAAAGATCCAAATATTGAAGCCTTTCTATACTATAAAGGTTTTACCAAATAATTAATAAAAAAGCTCGATTCGTTTGAATCGAGCTTTTTTTATTTGATTTAAAGCAATTTATAAAAACATAGCTACTTCAGCTAAAATCACTACTAAAAGTCGTTTAATTTTGAAAAACTTGCCATATAAGGATCAGTTATACTAGATTTTCCATCCTCAATATGTCCTGCATAATGATACTCAAAATCAACATTATCTAGAATAGAAATAATCACATCATACCAACCACCAAACTTCTTGTAATCTAGTTGGAGGCTCTCTTCTGATTTTGCCTTTACGGTAATTTTCTTACTAATTTTGGTATAGATAACGTCTTGGATATAAAAAGTGATATCAAAATCCTCAATATTCTTAATTACAATTTGTATTTCTTGATCTAATAGAGTTTTAAAAATCAAAGCTATACGAGGATCTGTTTTAACTCCCTTAAAGGATCTATAAAACCCATTAAAACTGTGAACATCTAGATGATAATGTTCATCTTTAAACTCATTAACATTCCATCTGTATTTTATCGGATCCGTTTCATTAACACCAAAAGACCAATTCAGACCGCTTTTATTTTGATATTTCTGAAGTGAATAAACCTGAAATGGAGCTAAATATTCTTTATTCTTCAAACTATTAGCCTCTATAAACATGTCTATTTCAAGTTGATTATTTTCTACAGAAACATTCGTATTTAAATTATAAGGTAATCCACAAGCTTTTTTTACGCCACGCTCTTGTTTAGGAAATTGCTGAAAATTATTCCACACTTTTTGTTGTTGCAATTCTTGCAAGGTATACCTATTAAATCCTTGTGGTAAATTTTTATCTCGAGCATTTAAGATACGTTCTACATATTTGTTTCGATCGACAAAATCTAAATCTAATCTCTTCAAGTCATTAGCGGGTTGAAAAACGGATGTCATATTACTACATGTTCCTCTTCTCCACGCTGAAATATTCTCTTCAATTACTTTTTTCCCTGTTTTCTTCTCAATGAAATACTCCAAAAACTGTAAGGTTGACGTTAAATCACATACCTCTGAATTCACCCATCCTCCCTTTGTCCAAGGTGAAGCAATGACCATAGGTACACGATACCCTAAACCAATAGGGCTCTCCAAATTGCTTCTAGCATCTCGTGCTTTATCTTGTGCAAGCGTTACCCATTCATCTTGTGTGTCCATTTGATTTGAAACTTTACCTTGTTTTTCAGCTGTACTCAATGGAGGAACAAACGGTGCTACGTGATCAAAATAGCCATCATTTTCATCGTACGTTAGAATAAAGATCGTCTTTTTCCATACCTTTGGATTTCTCGTTAGAATATCTAATACTTCTGATACATACCATGCGCCAAACCACGGAGCACCAGGATGGTCTGAGAAATTACAAGGAGCAACTAACCAACTCACCATAGGCAATTGATCTTCCACAACATCTTTTCTAAATTGATACAAGATATCTCCTTTTGGAACAGCAACCTTTTTGGTTTCTCCATTCTCTTGGTATTCCATTTCTTCTATTTGGTGATAATCAGGATCAGCCGTATTGGTTGTAAAAGCTTTTTTGTGAATTTGCTGTTCAAAATCCGATAATTGAGCAAATGCAGCTTCACCATATTCTAATAGGTATTTTTCTAAATCCAGGCGTTCTGTTTCAGCTTTTTGCAACGCTTCTCCAGCTAGCATACCATCCGTTATCTGTTGTATTAAGCGTTTCAATTCTAATGCTTTGAATTGAATATGCGCCTTGTGAAAACGAACATTATACTGCTTGTAAAACTCTAAGTTATTATCCGTAAAATTAGCTAACCACGATTCTTCTATATCGGTAAACCCAACAGGTATACTCAACTCATTTTGGTACACCTTCCAAGAGATATTATTTTCTTCCAATCGCTCGGGATAGGTTTTCCAACTCACATCTTTGTAGTTGATTTGCCCGTTGTTGACGTGAGCAACAGAATTGGGATCACGTGGATTTTCGCGAATTACTCCTGCCCAAAAATACGATCGATTGGCGCTTGTTCCCGTTAGGGAAGAACAAAAGTGCTGATCACAAACTGTAAAAGCATCCGCAAAAGCATAATAAAATGGAATATCTTCTCGCGTAAAATATCCCATAGTTAAAGGCATGTGCGCATATTCTTTATTTCCTGGCTTTTTCGCAATCAACCATTGGTCCATTTTACCGTCATTTCTCGCTTCGACCATATCTTTCCAGCTATGCGGTAAACTCCCCATCCAGGTGATTTTCGTATTTTCAATATCCAATCGAAAAGGACCATATATCGTTTTATTTTGGTCTGTTTGAAACCAAACAGGCAACTGATTGGGCTGTCGAATTACACGAGGATCATTAAACCCACGAACACCGCTCAGCGTTCCATAACAATGATCAAAAGAGCGATTTTCTTGCATCAAGAACACCACGTGTTCTGCATCGAGAAAAGTCGTTCCAGGATCTGCTTCAATACTCAATGCGCGTTGAATTGACGATGGCATTGCATTTAGAACCGTCATCCCTCCCATAAAAAGGGATGACGTTTTAATAAAATCTCTTCTAGTTGTACTCATCTCTCTTATTTTAACCACCAACTAATTCCTCTAATATTATCTGAACCGCTAAACTGACGATCTAACGCTTCTTGTAAATGCTCTTGATTTCGGTTGTACTCTGAGCTTGGGTATTGCCATCTTGTTGGAGCAGTAACGCCTTGTTGTAGTTTCAAAGCAGGAAATCCTGTACGCAAATAATCAAAATAAATACTCATTCCCGCTTGATGAAACATAATCAAATATTTTTGCGTCAAGATTTGTTTCAATTGGGTTTGTAAATCCCCACCTTGGTAGCTTATCTTAGGCTGTTGCACATATTCCTCATACTTTTCTGTTGTGAAATAGTTGCCTAAACCCTTAGCATATTGCGCATAATACTCAAAATTCCCTTTGATTCCCTTCGTGTAAAAATCTGCTGCATTTCCTGCAATCCACCCTCTAGCCGATGCTTCCGCTAAAATGAATTGTAACTCGGCATAGCTCAAAATTACATTGGTTTCATTAGTTGGATCTTGATAGTATCTACTTTTTACTTTAGAGATATTTTTACTTTGTACTAATTTTTCATTTTCAGCATAAGGTACCGTAGGGTCTCCTCCATTGTATCCATCGAAATTATCTTCAGCCAATCCTTGCTCCAAAGCTGAAGCGGTACGTTGAGCAAATGCAAATAATCTCGGGTCTTTCAATTCTTTCAACAAATCAATAAAAGTACTTGACATATACATACTTGATCCGTATGAACTTGAATTGAATTGAGGATAACGGCTTCCTGCTTGATCAAAGAAAGTAAGCTGCCCATTATCTGCATTATCCATCATCAAGATTCCTTTTTGATAGATTTCATTAAAGCGTTGAGCCACATCAATTCCGCCTACTTTTTGCTTTTTAGACAAAGTCAACAAGACTTTTAACTTATAGGATTCAATCAATTTTTCCCAGCGATTTAAATTCCCATTATAAATGATATCTCCTTGAATTGAACCTTCTTTTTTCAATGTTTTTGAAGCTTGTTCTAATTCCTCTAAAATTCCTACAAATACAGCTTCTTGTGTATCGTATTTCGGAAATTGAATTGTTTCTTCTCCTTGTAAAGCTTCTGAAAAAGGAATGTCGCCAAACGTCATTGTTAATTCATAAAAGAAGTAGGCTTTCAAAAAATGTCCAATTGCAAGGTATTCTGTCTTTCCTGTACGAGTAGCCTCGTCCATCATTTTTTGGGTTTGCATCAAATCTTTATAGCGATCAAATCCTTTACTTCCCCATTTCAAATACTGATAGGTGCTTTCACCATCCGTTTGTATAATCATACGAGAAGCATACTCTTTATCAATATTTCGTAGTGAAAAAGCTGTCTTTTCAACTTTTGTTAGTAATAGATAAGGATCTGCCTCTTTGATTTTGTTTGGATCTTCATTCAACTGGTCTAAATCGTGACATCCCACTACGGTTAATGCCAAAGTAATTGCGTATAGTGTTTTTAAATATTTTTTCATAATTATCAGTATTAGAATTTTGCAGTTAATCCTAGTCCAATCCAACGCGTTGAAGGATCTTGGATATCATTCGCATTTGCTGTATCGTAATCTGGGTCGGAGTACAATCCTTTTGATTTTTTCCACATCAATAAATTGTATCCCGTTAAAGAAGCCGATAATTGAGCGATTTTAGTTGCTTTCATCATAGGGGTAAAATCATAAGACAAACTCAAGGTTCTCAATTTGAAATATGTTCGATCAAATACGTTCGCAAATAATTTGCTTTCTTTTTCCGTAACTCTAGCGCGATAAGGATAGTTTTGCGCCCAACTTTGCCAATTTACTGCTCCAGTATGCTCTTTAAACACACGAGTATCTGAGATCACATTTCCCTGTACATCCGTTACTAATTCTCCCGAAACTAGGTTAACACCACTAGGCACAAACACTTGATTTCCTGTTGAATACTCTTCATCTCTATATCGAACAGATTCAGGATGTTTTCCTCCCCACCACATTTTTTCTACTACTTCTGAACGCATTACACCGCCCCAAATTCCATCAATTCCAATATTCAATCCCCAATTTTTATACTTGAAACTATTGTTCCATCCTAGCGTCCATTTTGGATCTTTATGCCCTAAATATACAGCTTGTTTACTTGCTGTAGGCATACCTGTTTTTTCGTCTAAGATGACTTTTCCATCCGGTGATTTCATCCAATCTATACCATAATAAGAATCTACACGGTCATTCAAACGCAAGTCGCCAAATCGCTCAGCATCTTCGTGAATTTTCGTCAAGCGCCTTGTCCTTGCGCTCCAGTTTATCGATGAATTCCACTGTAATTCATCACTTTTAATTACTGCACCTGTCAAGGAAATTTCCCAACCATTTGTTGTATATTCATTTCCATTTACCTTCATGTTGTTGAATCCAGAAGATTCTGAAACAGGATAATCAATAATAAAGTTCGAATCTAAGACACGATAATATGTTACATCTAAATTTAAGCGCTTCTTGTAGAATGCACTTGATAAACCAACCTCATACGTTTTTGATTTCTCAGGAAGTAAATAAGGATTCAAAACTGCATTAGGATATTCTACCATTTGGTTGCCATTGAAAGATGGATTTACAGGAGAATACGTAGATTGTAATTGATATGGAGTTAAATCACTCGAAACATTTGCCCAAGAAGTATACAGTTTCAAATAATCGATTTGTTTTGGCATTTCTACTAAATTAGAGACAACAACACTTAATGAAGTAGAAGGATAAAAGTAAGAACGTTGACTTTTTGCCAACGCTGAAGACCAGTCATTACGTCCTGCAAAACTCAAGAAAAAAGCATTGTATAAATCAAATTCTATGGTTCCATACACACTATTTACTGCTTTTTTCTCTAGGTAATTCGTCGCTGTAACAGGTCCTTTTGAATTTCCTAGATTGTGTACATCAGGTACAATTAATCCATCTGTTGCAGCAAAAGAACTGTTAAAACTGTAGTAACGAGATGCAGCTCCTGCATTTACATTAATGGAAAAATTATCCGTAATACTCTTGCTGTACATTGCTAAGAAATCATAATCAATTTCCAAGCGATCATTTTTATCTAAACTAAATCCTCCTTCTCTAGATGCACTATAATTAAAATATGATTTGGGACTCTGTAACTCTATGTTGTTATTCGTAGAAATCATCGAAACCCTACCTTGCAGCACTAAATCTTCTGATGCTTCATAACTCAAGCTCAACTGTGCATTTGTTACCTCTTTATTCCAAATGCGTTTAAAGTATTCTGATCCAAACCAAGGGTTATTATACCAAGCATAATTATAACTGGCTTGTTTATACCCCTCCATTCCTGGTATCCATAAGTTTTTTTTCAAATCACGCCCGTCTACATCATCTCCCATCCAAATTAAAATAGTATACATATGCCCGCTTGGATTGTAATCGTAATTAGGTACATTAGGTGCGTGTATTCTACTATAAGATATTTTAGAGTCCAACGTTAATTTATCAGTAAGATTCGTTGTTGATTTGAAGTTTAAACTTCCTCTAGTCATACTAGTATTGGGCACTCTATCTTTATTGTAAGAAAAATCTCCTCCTAAACGGTAGGAACCTTTTGCAGATTTGTTTGAAACTGAAAAATTTGTGCGAGAAATTATCCCTGTTTCCATAAAATCTTTCAAATTATTATGATACTCCCAAGCGATAGGTACTCTTTCATAACGCGATTTATCATCATACTGCGTCCCTTCTACATTTCCATACCAAGGAATTACACTTCCTGTCTGTTTGTCACGGATTGGACTATTCCATTGTGCAATATTTACCCCTGGCTCAAATTTAGGTCCCCAAATCATATCTCCATCACTGATTCCTCCATCTTTTCCGTCCCAGAACTCATATTTTCCATTTGACCCACTTCCATATTCATTTTGTGTTTTAGGAAATAAAGTATACCCCGCACTAATCATTGTATTTTGCGATACTTCAACCGTTACTCCTTCATTTTTAGCGTTTTTAGTTGTAATCATAATGGCTCCATTACGCCCCAATGACCCATAAAGTACAGAAGCACTTGTGCCTTTCAATACGTTAATATTCGCAATATCCTCTGGTGAAACATCATAAAAATCAGTCGTTACAGGAATTCCATCAATCACGATAAGGGGTGTTTTACCTCTTAAAGAAAATTTAGGAGCTTGTAACATTCCTGGTGGATTGGAAACATTAAGTCCGGCTACTTGACCACTTAACAAGCTTCCCATATTAGGTGAAACCACTTCTTGTACTTTTTTTACATCTATATTTTGCGTGGCATATCCAATTTTTTTCTCTGCTTTTGAAATTCCTAAAGCCGTGATCACTACTTCATCTAAAGAAGCTTGTTCTGGTGCTAATACAAAAGTAAAGTCGAGGTTATTTTGTACTGCTTTTTCACTGTTTTTGTAACCAATAAAAGAAATTACAATAAAATCCTTGTCTTCTACTTCTAATGTGAATCTCCCATTTAAATCTGTTATTGTTCCTGCTGTTGTCCCTTTTACTACAACGGAAGCACCAGGTAATTCTAATCCCATTTCATCTTGTACCACACCTGTAATACTACGCTTTTGTTGCGCATAGGTCAGACTGATACATAATAAAAATACGGTATTCCAAAAAAGTAATTTATGTCTCATGATTAAACTATATTTATTTGAAACAAAGGTTCTTTTTTAGATTTTATTTTAGTTTAAATTAACAACAACAACCAATACTTTTACTTTAACTAATAGTTAACGTTTCGTGTAAAAAATAACAAAACATTCATCAAACAGACAAATGTTAAAATATTTTATAAAAAAAAATCTGTTTAGATAGTAATACCTAAACAGATTGTTTATTTATAAAATTCAATTAAAATATCGTTTAATACATCTAATCAATTAATATCCCCCCTAAATATACTGAAAAACCATCTTGACTAAAAAAACTTCATCTAATTCTGCTTCCTTAAAAGTATAATCAGCTACACTATCCTTGTCATTTGTAAACACATACGTGCCTCTAGTATCTAAATCATTAAATCTAGATACAAATATCCCTCGTTGCTTTGATACAATCACATAAACTTGACCAAGCTTTAGATCTTCTTTTTTAACAGATTGACAATATAAATACGAATTCATCGGGATAGCTGGCTGCATATTTTCACCAATAATCTGAAACCCTATATCTATTTTTTCTGGCGCAACTACTACACTATTAGGAAGGCTATTTAGTGTTCCTTC
>JASLDM010000078.1 GCA_030151565.1 Flavobacterium sp. | reverse complement strand
GTATCCTGCATTGGTTTCTCCTTTAACCTTAGTAATCACTTCGGTTTCTAACAAAAACTGATGGGTTTTAGCATTATAGATCGACCACGTTTTACCTTGACGCAGTGCCAAGACATCAAAGTTGTCAATTGCACAAAGCTGATCTACGTCATCCAATATAGTTTCGCCCTGCTGCTGGAGCAATCGTCCTTTTATATTTGATTTATTGGGTTTGATCCAAAAGCAAGTACTGGCTTTTACAATGCCATTTTCCAAAAAGTCACCTAAGTACTTCCCTTCCCTTGTATAATAGCTTCTTTTGCGCGTGCCTTCCTTTTTGGTAAAAAACAGTTCAGGATAATAGTCATAGTCAAACGCACTTTCAGATTCAATCGGAATAATAAGTCCTGATTGCTCGCTAAAAACACCATACTTGTTTCCTTTGGCCAATTCAAAGAACCCATAAGCCACGCGTTTTACCGCATCAAATTCAGGGGCAATCAACCAAGTGTTGGTATGCACTTTTAAAACGCCATAACAATCCGCAACTTTCACCTCACCTAGAGGTTCATCAGAAAAGTCAAACACCTCCGACACTTCGGTATAAATAGGTGGAACCAATTCCGTACCATCACTTTTTAGATAGCCAAACAATCCTGCTTTTTCAACTACCGCAATATCGTACAGATAGTCCGGCTCAAAGATCTCGTCATAAATTGCCGGTGCTAACAGTGCTCCTTTGGCATCTTGAAGACCATATTTACCAGCTGCTTCAAAACGAGAAGACGCAACCTTTTTATAAGCGTGTTCCTCAAAATAACCAAGTCCGTAATTGATCCAATCGGTTTTCAAGATTTCTAAAAAATCGGCATACCCCGTATGCGTAAACAAAGATTCTAAAACAGAGACATCTTGTTTCTTTATCGCTTTTTTATAGAGTTTGCCCTTTAGCTTCAAATCTTGCACCCATTGCTTTGCTTGCACCTTATGTTTTTCATCATTCATATTGAAAACATCCGTTGCATTGACCAAAAAAGCGCTATAAGGCAAGGCTTCTAAAAATGCAAACATCTTATTTACAGCCTCGTAATAATCCTTTTTATAGTGCAATTGATACGTATCCGCAAGTAGATTAAAGAAAGCGCGCAATTGTACAATGCCTTCCGCCTTGTTGGCTATAAATTCAACGCCTTGCACGTCTACATCAGCAGTCAATAAAGGATACAAAAGCAAGGGAATCTCATAATTCCATTCGCCCAAATGCGTTTCAAATACCTCATTGGTATCTGGATTGTAATTGTATAAATAAATTCGGTGTGCCATAGCGCAAAAATACTTAAATGAATGTAGAGTTGAAGTCACGGCAAACAGGGATTTTTTAAATAAAGAAGCACTATCAATCCTCAGCGGCTCCTTACCTCACTAAAAGCCATAAAAAAAGAGCCACTGCACAGGTGCAGTAGCTCTTTCATATAGGTATGTATAACCGTGTGTTAAACTATTTACTAGTAAACAAACATGGCGCGTTCACCCATCATATCGTTTACTTGATCTGCTACTTCTTCCAAAACAGCTTCGTCTTCATAATTCATCAATACACGATCAATTAATGCAACAACTGCTTCCATATCGCTTTCAACCAATCCACGAGTTGTAATTGCAGGCGTACCAATACGGATTCCTGAAGTTACAAATGGCGATTTATCATCAAAAGGAACCATATTTTTATTTACAGTAATTTCTGCCTTTACCAAAGCTTTTTCAGCGTCTTTTCCTGTAATGTTTTTGTTTCTTAAATCGATCAACATCATATGGTTGTCAGTACCACCAGAGATGATGTTATACCCTCTTTTTACAAAAGCTTCAGCCATAGCTTTAGCATTTTTCTGTACTTGAAGTGCATAGCTAAAGAACTCATCAGAAAGTGCTTCACCAAAAGCTACTGCTTTCGCTGCAATGATATGCATCAAAGGTCCTCCTTGGTTTCCAGGGAAAACACCACTATCCAACAAAGCAGACATCATACGTAATTCTCCTTTTGGATTTTTCAAACCGAATGGGTTTTCAAAATCTTTCCCCATCATAATCATCCCTCCACGTGGACCTCTTAAGGTTTTGTGTGTAGTAGTTGTGATGATATGACAATGAGGTACTGGATCATTCAATAAACCCTTAGCGATTAATCCCGCAGGGTGCGAAATATCAGCCATTAAAAGTGCTCCAACGCTATCAGCAATAGCTCTAAAACGTTCAAAATCCATATCACGAGAATAAGCAGATGCACCCGCGATAATCAATTTTGGTTGTTCTTTTGTTGCAATTTCTTGAATCTTATCATAGTTCAACATTCCTGTTTCCTCATCAACACCATAAAATACTGGGTTGTATAATTTACCAGAAAAATTCACTGGAGAACCGTGAGTTAAATGCCCACCGTGAGACAAGTCAAACCCTAAGATTTTATCTCCAGGTTGAAGTACTGCTGCAAAAACAGCTGTATTTGCTTGAGAACCTGAATGCGGTTGTACGTTTACATACTCAGCTCCAAAAAGTGCTTTCGCACGATCAATAGCGATTTGCTCAATAACATCGACTACTTCACATCCACCGTAATAACGTCTATTAGGGTAGCCTTCTGCATATTTATTAGTTAATACAGAACCAGCAGCTTCCATTACCTGGTCGCTTACAAAGTTTTCAGAAGCGATTAATTCCAAACCGTGAATTTGTCTATCTTGTTCTTCAAGAATAAGGTCAAAAATTTGTGTGTCGTTTTGCATTTTATATGATTTCGTTAAAATGACTCCAAAAGTACAAAAAACGTTTGTTAATATCACACTTAATTATATATTTGATATTTACTATATACATCAAAACCTATTAAATTAATAATTATGATTATAACTGCAAATGATCCAAATAGAAAATCTTGGTTAACGGTAGCTCCAAATTGTGACTTCCCGATTCAAAATATTCCTTTTGGGGTGTTCATTACTAAAGAAGATGTGATTACAATTGGAACTCGTATTGGGGATTATGCTATTGATATGAATGCATTGCAACAATTGGGTTATTTTGAAGGGATTGAGCTGACAGACGATGTGTTTATGCAAGATACTTTAAATGATTTTATCTCTTGTGGTAAAAAAACATGGCGCGAAGTTCGAAATCGTTTGGCAGAAATATTCGATGAAACTAATTCAAGTTTACGCGATAATACAAAACACCGCGATGTTGTCATTTTTAAAATGGAAGACATCGAAATGCAACTACCTGTATTAATTGGAGATTACACCGATTTCTATTCAAGTAGAGAGCACGCAACAAATGTTGGAACCATGTTTAGAGATCCAAACAATGCGTTGCTTCCAAACTGGCTACACATTCCAGTTGGTTATCACGGACGTAGTTCTACTATAGTTCCGTCTGGAGTAAATGTAAAACGTCCGGTTGGACAAACCTTACCTAAAGGAAGTACTACTCCGGTTTTTGGACCTTCAAAACGTGTGGATTTTGAGTTGGAAACCGCTTTTATTACAACAGATGGTAACCTAATGGGAGAAAACATTCCGGTAAATGAAGCAGAAGATCACATTTTTGGAATGGTGCTTCTAAACGATTGGAGTGCACGCGACATCCAAACGTGGGAATATGTGCCTTTAGGCCCGTTCTTAGCTAAGAACTTTGCCTCTTCAATCTCTCCGTGGATTGTGACACTAGATGCACTAGAACCTTTTAGAACCGCTAGTCCAGTGCAAGACCCTACTCCTTTCCCATATTTACAACAAACGGGAAATCACGCTTTCGACATCAACTTAGAAGTGATTGTAAAACCAGAACATAGCGAAGGGAAATTGGTTTGTGAGTCCAACTTTAAATACCTTTATTGGACAATGAGTCAGCAATTGGCACATCACACCATTAACGGTTGTAAAATCAACTCTGGCGACCTTATGGGATCTGGAACGATCTCTGGAACAGCACCTACAAGTTTTGGTTCGATGTTGGAACTTACTTGGGCAGGTCAAAATCCAATTGCAATGCCGGACGGATCTACGCGCACCTTTATCGAAGATAACGATACCGTGATTATGAAAGGATATTGTCAAAACCAAAACATACGCATTGGTTTTGGAGAAGTGTCTAGTAAACTTTTAGCAGCTACAGTAAAAGCTTAATCGTTTAAGAAATAATAATTGTAAAAAGCTCCTTAAATGGAGCTTTTTTT
>JASLDM010000060.1 GCA_030151565.1 Flavobacterium sp. | reverse complement strand
TAAAAAAACGTGTTTGATATCCTCTAAAGCATAGCCTAAATCTTCTATCCCTTTTTTCAAATATGAAAAAGTGGTTTCTGGTCCAGTTTCAATCAATACAGGTCCTTGTTGTGTTTCTATTAAAAAAGAACCAATTGCATGCTGTTCTTCTAAAAAATGGAGATCTATTACGTGTATTTTATTCATAATAGTTATGTTTTAAGGTTACTTAAAGATACAAAAAAAAGGGATGTTAAATAACTAACATCCCTTTTCCTAATTAAATTCTTTATTTAATACCTTGGTTATTTAACCAACGACTGTATTTTTTACTATTCTCATTATGCTGCGCCAAAGTTTGTGCAAATTCGTGATACCCTAATCGATCTACACTTGCACAGAAATACATATATGGATGTTTCTCTGCATTTAACACCGCATCTATAGAAGATACGTCTGGCATAAAAATAAGTCCAGGAGGCAGCCCTGCATTTTGATATGTATTATAAGGGGAAGGTATCTCCAAGTCTTTATGATAGACTCTCTTGATGACTTGTGTAAAGTCATTCGTGTACTTTTTCTTAGCAAATACAACTGTCGGATCTGCTTGTAACGGCATTCCTGTATTCAATCTATTTAAATACACCCCAGCCACACGTTCTTTCTCGTCATTTTTAGCAGTTTCCTTCTGTACAATAGAGGCCAAAACAGCTACTTCAACAGGTGATAATCCAAGTGCTTTTGCCTTTTCTTCTCGCTCCGTAGTCCAAAAACGCATATATTCTTTATGAAGTGTATTTCGAACTTTTAAAGGACTTACGTTCCAATAAAACTCATAGGTATTTGGCATAAAAACAGCCAAAACAGTTTCTTTAGTAAATCCGCTTTCTTGTAAAAAATCTGGATCTGTAAAACTAGCTAATAAGCTTAAACTATCTGGCTCGATCTGACTGGCAATTCGACCTACTAAATCTTCTAATCTTTCCTGATTATTAAACGTCAAACGCACTGGTACATTCTTGCGCAAAGCCTGAACAACATCGTAGTTTGACATTCCATTTTTAAGTTTGAAACGCCCAGATATTACATTAGAATCATAATTAGTTTGTCCGCTTACTTTATCAAATTTCTCCAGATCGGAGATATAGGGCTCTAACAATTGTCGTACCTCCTGATAAGAAGTATTGGTAGGAATAGTAAAATATTGCTTTTCATCCCAATTTTGTATACTTTTTGAAAAAGCACTGTCGTATAATATATATCCGTAAATAGAAACAATCACAAGTCCTAAAACGGCTAAAAGGGTAACCAACCTCTTTAAATTCATTGTCTTTTATGTATTAATTAATTGATACAAGGCTTCGTCTTTTCGGACACCTGCTATGCGGTTCCATTCTTTTTTAATGCCTACTAATTCAAAACCAAATTTAGTAAAAAGTGCTACACTAGCTACATTATCTGTACTAATATTAGCAAAGAGTTGATGCAATTGTAGGTGTTTAAACACGTAACCGATCAACAACTCCAAAGCTTCTGAACCAACACCCTGTTTGCGGATATGGTTATGTTGAATGACTATACCAACACCTGCGCGCTCATTTTTAGGATCAAAATCGAATAAATCTATTAATCCCAATGCCGTATCTGTTTCCAAATCACAAATAACCAAACGCAATTGCTTAGCTTCGTAAATATCTTGATGGGCATTCTCTAAATATTGATGGATTAAAAAGCGACTATAAGGTGTTTGAGTATGACTAACTTCCCAAAGACTACTGTCATTTTCAATCTCATAGATAAACTGCAAATCTTCAGGCTCCAAAGCACGAAGATAAATATGAGTCCCTTTTAATGTTTTCATGATAATGAAATTTCTACATTTCCTTGAAATACAAATGTGGCAGGCCCTGTCAAATAAACTTGTTTAAAGCCTTGATTGCCATATTCAAAATCAACCCTTAAATCCCCTCCTTCTACTTGTATCTGCACACTCGAACTTGCCGTGTGTTTAGCAGTGTACATAGCCAAAGCAACTGCCGTAGCACCTGTACCACAAGAAAGGGTTTCCGCCTCTACACCACGCTCAAAAGTGCGAATTTTAAAAGTGTTTGGATTCAGTTGTTGTACAAAATTCACATTAGTTCCACCTGGGGCATAAACGTCTGATTCGCGAATTGTTTTTCCTAAATTATAAACATCGATGTTTTTGACGTCAGCAACTAGTTCTACATGATGTGGAGATCCTGTATTTAAAAAGAAACTAGCATCTTTAGTTCGCACTTCACTCACATCAATCATTTGCAAAGCTACTTGATTCTGTTCATCAATTGTAGCGGTATGCCATCCGTCAACAGCTCTAAACACAGCCTTGCTTTCAATAATACCCAACTGTTTGGCAAAAGCTACCAAACAACGCCCTCCGTTACCACACATCGTACTTTCTGCACCATCGGAATTGTAATACACCATATTGAAATCACAGTCGGTTGCATTTTCGATTAATATCAAACCATCCCCACCTATTCCAAAACGACGGTGACATAAGTTTGCTATGAGTTGTTTGTTTTCTTTAGGAAAAAAATCCGTACGGTTATCCACCATTACAAAGTCATTCCCTGTTCCGTGATATTTAGAAAATGTAAGAATCATTGATAGATTATTATTTAAAAGTAATACCTAGATAGTTAAAAAAAAAACGGAATTCCCTTAGCTCATAAAGCATACAACCTAAGGAACTTCCGTTTTTAGAAAATTCTTATTTTAAAGCAGCAATCATTTGTTCTAAACTCAAGGTTTCTTGAACTCCTGATGCTAAGTTTTTTAATGTATATTGACGATTAGCGATTTCATCAGATCCGACTAAAACTGCATATTCAATACCTTTTTTATCTGCATATTGGAATTGTTTTCCAATTTTTGCAGCATCTGGATACACTTCAGCCTTCACTCCTGCAGCACGCAATTGCATAGCCGCTTGTAAAGAATACGCCATTTCAGCTTCTCCAAAATTTAAAAACATCACTTTTGAAGCTGCGCTAACGGCTTCTGGAAACAAATTTAAAGCTTCCATAACTAGATAGATGCGATCCAATCCAAAAGAAATCCCCACACCACTCATGTTTTTCAATCCAAAAATACCCGTTAAATCGTCGTAACGACCACCACCACCAATTGATCCTAGTTGAACCGTTTCGGGTGCACCAATTTCAAAAATAGCTCCAGTATAGTAATTCAACCCACGAGCAAGGGTTACGTCTAAATTTAGAATTGCTGATTTCAACCCTAAAGCCATAACATGCTTTCCGATGAATTCAAGTTCTTCAATTCCCTTTTTACCTTCCTCAGACGAAGCTAAAAGTGTTCCTAATTGACTTAACTTTTCTTCAAAACTTCCTGTTAGATTAAATAAAGGCTGTACTTTTTCAATAGCTTCAGCAGTAATACCTTTTTCCAACATTTCATTCTTAACTCCGTCTTCACCAATTTTATCAAGCTTATCAAGAGCAACTGTAAAATCGATTAACTTATCTTTAGCTCCAATAACCTCAGCGATTCCTGAAAGAATTTTACGATTGTTTATTTTAATTGTAACCCCTTCAATTCCTAAGGCAGTAAAAACAGTGTCATATAAAATAACAAACTCTACTTCTTGCCAAAGTGAATCAGAACCAATTACGTCAGCATCACATTGATAAAACTCTCTGTAACGTCCTTTTTGTGGACGATCTGCTCGCCATACTGGTTGTATTTGATAACGCTTAAATGGAAAGTCAATTTCATTTTGGTGCTGTACAACATAACGTGCAAAAGGAACTGTAAGATCATATCGCAATGCCTTTTCAGAAATTTGAGGCGTTAGTTTTTGACTTGACTTCGATTCTAAAACAGTCTCCTCCACTTTAGATAAATAATCTCCTGAATTCAAGATTTTAAAAATCAAACGATCTCCTTCTTCACCATATTTCCCCATTAATGTGTCATAGTTTTCAAAAGAAGGCGTTTCGATAGGATGAAATCCAAAATGTTCAAAACCATTGCGTATGGTTTGAATGATATAATGTCTTCTCGCTACCTCACTGGGTGAAAAATCTCGTGTTCCTTTTGGAATTCCTGGTTTCTTTGCCATCGTTTGATTAAAATTTAATATTCGTTTGTCTATTCTCTAAACAAAATTAGCCTTTTTTTTAAGAATACAAGTATATTTGAGTAGTTTTGAAAAGCAGCTTGGACGGATTATTTATAAAATTATGTAACATTCTCTTCCATAGCGCTACTAATCATTTATGTGGAAACTCAGTCGTGAAAATATACGGATCGCCCTAGACAGTATTTGGACCCAAAAACTCCGAACCTTAATTACTGTTTTCATTATCGCTATTGGAATTTGGGCACTTGTAGGAATATTAGCCGTAGTTACAGCTTTAAAAAACACGATACTTGATGATTTTGCTGCAATGGGAGCCAATACGTTTGTGATCAATCAATATGATTTTTCTGACCAAATGAGTCAAGGAAAAGCCACCTATAAACCCAACCCCGTAATTACTTTTGCACAAACAAAAGCCTTTAAAGACAGCTATCAATACCCTTTTACAAATACCTCTATCTCATTTGAAGCAGCACAAAATATCGAAGTAAAAAGCGATTCTAAAAAAACAGATCCAGAAGTAAATATATTAGGTATTGACGAAAACTACCTTCCTAGCAGCGGTTCTACAGTTGTAAAAGGACGTAATTTCAATTATTTTGACATTGAAAACAAGGTTGCCGTTTGTGTTTTAGGTTCAGACTTTGCAAAAGGTCTTTTTAAAGATCAAGAACCTATAGGTCAATTAATTTCTATTCGAGGTATGAAGTTTAAAGTCATAGGGTTATTGAAAGAAAAAGGCTCCACTTTTGGCAATAACGAAGACCTAAGAGTTTTTATTCCCCTACAAATAGCACGTAGTATTTTTTCCGCTCCTAATATCAATTATGAAATTAGAGTAAGCGTAGAACAAGATGGTTTACTAGAGCAAGCCATAGATGAGGCTGTTTTAACACTTCGAAACATACGAAGTATTCCGCCAGGTCAAAAAAACAACTTTGGAATTGAACGTAGTGATGAACTTATTAAATCACTTCTCGGCCAAGTAAGCACTCTGAATATGGCCGCTTGGCTCATAGGTATGATTACCATTTTAGGTTCATCAATTGCCTTGATGAACATTATGTTGGTTTCAGTTACAGAGCGAACCAAAGAAATTGGTGTACGTAAATCATTGGGAGCAAAACGCAAAACAATAGCTTTACAATTTTTCACAGAAACGGTAGTCATTGGACAACTAGGCGGATTACTAGGTACGTGTCTAGGAATTGCTTCTGCTTATGGAATATCGTTGGCTATGAAGTTTGACTTTGTAATTCCTTGGATGGCTATCCTTTCTGCTTTTATCATTACCTTCCTAGTTGCTATCGTTTCTGGCTTATATCCAGCTATAAAAGCAGCTAAGTTAGATCCGGTTGAAGCCTTACGCTATGAATAGGCAGTGAGATCAAATCCTAAAATCTGATTGTAACGCTCAAATTCGGCATCTATTTTTGCAGTCAATATTAGTCTTTCTTTTGTAATGGGATGTAGAAAAGATAGTTCATAAGCATGCAACAACATCCCCATCAAACCGTATTGATCTAACCATAATTTATTTTGCTTGTTACATCCGTGAGGACGACTTCCTAAAATTGGGTGAAATAAATGTTTAAAATGTTTACGTAGCTGGTGCTGCCTCCCTGTTTCGGGAAAAGCAGCTACTAAAGAATATCGAGAAGTAGTGTGCTTACCAAAAGGCAACGGCAACTCCACTCGTTGTAAGGCTTTAAAATCTGTTACAGCATCTTGATGGTTCCCTCTATCATTCGTCAAAGCATAATCAATATGTCCTTCCTCTGGTGCATATCCACGAACAACAGCTATGTATTTTTTTTCTACCTTGCGAGTTGCAAAAGCCTCATTGAGTTCTTTTAAAACTTCTTTATCAAGTGCAAAAACCAAAACACCTGTTGTTTTACGATCTAAACGATGTACAGGATAAACCGGCTGACCGATTTGATCTCGCAAATATTGAATGGCGTTCTCGTCAATTTCACGTGCAATAGACGAACGATGGACTAACAAATCTCGAGGTTTATTTATAACCACAAGGTATTGATCCTGATATAATATCTCTAGCATGAGACAAAGATATCTTTTTTTCAGTTTATTCTAACGCACGATTTTTCGTCTAAGAATCTTTCCTGTTGGCGTTTCTTCAAACTCAGGTACAAATTGAATTTCTTTTGGTTTCTCAAATTTAGAAAGAGACTGAAAAGCATCCTCACTCAAAGAATAAGGAGCACTTTCAATGACAAGAACCAATTTTTCTCCTAAAACGGGGTCTTCTTTACCTATAACAAAAAAACGATAAGGTATATAGCAAGCCAATTTTTCTTCTATCTGCTCAGGAAACAATTTAACACCACCACTATTTACCACATTATCAATACGTCCCTTCCACTCAAAATGATGATTATCGATCAATTCAACCACATCATTGGTTATGATTTTATCCTCACATATTCCCGTTGCTTCAATAACTAAACAACCTCGCTCATCACAAGAAATAGCAACGTGGGGTAAAGTAGTAAAAGCTAATGCACCCGATTTTTTGGCTGCAATATGCGTAATCGTCTCTGTCATGCCGTAAGTTTCATAAACCTCAGTCTCTAAATGCTTTAATTTATCTGCTAAAACTGGATTTACCTTAGCTCCCCCTATTATTATCTTACGTACATTATGCAACGCTTCTAATGAATTTTCTACTTGTAATGGCACCATGGCTACAAAGTCGTATTCTTTGGTATTGTCTTGTAGTGGTTTTGAAGAAGGCTCTACAAAGTCTAACTCCCATCCAAGTGTTAAGGCACGCACAAACATCATTTTACCTGCGATATAACGTGTAGGTAAACAAAGTAAGGCACTACTTTTTGCAGGAACATCAAAAAAAACTCCCGTAGCTTTAGCAGATGCAATCATTGCTTGTTTGTCGAGTTTTATTTCTTTAGGAGCGCCTGTAGTTCCCGAAGTCATTAAAAGTACATAATCATTGGAATCAAACCATTGTAATATCAGATTTCCCAAGTCTTCTTCAAAGGGAGAACCATCTTTAATTAGCATAAAAGCCAATTGTTGCAAATGTGCTTCTGTAAACGTTTTTCCGTTTAACTTGAAATCGGGGTGAATCTGAAACTTTTTCATATGAATAGATTTTAACTTGGTTTAATAACTCTACCTGTTAATCTATCTTTCCAATTATTCCATTTATATACTCTTGAAAAAAATATCAAAAGCAAAGGAAAAATAACACCTACTTGGATTATAAAATCAATAGTTGTCATCCCTTCTTCAGCTGGAGCAATATCAATAAAGATAGAATTTGTTTGAAAAGCAGTCCAATTGGCGGTTACCAAAAGAGCTCCTAAAATATTATTTGCGGCGTGAAAACCTAAGGCTAGCTCAATCCCCTCGTCCATCAAGGTCATAATTCCCAAGAAAAAACCTGAGCCTATATAGTAAATCATTATAGTATAGCCGAGTTGTTCTACCTCAGGGTTTGCGATATGCATCATTCCAAATATCAAGGAGGTTGTTATTAGAGCTACCGCCCTACTTCGGGTAGCGACTCCAATTCCTTGCATTAGATAAGCACGGATAAAATACTCTTCAAAACTTGTTTGTAAAGGCAACAAAAGCAGTGCCAAAACAAGAAACCCTAAAAATGGCCAGAATTGAAAATTAAATACATAGTGTTCAGGATGCTGAAAATATTGATATGCAAAGACACCTAAAGACACTATACTCCAGGTTATAAATGAAAATCGTACGCGTTTCCAATCTATTTTTTTTCGAGAAGTAGTCAAACTGGTAATGGATTGTTTTTGTACATTTTTTACCCAAACAAGCAACATAAGGAGTAAAAATGCCAATGGGCCAACTGATATTAGAAAATTAATATTTTTTCCATACAACTCAATATTTCGCGCTATAATCTCACTGACTCCTTGTTTAGAAACTTGAGTCGCAATCCAATTCATCAACATTATTCCTCCAAAAAGAAGAGGAAAAGGCAAATATAGCCAAAGCTTTTTCGGATTATAATTTTCTAATAATTGCTCAATATATTTCATATTCTTAAATTTGTAGCTAAGGCTAATTTATTAACTAATTTACAATTATCTATATGCTTACCATTTACCATAATCCGCGTTGTAGCAAATCTAGAGAAGGGTTGACTTTTTTAGAAGAAAAAGGAGTCGATTACAAAATTATAAAATATTTAGACGAGCCTCTAACAAAAGAAGAATTAACAAGCTTATTGCAAAAGTTAAATTACAAACCTATAGAATTAGTTAGAACCAAAGAAACTATCTGGAAAGAAACATTTGCTGATAAAGATTTATCAGATGATGCTATCATTGAGGCAATGGTTACCTACCCCAAACTAATTGAAAGACCAATTATTATAAACGGAGACCGAGCGGTTGTAGCTCGACCAACTGAAAAAATTGAGGACATTCTTTAGTTTTAATAAAATATTAACATTCCTGTCGTTAAACCAGAAAGCATTCTTATAGTCTAATTAGAAAATAATCTTACGACTAAATGAAAAACATTCGAGCGACATGGATTTTGGCTTGTGTATTTTTGTTATCCTTAACAGTAACTGCACAAAACCAAAAAAGAGGAACTATATCAGGTACGATAATAGAAGCCACTACAAATCAACCTTTAGAATATGCTAGCATTTATGCCCAAAACAATAGCAATGCTGCTGTAGTTTCTGGGGGGATGACAGATTCTAAAGGTTTTTTTAGTTTTGAAGTTCCTGAGGGAAATTATTATCTAAAAATAGATTTCTTAGGATTTAAAACAATTGAGATTCCTCAAATCGAGGTAAAAGGCGTAACCTCAATAGGGATACAAAAAATTCACGACGATACACAAAATTTAGAAGAAGTAACGATTATAGCGGAACGTTCTACTGTTGACATCAAACTAGATAAAAAAGTTTACAATGTAGGGCAAGACATGATTGTAAAAGGAGGTACGGCAAGTGATGTATTAGATAATGTACCCTCGATTACAGTTGATGCTGAAGGTAGCGTTAGCTTACGAGGTAATGAAAATGTAAAAGTACTTATCGACGGAAAACCAACAGGATTGGCAAGCAATATTTCTGAAGCCATGCGTATTCTACCTGCTGAATCTATTGAGAAAGTAGAAGTTATTACAAATCCTTCTGCACGTTATGAAGCCGAAGGTGGCGCTGGAATTATTAACATTATCCTTAGAAAAGGAAAAGCATTGGGGATAAACGGAAGTGTTACTGGAACAGTTGGACATCCCGATAATTATAACGCCAACGCCAATGTTAACTTCAGAAGTGAAAAGTTTAACTTATTTACTACATCTGGATATTCAGATTCCAACTCTGAAGGTTACTCAATTAATAACAGTGAATATCTTGATAGAATCACAGGCTTACCCTCGCAATATATTGACGAATCCAAAACTATGGAGCGTTTCCGAAAAGGATACAATATTAACTTTGGTGTTGAATGGTTTTTAACAGATTCGGCTACTTGGACAAATGTTGTAAATACAAGAAAAAACAAGATTGACAATCCGAATACAGTAAACTATATGTATTTTGATGCTAATCGTTTACTTGATTTTGAACGTGTCCGTTTGGAAGACAAGGATAGAACTAGAGAAAATGTAGAATACACTACTAGTTTTGAAAAAAAGTTTAAAAAAGACGGTCATAAACTTAATCTAGAATACACTATTTCTCAAGATAAAGACAATGATAACTCAATCATCAAAGATCAATTTAGCAATCAAACTAACTTCGATTTAGAAAGAACATTCAATACAGAAAAAGAAGTTCGTAACTATGTAAAAGCTGATTATGTACTTCCTATAGGAGAAAACAGTCAATTTGAAGCTGGTTATTTAGGGAATTTTGCCACCACCACTACTTCATTCTCGCTAGACAATCAAGTAAACAATAGTTGGATTAACAATCAAACCATCAGCAATACTTTAGAGTACAAAGAAAAGATAAACGCATTGTACATTCAATATGGCTCTAAAATCAATAAATTTAGCTACATGCTAGGTTTACGCTACGAAGACACAAATATTGAAGTGAATCAATTAACTACACAAGATTTCAATAATAAAAAATACGATGACTTATACCCAAGTGTTTTCTTGAATTATGAATTTTCTGAATCAAGCACTACTTCATTAAGCTATAGCCGTCGTGTAAATAGACCTAGAGGTTTTTTCTTAAATCCTTTTTCAAATTACTCGAGTGACATTAACTTCTTTCAAGGAAATCCTGATTTAGATCCAGCAAAAACACATGCTTTTGATTTAGGTTACATGAAGCGTTGGACTGGATTTACATTGAGCAGCTCTGCTTATTTTAATAAAACAGATGATGCATTTCAATTTGTAAAACGAATTAATGGAACTACAGAAAATGGAACTCCAATTACAGTAAGTTCACCGATTAACCTTGCTACAGAATATCGCTATGGTTTTGAATTTACAGCGAACTATACGCCTTTTAAATGGTGGAGATTAAACGGAAACTTTAATTTCTACAAATCGGAAACTAAAGGAGATTATACATTTATAGATAAAGATGGCGTTGCAGACACTCAGAACTTTGACAACAATTCATATTCTTGGTTTGCACGTGTAAGTTCTAAAATTACTTTACCTTACAAAATTGATTGGCAAGTAAACGGAATGTATATGGCGCCACAAACGACAGCTCAAGGTAAAGTAAAAAGCTCTCTTTCTGCAAATTTAGCCTTTAGTAAAGATATCTTGAAAGACAATGCAACTATCACGTTGAATGTAAATGATCTATTTGAATCTAGAAAACGTAGATACGATTTAAATCTACCTTATTCTAATTCGTATAGTGATATGCAATGGAGAGGAAGACAAATTAACTTGTCATTCACTTATCGATTTAACCAAAAGAAAACAGAGCGTCCAAAATATACCCCAAAAAGTACAGACTCTGATGGAGCAGATATGATGGGATAAACACATATCAGATAATTAAAAAAAAGCCTTAGTTATACTAAGGCTTTTTTTATGAAAAACAAATACCATAAAAAAAGGCTGTCTTTTAAAGACAACCTTTTGTGTTGAAAAACAAATCTTTATTATTGAATTTGTTCTTGTTCTGCTTGTTTTTTAGCTTTTTTCTCTTTTAACAATTCTCTTGTAGCGCCTACTGCCCAATACTGAACAAAACCTACTAAGAAAATCATTAGCCAAAATCCTAATGTTACAATGGACATTGCTAAGATAAAACCTAAATACTGTTGAAATTCAAACATGTTTTCCGGATTTTTTTTGTATACGCTTCAAAGATAACCTATATTCTCAAATTTACCTACCCTTGCTAAAGTTTTTTTAATGTTTCGTAGCTTTTCAACTTTTTTACGTAACTTTATGTAGAATTATTCTAAACAATATAGCATTATGAATTATAGAATTGAAAAAGATACGATGGGAAACGTGCAAGTTCCCTCTGGTAAATACTGGGGAGCTCAAACGGAACGCTCTAGAAACAACTTTAAAATAGGACCGACAGCTTCTATGCCATTGGAAATAATAATAGGTTTTGCATATTTAAAGAAAGCTGCAGCCTATGCGAATTGTGATTTGGGAGTATTGAGTATTGAAAAAAGAGATGCCATTGCTGCAGTTTGTGAAGAAATAATTACAGGAAAACTAAATGATCAATTCCCACTAGTAATTTGGCAAACGGGCTCAGGAACACAATCAAACATGAATGTTAATGAAGTAATTGCAAATCGCGCACAAGTTTTGGCTGGCTTTAAAATTGGCGAAGGAGATCCTGTCTTAAAAGCCAATGACGATGTAAATAAATCTCAATCATCAAACGATACCTTTCCTACAGGTATGCATATTGCTGCCTACAAAATGATAGTTGAAACTACTCTTCCAGGTATCGTTCAGTTACGAGATACATTGGCTAAAAAAGCAGAAGAATTCAAAACTGTAGTAAAAATAGGACGCACACACTTAATGGACGCAACTCCTTTAACTCTAGGCCAAGAAATTTCGGGTTACGTAGCCCAATTAACACATGGGATTAAAGCACTAGAAAACACCTTACCTCATCTTGCAGAGATTGCATTAGGTGGTACCGCTGTGGGAACTGGATTAAACACTCCTAATGGCTACGATGTGAAAGTTGCAGACTACATCGCTTCATTTACAGGCCTTCCGTTTGTTACAGCCATCAATAAATTCGAAGCCTTAGCTGCACATGACGCCTTTGTAGAAACTCATGGAGCCTTGAAACAAATAGCTGTTTCATTAAATAAAATTGCAAATGACATCCGAATGCTAGCCTCAGGACCTCGGTCTGGAATTGGCGAAATCCATATTCCTGAAAATGAACCTGGCTCATCTATCATGCCTGGTAAAGTTAACCCTACACAGTGTGAAGCCTTGACAATGGTAGCCGCACAAGTAATGGGAAATGATGTAGCAATAGGAATAGGTGGTATGCAAGGGCATTATGAATTAAACGTATTCAAGCCTATCATGGCCGCAAATTTCTTACAATCCGCACAGCTTTTAGGAGACGCGTGTGTTTCATTTGACATTCACTGTGCTCAAGGAATTGAACCAAACTACAAACGAATTGAGGAATTAGTTTCAAATTCACTTATGCTTGTGACTGCTTTAAATACAAAAATTGGATATTACAAAGCGGCTGAAATAGCGCAAACTGCCCATAAAAATGGTACTACATTAAAAGAAGAAGCCGTACGCCTTGGCTATGTTACACCAGAAGACTTTGACGCTTGGGTAAGGCCAGAAACAATGGTTGGAAAAATATAAAATGATAAAGAAGTGTACTTAAAAGTACACTTCTTTATTTAATGATTGTTTTAATCTCTAAAACAGGCTCTAAAATTTTATGTATCGGACATTTATTTGCAATGGTCAAAATACGTTTCCTAATTGCATCATCTATAGTCCCTACAATAGTAAGCTCGCGTTCAACAACGCGCTGATCCAAGTCATATTTTAGATCAACGATTATTTCATGTATATCCCAATCTTTTCTACTGACATACATTTTTAAAGTAATAACCGTACAAGATGCCAATGATCCTACTAATAAATCAGCAGGTGTTGCTGCTAAGTCTTGCCCACCTAAAACAATAGGTTCATCTGCAAAAACTTCATGCTTCCCCATCTTTATGAGCGTCTTATAAGCTTGCTCTCCTATTCTCGCTTGTACTTCTTTCATAATATATCCTTTAAATATTTTCTACTCTTTTAGTAATCCTTCAAAATCTAAGATAACTCTATTTATTAAAAAAGCCAGTAATTCATTTAAATAAATTACTGGCCTCCCTTTTGAATTTCTATAAATGTGCGGAATATAAAACGTTCATTTATACCTAGAATAACACATAATCTTCTTTTTTAAAAATTAAAAAATGAACGATAATTTTCTAAATCCTTATCGCCTCTTCCAGATAAATTAAGCACTACTATATCCGTTGGTTTAAACTTCTTCTGATCTAAAACTGCTAATGCATGCGCGCTTTCAATGGCAGGAATAATTCCTTCTTCTTTACATAGATTAAGTCCCGCATTCATAGCCTCATCATCTGTTACTCCAAAAAAAGTTACCCGATTCGTTTCTTTCAACAATGCATATAATGGTCCAAAACCTGGATAATCTAATCCAGCTGAAACCGAATATGCTTCTAACGGTTCTCCTTTTTCATCTTGCATAAACAATGTTCTACTACCATGCAATACGCCTGCGGTTCCAA
This sequence comes from Flavobacterium sp., assembly GCA_030151565.1. Classification (GTDB taxonomy): domain Bacteria; phylum Bacteroidota; class Bacteroidia; order Flavobacteriales; family Flavobacteriaceae; genus Flavobacterium. The sequence goes on along the minus strand of JASLDM010000060.1, from coordinate 64,091 downwards.
CAAATGATGTAGCGGCAGTTTTACTTGAGTCCACTCCTTCCCCCGCACCTTCTGCAGCTAATAATTGAACCTGATCTTGGTTTAGATAATGATAAAAAGCTCCTGCAGCATTACTCCCTCCACCAACACAAGCAATAACATAATCTGGATAATCTCTTCCTTCCTTTAGCAACAACTGCTTTTGAATTTCTTCAGAAATAACTGACTGAAATCGAGCAACCATATCTGGATAAGGATGAGGCCCCACAGCGGATCCGATAATATAATAAGTATCATCAGGGTTTTCAATCCAATATAACAATGCCTCATCAACAGCCTCTTTTAATGTCTGCGCTCCAGAATTCGCTGCACGAACTTCCGCTCCTAACATCTTCATTCGAGCAACATTTGGGGCTTGTCTTTCTATATCTAAAGCTCCCATATATACAATACACTCCATTCCCATTAATGCACAAACTGTAGCTGTTGCCACTCCATGTTGTCCTGCACCAGTTTCGGCTACAATCTTATGCTTACCTAATCGCTGTGCTAATAAAATCTGGCCAATCGTATTGTTTATTTTATGAGCGCCGGTATGGCATAAATCTTCTCGTTTTAAATAAACCTTTGTATTGTACTTAGCCGAAAGTTGCTTTGCAAAATAAAGAGGTGTTGGTCGGCCTACGTAATCTTGTAATAACTGTTGAAATTCCTTTTGAAAATCAGGCTCAAGCATCATCTCCAAATAAGACTTTTGCAGTTTTGTAATAATGGGCTCTAAAGCTTCTGGGACAAAAGAACCGCCAAAGGTTCCGTAAAACCCGTTTGCATCTACTTGATACTTCATAATATAAAATTTAAAAATTGCACAAAAAAAAAGGCTTGTCGTACGACAAGCCTTTTAGATATATATATTTAAAATTGAAAACAACTATATACACATAGAGGACTGCTCACGACGTATTGACGTAAGTTGAGTCCACCACCAAGTATTAGTTAAAATCAAATTCATTTTGTTTTTTTTCTGACTACAAAGATATAAAGCTTATTTTGAATAGAATCCTTTTTTTTGCTTTTTTTCTAATACACACATTTAAACATCTCATTTTCAAAACAAAAAGAGGATCATAGTTTAAACTATAATCCTCTTTTAAATTATTCACTCACAACTTACATCACAACAACTGGATTGCTGTTAGCCATAATATGAGAAGTATCGTATCCTGCAAATTTCTTTAAATAAGTATGGATAGATGTACCAAAACCATCACGAAAGCCGTTGCTTCCATTACTAATCAAAAATTTCTTTACAGAATATGCACCACCTAAATGTGCAGCTGCCAAGATACCTGATTCAGTTATTTGAACACCCCCAATACGCTTTCCTACATATTTTTTAATCTCTTTGCGTAACTCCCACTTGTTTTTTGCCAATAACGCGTTAAAGGCCTTCTCCTGCTTTACGGGATTTTTTAAAAAATCAGAAGTATCTTCAATCCCCACAGATCGTAAAGCACTTTTCCCAAATTGATATTTTCCCATATAGCCATATGGATTTACAATCGAATACAATCCAAGGGATTCTCTAACGGCCAAAGCCTGTTTAAAACCGGTGAATGATTTCCCGGTGAATGGAATGTCTGTTGTATTTTGTACAGCCTCTAATTGCTCACAATGTTTTGCCGTTTCTTCGGTCATTACATCATAAAAAAGTGGTTGTGTAGGCACCATTACGTACTGTTCTAAAAGTATTACTTCATAACTTTTAAATCCAGAAAACACGCCTCCAATTAACAAGACAAATCCAATAAAATAAGAACATTTTTTTTTCATTAAATCTAGTTTCTCAAACCCTGTCACAATTTGATATTTCTGAGGGCAAAGGTACTTTTATTTTATCAAAAAGCTACTTTTAAGAGGCTATTTTAACCTTTTTAAACAAAAACAAACTTCAACACACTGAAATACAATAACCTACGGTTATTTAAAAAATTCTTAAAATCTTTGAATCAAGACAATATTTTTATTAAATTAATAGCGCAAACTAGATTTATCCGGCTCTTTCCACCTTCATTTCGAGAATAAAAAAGCTATTTTTAATCAAATTAATTACTTTAAAAATCAAAAAAAAAAATTAATAAATAAAGTCCTTTTTTAAGTCTTCTAATCTTAAAAAGTATGCTTAATTTTTAACGCTATAAATCCAAAAAATGAGGTTCTAAAAATATTTTTTTTCTTCAAAATTTCCCACTATAAATCTCAGAAATAATTTCTGAGTATATAAAAAAAGCGTTTCTCTATTTAAATAGAGAAACGCTTTTTTATAATTTAAAATATCTTATTATTCTTCTAATTTAGCTGCTAAATCAAACCATCGTAATTCACGTGTTTCAATCCCTGTTAAAACCTTTTGTAATTCTGCCGCTTTCGCATTGATTTCTTCGTCTTTAACTTTTCCTTCAGCAAACAATCTTTCTATCTTCACTTTCTCTTCTTCAAGGTCCTTTATTTCACGCTCTAATTTTTGATACTCCTTTTGTTCTTGAAACGTTAACCCTTTCTTAACCTGATTGTCTTTCCAGTTTACTTTCTCCTTTGGCTCTTCTTTAACTGGCTCTACACTATCTTCATAAGCTCTAAAATCCGAATAATTACCTGGAAAATCTTCAATTACACCTTGCCCTCTAAATACGAATAAATGATCTACAATTTTATCCATAAAATAACGGTCGTGAGAAACCACCAACAAACAGCCTGGGTAATCTAACAAGAAGCTCTCTAACACATTTAAAGTAACGATATCTAAGTCATTCGTAGGTTCATCTAGAATTAAGAAATTTGGATTCTGAATAAGCACTGTACACAGATACAATCTCTTTAATTCTCCTCCACTTAATTTCTCCACAAAATCATGTTGCTTTTTTCGATCAAAAAGGAATCGTTCCAATAGTTGAGCTGCTGAAATCATACGTCCTTTTGTTAAGGGAATTTGCTCTCCAAACTCCTTAATTATATCAATTACTTTTTGCTCTGGCTTTGGATTAATTCCACTTTGAGTATAATAACCGATCTTTATTGTTTCTCCAACAACAACCTTTCCACTATCTGGTTTAAGTGTTTGCGTTAATATATTTAAATAGGTAGATTTTCCTGTTCCATTTTTCCCGATAATTCCAATTCGCTCACCTCTATTGAAAGTATAACTATAATTATCTAAAATAACTTTATCACCGTATTTCTGAGAAATTTTATGTAACTCAATAATTTTACTCCCCATACGTTCCATGTTGATTTCTAATTCAACCTGATGTTCAATACGGCGACTTTGAGCTTTTTCTTTTATTACATAAAAATCATCTTGACGTGACTTGGATTTTGTCGTTCTCGCTTTTGGCTGACGACGCATCCAAGACAATTCCTTTACGAATAAATTCTGAGCTTTGTCAATACTTGCATTTTCTGCAGCAATTCGCTCTTCCTTTTTTTGTAAATAATAGGAATAATTTCCTTTATATTGATATAATTTACCATTATCTATTTCAATAATTTCATTACAAACGCGTTCTAAGAAAAAACGGTCGTGAGTAACCATAAACAAGGTAATATTCTCCTTGGCAAAATAATTCTCCAACCATTCGATCATTTCTAAATCTAGATGGTTTGTTGGCTCATCTAATATCAATAAATCTGGCTTGTTTATCAAAATTATTGCTAAAGCCAAACGTTTCTTTTGTCCTCCTGATAAACTTTTCACCTTTAGTTTCAAGTCATCCATTTTCAATTTGGACAAAATCTGCTTATACTGGGTTTCAAAATCCCAAGCATTATGCAGCTCCATTTTTTCAAAAGCAGCTTGATATGCATCAACATCCTCTGGATTTTCTAAAGCTTTTTCATAAGCTTCAATTACTTTTAGAATTTCACTATCTGAAGCAAAAATACTTTCTTCAATCGTTAATTCATCTTGTAACTTAGGCTCTTGAGATAAAAACTCCATACGGATTCCTTTTCGCATCACCACTTGTCCGGTATCAGGAAAATCTTCTCCTGTAATAATTTTTAGAATCGTAGTCTTTCCTGTTCCATTTTTAGCAACAAAAGCTACTTTTTGATCCTTATTGATTCCAAAGGAAATATCTTCGAACAACGTACGTGCTCCAAAAGATTTCGATATATTTTCTACTGATAAATAATTCACTATACTGGTCTTTGGTACAAAAATAGTCTTTTATTTGGCATTAAGAATTTATTGCTGACCAAGTTTGGTTCTTAAAGCTGAGTTCTACTCAAATAAAAGTTGCTGACACTAATTAATAAGTAAAAAAAGGGACTCGAAAAGCCATTAACAAGTCCCTTAAAATAAGTTCTTGCGAAGATTGCCAGAACTCAAAAACAACAAATTGTAATCTCCACTTAAAAAAGTAGATTTTCTTTTATAGCAACACAAACATCCATATTTTCAGTCAATTAAAGAATTATAAAAATGTAAAACCTTGTATTTAATGAGTAAGCCCATTTTTTCCAAGAAATAAGTATATTTCAGTTCCGTTTTCAGACGACTTAATATCTTTATTTGGATCAAAACAACCGTGTATCAACTGCATACGCTTTTCTACAATTTGCAATCCCATGGATTCATGAACCGATTTACTATCCGTTTGTATACCAATTCCATTATCTAGTATTCTAATTTCTATTCCTTCTTCCACCGACTCAATATAGATGACTATTTCAGGATTTTCAATTGCGGGTGTAAAAGCGTGAATCAAACTGTTTTCTACAAAAGGTTGTAATAATAAAGGAGGGATCTTGATTTCTTGTAAATCCAGATTTTTATTATGTTTAATTCGCAATTTCACTTCAGGGTTTAATCTTAAATTCTCAATCTCTAAATATCGTTTTAAATATGCCAATTCTTCCTCCAAACTAATGAATTCTTTAGAAGCATAAGCCAAGGTTAAACGTATTAATTTAGCAAATTGATCTAAATAATAAAGCGCCTTATCCATTTCTTCCCCTAAAATATAGTATTGCAAGCTACTTAGAACATTAAATAAGAAATGTGAATTCATTTGACTACGCAAAGCTTGAAGTCGAACTTCAGCAAAACGACTTTCAAAAATAAGTTGTTTACGCTCTTCTTCTGCTTTCAATCTCTCAATTTCTTGCAACCTTCTCTGTTTGCGCTTTAAAAGATATGCATAACGTTTAAAAATCAATACTCCGATCAACAACGACAACAACAAAAGCATCGCTAAAAAAGGAGTACTATTATAAAACGGCGGATGTATTTGAAACGTTCCTAATAAAAAATGTTCATCTTCAGCTGAATCTAAGTCTTTAATTCGTAATTCTAATTCATATTTACCAGGTTTTAAATAATGAAGATCAATACGATCCATTTCAGACAGTAGATTCCATTTTTCCTGTTTCTTTAACCTATAATAAAATTGGAGCTTTCCTGGATACTTCACTCCCAACAAATCAAAATAAACTCGAATATTATTCTCGGAATATCTTAAATCAATTGATTCTTCTGGCGCAGCGATTACAGCTTTTATTTTAGATGCTTCCCAAAAATAATCATTAATCTTAATTCTTGAGATTAAGGGTTTAATATTGTTTTTACGATATTTAAATGCTGAAACGTCAATTGTATAAAATCCAGAAGAAGTCGCTAAATATAAATTATTAGCATAAAATTGACCCGAATAAATTGTAGTAAAATCTAATCCTTGCTCTTTATCTAGAAAATAAAATTTTTTATTATCTAGAATATTTAAACCTAAATTGGTACCTATAAAAAGCTTTTTTTTATCTGCTTTTAAAAAATTAATTTCACTTCCCTTGATTTTCTTATGAGATACAATCATTCCTGATACAGCTTTCTCCTTTGAAAAATCAATTTCATAAATATCATTAAAATCAGTTGCTACAACTATAACATTTTTTCTTAAAACAGTAACTTTACGCAATTTAGCTTCCTTAAATATCCCAGCTTCTAACAAGGATGTAAATTTCCCAGACCGATAAATATAAAGTCCATCTAAAGCACTCGCAAAATAAACTGTATTAACATCTTGAGCAATTGAAACTATATTTCTAGGTATATTCACATCTGTTTGTTCGTGAAAATAGCGATATCTCATTTTTTCAATATCTTCATAAATCCGAACTCCTCCATATGGGTTCGTCTCTATAAATTTTCCTTGAAACAGTGCAAAATTATAAGTATGAATGGGAAAATATCCTTTAATTTCAGTATTTAGTCCTAAGGTAAAAACCCCTAAATTTGTAGCAATCCATAATTTATTATCTTGTAACTCTGCTTGATAAATTGTTATTTTTTCTGCTGGTAAATTATGTTCAATCTCAAAAAAATGATTTGATTGTGTTGAAATTCTTTTAAAATTAATATGATGCGCTTGATGATATTTTTTTAAATCTTTAGCTGAAACTGAATACTCTATTTCTGAATTAGTAAAAATAATTTCATTGTCCTTTATAGTAATTCGCTGTCCTCCTGTTAAAAAAACCGCAACAATTTTCTCTCCTGCTAAGAATTTCTTCACTGGTGCTTTCCAAGCAGTCTCAAATAAACCATTTTCTTTTGTACCTATATATAAAAAATCTTTTTCATGATCATATACAAGTGTTTGTAAATCTTCATTGGTAAAGTCTTTTACCTTTGAAAAATCACCTTTGCCTTTACTCAAAGAATAAAGCCCCCCCTTACTGCTATAAATACTTGATCCGACCCATAAATATGTAGAATCCAATTCAATTCCTTCCCAAGATTGAGGAATTGGAAAATTATCAACAATCTGTAATTCTTTTAAATCTAATTTTAACAAGTCATTTTCAGCACCTAAAAAAACACCTTCTTTTGTTGTCAAGGCTGAAAAAATTCGATTGTATTTCGCTACAGCAATAAGTTTATCATCAGATATTTCGAACAATCCGTTATTTATAGTTGTTACATAAATCTTGCCCTGATTTTTAAAAAAATCCGTTACTTCAAAATCAAAATCAGGACTTTTAATAACTCTCAGATTTCTAATAGAATAATCAGATCGATCAATTATCGAAACCCCTTGATTGGTAGCAACGTAAACTAATTCATCAATAATTCTTAGGCGTCTAATTCGATTTGAGATCAATCCATCCTTCTGATTAATTATAATTGATTGATCCTCCTTCTTAAACAATATTCCCTGTCCATAACTACCAACCCACAGCCCTTTATCAGAATCCTCAATAATCGTTGTTACATTATTGAATTTAAATTGTATAGATGCCAAATCTTGCCTAAAACCAGTACGAGTTTTTAACGCTAATCCAGCTTTAGAACCAACCCAAAGCTGCCCTTTTGAGTCTACACATAATGCAGTGATATCATTAGACAATAGTCCTTCTTCCGTTGTAAATTGTTTAGTAGGACGCTGTTGAGCAATGCCATAGAGATGAATAAGAAAAATAAAAAAAACAGATATTCTCATAAAAAAAGCTCACGCAATTCCGCTCGATATTTTTCTCCAACTGGAATCTTTTCAATAAAACTATCGGTTTTATTAATAGTATCGGTTTTAAAATACAAATATGCTGTTTCTGGATTATAATGCGATACAAAGTCTAGATTTACTGCATATGACCTATGCACCCTAACCAAGTTTCTTCCCATATTTTCCTCAATAAACTTCAATGTTTTAGATACAACATATTTTCTATCTTTCATGAAAATCTCGCAGTAATTTCCTGAAGCTCTAAAAAGCATTATATCTTTATAATCGATCAATATCCGTTTACCAGAATCATTGATAAACCTAAAAAGTTTATTATTCAAACGCTTTTCCATAAATCGTTCAAAAACAAATTCAAGATCATCCCGACTTATGGGTTTTAAAAGATAACCCAAGCATCCATATTTATTTATGCTCTCTATAGCATATTCGCTATAAGCAGTAGTAAAAACAACCTCTGTATCCTTTAATTCAACTTGATCAAATAGAGAAAAACCATTTTCTCCTGGTAGTTTAATATCTAAGAAAACAATATCTGGTTGGTGATTTTTAATTAGTTCTACGCCTAATTTTACCGAGTTTGCGATCACTATTTTTATTCGCAAATCCGGAAATAACACTTTAGTAATCATACCTTTTAAGGCTTCATCGACTTTAGGTTCGTCGTCGATGATTACAAATAATAAATCATTCATCGTTAGTTTGGTGGTTTTTGGCTTTATTCAAATATTTTAGATCATCTTAATGCTGTTTTTTGACTGTTTTTAAAAAAAGATTATTCAATGGGTTAATTCCTAAATTTTGTACTTCTTTTCTTGAAAATCGTACAGCTTGATCATAAAATAAAACAATCACAGGAATCTCTTCAGCTACAATACGATCCATTTGCTGGTACAAAAATAGTTGTTTGTCATAATTTTCTTTACGGAAAACCTCATTGTACAGATTATCGTAAATTTTATTTTTAAAACGAGTATAATTAGGTCCATATGGAGGCTTATTTTCTGAATAAAATAGCGATAAGTAATTTTCAGCATCTGGATAATCTGCTATCCAGCTTCCTCTAAAAAAAGCTACCTTACCTGTAGCAATCCCTTGTCTTAGCGTTGATGGAGGAGCAACATCCACTTGTACATCAATCCCTATTTTTCGCCATTCGCGCTGGAGATATTCCGCTATATCCAAATAAGAAGCATTGGTTGAAAGTATTAAAGTTAAATTATCAATTCCTGTTTCTTTACGATAAGCAGCTACAAGCTCTTTTGCAAATTCTGGATCATACTTTAAATTCCCTTCAATTGTTCCCAACAAACCTTTTGGAATCATACCTCCGACTGCAGCAGTTCCCATATCATTTCTCAAATAATAAAGCATTTTTTGACGATCGAAGCCAATATTTAAAGCTTTTCGGATTCGAATATCTTGGGCTATACCAGGGACTTCTAGATTAAAACCCAAATATTCTGTATTCAAATACGGTCCAGTAATCATTTGTATACGTTCTTGATATTTCTCTTGCAATTCTCCCGAATCTGTAATTAATTCATCCTTATAAGAAGGATCTAGCCCTGAAATAAAGTCTAAATTACCTTGAACAAATTGCAAAAAAGCACTTTGCTTATCAGGTAAAAAAGTAATTACTACAGACTCTAAATATGGTAATTTATTTCCCTTTTCGTCTACCTCAAAATAAAGTTGATGCTTACGCAATACCAATTTGATATTTTCTTCCCAAAATTTAAAATAAAAAGGCCCCGTTCCAATTGGATGAGATCGAAAATCATGATTTACATCTTCTATAACCTCCCGAGGAACAACCGAAGCATACTTCATAGTAAGCAATCCTAAAAAAGCCGGAAAAGATTCTTTTAATTCAATTTTCAAAACACTATCATTTACAGCCTCAAAATGATTAACTTTTTGAAAAATCCAAGCTCCTGGAGATGCCAACTTAGAACTTAATAAGCGTTCAAAACTATAGACAAAATCAGTAGCATTTACCGTTCGTGTACTATCAATACCGAAATTAGCATGTGGATGAAAAAACACATCCTTTCGCAAAATAAATCGATACGTTTTACCATCATCACTTATCTCCCATTTCCTAGCAATATCAGGCTGAACATGTAAAGAATCATCTAGCTGAACTAATCCGTTAAACAACTGGTTACAAGGCCAAATTATAGCTTGATTGCGTGCAAAAGCTGGATCTAACGTTTGAATATTAGCATTTTCATTATACCGAAAAACTAGAGAATCATCATATTGTTCTGTTTTATTCTGACAAGAATATACGTTTAAAACTATAGCTATAAGTAATATATAATAAAATGTAGATTTCATCAAACCAATTTTTGTATGTAAATTTGCAGTTCTTTTTATTTTAAAAAGTAAATATAATTCAAAGTTACTAGTAAGAGTAGCTAATTATTATGGAAAACAGAAAAAAAGTAGCTTTTTACACATTAGGTTGTAAACTTAACTTCTCCGAAACCTCTACCATTGCCCGAAACTTTACAGACGAAGGTTTTGATCGAGTTGACTTTGACGAGGTTGCAGATATATATGTTATTAACACTTGTTCAGTTACAGAAAACGCTGACAAACAATTTAAACAAATAGTTAAAAAGGCGCAAAAGAAAAATGAAAAAGCCTTTGTAGCCGCAATTGGATGTTATGCTCAATTAAAGCCTGAAGAACTTGTTGCTGTTGATGGTGTAGATTTAGTTTTGGGTGCTACTGAAAAATTCAAAATTACTGATTATATCCACGATCTCTCGAAAAATGATTTAGGTGAGGTTCATTCTTGTGAAATTGAAGAAGCAGACTTCTATGTTGGTAGTTATTCCATTGGAGATCGAACCAGAGCTTTCTTAAAAGTTCAAGATGGTTGTGATTATAAATGTACCTATTGCACTATTCCTTTAGCTCGAGGAATTTCTCGCAGTGATACGATGGAAAATGTTTTGAAAAATGCAGCAGAAATAGCACAACAAGACATAAAGGAAATTGTATTAACAGGTGTGAATATTGGTGATTATGGAAAAGGTGAATTTGGTAATAAAAAACACGAACACACATTCTTAGAACTTGTACAGGCTTTAGATCAAGTCAATGGAATTGAACGTCTTCGTATATCTTCAATTGAACCAAATCTATTAAAGAACGAAACTATTGATTTCGTTTCACAAAGCCGTACTTTCGTCCCTCATTTTCACATTCCATTACAATCTGGAAGTAATACTATTTTAAAGAAAATGAAACGCCGTTATTTGCGAGAAGTCTATACTGAACGTGTCGATAGAATCAAAGCTACTATGCCAGACGCTTGTATTGGTGTAGATGTAATTGTTGGTTTTCCTGGTGAAACGGATGAACGTTTTTTAGAAACCTATCATTTTTTAAATGAAATGGATATTTCTTACCTTCACGTTTTCACATATTCTGAAAGAGATAATACAGAAGCCATCGAAATGGAAGGAGCCGTACCGATGAATGTAAGGAATAAACGAAGCAAAATGTTACGTGCCCTTTCAGTTAAAAAAAGACGAGCCTTTTATGAAAGTCAGATCGGAAAAGAAAAAATAGTTCTGTTTGAAAGCGAGAATAAAGAAGGCTACATTCATGGATTTACCGAAAACTATGTTAAAGTAAAAACCCCATGGGATCCAGCTTATGTCAACACATTACACAAAGTAAAACTTACTAAAATAGATGATGACGGAAGTGTCCGAATCGATTTTATAAATTAAGAAAAAGCCTGTTTGATAAAAATCAAACAGGCTTTTTTAATGTTGTTAGTTGATGTGTTGTTGAAATTTACGAATCAAATTCGAATCCCAGGAGGCAATAACTCCTTATAAATTGGGTTTTTTCTAAAAAAAGAAACAATTTTCGGATGTGTTGGTACCACTTTCAGTCTCTTATCTTCTGCAAAAGACAAAACAGCTTTTAAAAAATCAGATGCCTGTTCTTGCACCGTATTTTCTAATCCTTTCAATTTAGTCAGAAAAATTTTTCTTTCTTGTAGAGAATACTCTACGCTTAGCAAACCTTTATCAGTCTCCAACTCAAACTGACGAAGAAGCTCGTTATTCTTAATTTCCATTTATAATAAAGTTTTACGTTTCATGATATGATGAGAAAGTTTATTTACATTTTTCTATACAATTAAATATTTAAGTTTTTTTTAATCCTTTGAAGAAGAAAAATCAATTGTAAATAACTTATATTTAGCAAATTTCGGGATTTTTTTCGAGACTTCCCACAAACGAATAGTTAATTTATTTAAAATGAACAAAATACATGTTTATTTTATGCCAGGAATGGGAGCAAATACAAAGATTTTTGAGAAAATAAAACTTCCTCAAGATTGCTTTGAAATGCATTTTTTAGAATGGATTGCACCTATAAAAGATGAAGATTTAATTCATTATGTAAATAGAATAAAAAAAAACATATTACATGCGAATCCAGTTTTAATAGGGGTTTCATTTGGAGGCATTATAGTACAAGAATTATCCAAGATAATTCCCTCAAAAAAAACAATTATAATTTCGAGTGTTCGATCTAATGAAGAGTTCCCTAAAAGAATGAAATTTGCAAAAGCTACAGCTATATACAAACTTTTTCCAACTCGCTGGATTGAAGAGATAGAGCAAGTGTATAAAAAATTTAGCGATGATAAGACAAAATATCGTTTAGATATCTTTGACCAATATATGACAGTTCGAGACCCCGAATATCTGGACTGGGCTTTTAAAAATGTGATTTTATGGAAGGGCTCAGTTCCTGATCCAAATATCATCCACATTCATGGAAATAAAGATGAAATCTTCCCTATACAATACATCAAAGATGCAATCGTTATCAAAGGTGGAACACATGCTATGATTTTAATAAAACACAAATGGTTCAACACCCATTTACCCAACTTAATATTAGAAAATAAAAATGAACAAGAAAGTTAAAAAGATTGCAGCAATCGCAGGGGTATGCATAATAGGAAGCACCTTTATTTTCGGAACTACTTCTGGAACAAATACAAATAGTATCGATGTAAAAAATCACGCATACTTACCAGATAATATCAATTTTGCAGGAGAGAGAACTCCTCTACAAATTGTAGATGTCCGCGAACGAATGGATCGCGAAATGATCGTAAACGTAAATCTTCACGGTTCTACAATACTTTCTATTAAAAGAGCAAATCGCTTTTTCCCAATCATTGAGCCAATATTAAAGAAGAATGGAATTCCTGATGATTTTAAATATTTAGCTGTTATAGAAAGTACACTATCCAACGCAACTTCTCCTGCTGGTGCACGTGGATTTTGGCAGTTTATGAATGGTACTGCTAAGGATTTTAATTTGGAAGTAACCAATTCTGTAGATGAACGCTACGACCTGGAAAAAGCTACCGAAGCAGCTTGTGAATACTTTAAAAGAGCCAAAAACAAATTTGGTAGTTGGACCTTGGCTGCTGCATCGTACAATAGAGGAATGGCAGGTGTGAGTCGTCAATTAGAAGTACAAATGGTAGATGACTATTACGACTTATTCATTAACGAAGAAACCTCTAGATATGTTTTCAGAATTTTAGCTTTAAAAGAAATCATGTCAAATACCGAGAAATATGGTTTCGATTTACCTGAGAACACACTTTATCATCCAATAAAATCAAAAAAAGTTGCTGTTGATTACGATATTATTGATCTAGCTCAATTTGCGAAAGAGCAAGGAATAAATTACAAAATATTGAAACTTCACAACCCTTGGTTACGAGACACTAAACTAGAAGTAACACCAGGAAAAACATATTATATCGAAATACCTACAGAAGGTTATAAAAAATGATTGTCTAAAGACAATCATTTTTTATTAAGAATCAACCATTTGATTTACTGCAAAAAAACCTATTCTGGATTCTTTTTATACTCTTGATACGGTTAAAAAAAATGTATCTTTGCCACAAACTAGAACCCATATGAGCACTTTCGAGCAATTTAATCTTCCGAAAGCTTTAGACAAAGCCTTAAAAGAATTAAACATTACAACGCCCACTCCTATTCAAGAAAAATCTTTTTCCGTTATTTTATCTGGACGAGATATGATGGGAATCGCCCAAACTGGAACTGGAAAAACATATGCGTATTTATTACCTATTTTAAAACAATGGAAATTTGCCGCAACTGACATACCTAGGGTAATGATTCTTGTTCCAACACGTGAATTAGTAGTACAAGTAGTTGAAGAAGTTGAAAAGCTAACACAATACATGTCTATCAGAACGGTAGGTGTTTATGGAGGCACAAACATCAATACACAACGAAAAGCAGTTTACGAAGGCGTAGATGTACTAGTAGGCACACCAGGTAGAACTATGGACTTAGCTTTAGATGGAGTTGTTCGATTCGATGCGTTACAAAAACTTGTAATAGATGAATTTGATGAAATTCTTAATTTAGGTTTTAGACATCAACTTACTTCGATTCTATCGATGATGAAAAATAAAAAACAAAACATTTTATTTTCAGCTACGATGACAGAAGAGGTCGATGAAATTTTAGAAGATTTTTTTGATTACCCTGAAGAGGTTACTCTTGCACCTTCAGGAACTCCTTTGGAAAAAATTGATCAACAAGTATATCACGTTCCTAACTTCAACACAAAACTAAATCTACTCCTTCATTTACTTGAAGATAAATCTACCTATAATCGAGTACTGATCTTCATCAACAGTAAGCGAATTGCTGATTTAATTCTAGAAAAACTAGAAGCGAAATTCCCTGAGGAGTTTACGGTTATACACTCTAATAAATCACAAAATTTCCGTTTAAATGCAATGGCCGACTTCCAAAGCAACGAACTACGAGGTTTAGTTACAACAGATATTATGGCACGCGGATTAGATATCTCAGATATCAGCCACGTCATTAATATGCAATTCTCAGAACTTCCTGAGCAATATATCCACAGAATCGGAAGAACTGGGCGTGCTGATAAAGAAGGAACCGCTATCAGTTTAATTGACCCTAAAGAGGAAGAAATCAAACTCGACGCTGAAGTTTTAATGGAAAAAGAGATGCGAGTAATGGAAATTCCTTCTGAAGTTGAAATTTCCGAAAAACTTATGGAGTTTGAAAAAATAAAACAAAAAATAAAACACCTTACCAAAAAACCTAAATTAGCACCAGAAAAAGGAGAAGCCTTTCATGAAAAGAAAGACAAAAACAAAAAAGTAAATTTGGGTGGTCCAGGAAAAAGAAATCCTCGAAAAACCAAACCAACTAATCGTGGAGTTGAAAAGAAACGTGCTGAAAAAAGAAGAAAAAGTAAATAAAAATATAGCAATAAAAAAGGGAGATTTATTTGAAATAAATCTCCCTTTTTTATTATACTCTTTTCAATTGCTCTTTCATCATTTTGATCTGATCTTTAAGCATATTTTGTTTATCTAACTTTTTAGCTTCATTCATCAATTTCGTTGCTTCCATCTTACGTCTTCTAGACATCGCAATCCCTGCTAATTGTAACTTAGCCATTGCTAAATCTTGATCCATACTCAACCCTAATTCAATAGCACGTTTCATATACTTTTCCGATGCATTCAAGTTCGTTTGAGAAACTATTATTCCTTGTAAGTAATTATAATAACCATTTTGTTTACGAACCAAAGCTGTATCAGGATTTTTAATATAACTCAGCCATTTTTGAGCTCCCTCCATATCTTGCTTTCTCAATTTCAAAAAAGCCAATAAAATAAATTCATTTTTGAAATACAATAAAATCACAATTGCCATTAAAAACAATAAGAAAATTCCATTTCCAATATTACCTTCTGTAAATTGCCAAATAGAAGCTACAAAAATAAGTGCAGCAATAACCAACTTTATATTTCTATGAAACATAGTATTATGTGTTAAGTTTATAAGTTTGCAAAGTTAATAAAAATCCTATGAGAATAAAAGCACTATTAAAAGCTTTCAAGCTATTTTCAGCGTTTCAACCTACCAAGACAACCCTTTTACAATCGATGCATTTAATTCTACAAAGTCCTTTACAAAAAGTTTAGCACCTTGTAAATCCTGATCTTTAGAGTTTGCACTATGGTATGCGATACAATAAATATCAGCAGCCACAGCAGCACGCACCCCATTTGTACTATCTTCAATTATTACACATTCATGCTTAGGAGCTTTAGACAAGGAAGCAGCATGTAAAAATATGGCTGGATCAGGTTTTGATTTCGGAAAATCCTCTCCGCTAACTAAGTCTGTAAAATATGGATACAATTCAAATCGTCTAAATACACGATTAATCGTACTTTTGGATGCAGAAGAAGCCAGTATTAACTGAACCCCATTTTCATATAAATCTTCAATTAAAGTTCGAACACCAGATATTAATTCCAAATCAGGTTTAGTATCAAACGCCTCATTGAATAAAGCTCTTTTTCGCAAAACCAATTCCTCTACATCAGCTTCTAATCCAAATGTCTCTTTAATTTTCTGAAATACATTTCTAGTTGAATTCCCAGTAAAAGAAGTATACATATCTTCGGAAACATCAATTCCTAATTCTTTAAAATGCTCAAAATAAGCATATTTATGAACAGGTTCTGTATCTACAATTACTCCATCCATATCAAAAATAACAGTCGCTATCATTTTTTTTTTCACAAATGTAAGGCTCTATAATAATATAGGCTATTTAATTCAATGAATTTAGGTAACTTTCGCATTAAATATTTTCCCTTTGCAAGACGAGCAACTTCTAAACCAACTCCGAAATCCAAAAACGCAAGATCAAGCGTTTCGTATTTTGGTACAAAACTATCAAGTTCGTCTTTATCATCATCTTCGAACAATATTACTTAATCACGAAGATACCGATGATGTATTACAAAACACTTTTTTAAAAGTTTATCAAAACATTCACAGTTTTAAAGGAGAAAGTCAACTTTTTTCTTGGATTTACAGAATAGCTACTAATGAAGCTTTAACATTCTTAAAACAAAAGGCAAAACGGAACCAAATTTGCGACCTGACATTACAAGAAAAAGCCATAGAATCACTTGTTTCAGATCCACTTTTTGATGGAGATGAAGCAGCTATACTCCTCCAAAAAGCCGTAGCCCTTTTACCTGAAAAACAACAACTAGTATTCAAAATGCGCTATTATGAAGATCTGGACTATCACTCTATTTCAGAAATTCTCCAAACCTCTATTGGCAGCCTTAAGGCTTCCTACCATCATGCAGTTAAAAAAATAGAAACTTTTATTAAAAGACATTAAACCTTTTAGAACAAAAACAGTCTAACCTTTAGAAGTAAGTAGAATATGAAAAAGGAAATCCACGATATCGAATCTCAAAAGAAAGAACTGTTCAAAGTACCTGAAAACTACTTTGAAAATTTTGAAAACGAATTATTTGAAAAAATAAAAAAATCAGATACAACTAAAACCCGTTCAATTAAGAAACAAATACGTTATATATCGACAGGAATTGCAGCATCCCTTCTTTTGTGTTTTGGTTTGATTTCATTTTTCAATAAAGACCAATATACAAAACTAAGTTCTGAGATATTAGAGTCATATCTAGAAACACAGACATTTTATATCTCCAACGAACTTGAAGCTTATTTGGATGATGAAGATTTTACTGAAATCGAAAAATCAATTCCGTTAAATGAAAAAGAAATTAGCGATTACTTACTCACCAGTACCGATATCGAATTTTACATAACCAATTAATTATGAAGACATTTTACACTTTTATTCTACTCTTAATCAGTAGTATCGTCTTTTCTCAGGACGCTAAATCACACGATCAAATAAAAGCTTTGAAAATCGCTCACTTGGCCACTGAGTTAAACCTAAACTCTTCAGAAGCTGAAAAATTCTGGCCTTTATACAATGTGTACGATCAAAAAATGTATGATCTTAGACACAATGAAGTTTCTAAATTTATTCAAAAAACTGAAATAAATAAAATAAAAGAAATGTCAGAAATTGATGCAAATCGCTCTTTAAAAGACATGATTAATTTTGAAGCAGAATATTTTTCGGTACGAAAGCAATTTATCCAAGATGCACAAAAAATTCTTAGTGCAAAAAAAATCATTCTCCTTAAGAAGGCTGAAGATGATTTCAATCGAAAATTACTAAAACAATACAAAAAAAGAAAGTAACTAGCCACCAATACATTAGAATAAAACAAAAATAACAATTAACACAAACAAATAGCTTGTAAAATCTGTATCTTTACAAGCTATTTTTATATTTAATAATGAGACTACACAGAAATTTAGTTTTTACAGTAATTGACTCTATTTTATCAATATACAACGAAGGCGAATACGCCGATAAAGTAGTAGCCAAAGCTTTAAAAAAAGATAAACGCTGGGGAAGCAGTGACCGAAAATTTGTTGCTGAAACCATTTATGAAATGGTCCGCTGGAAACGTTTGTATGCTGAGATTGCAGAAGTAAAAGAACCTTACACTCGTGATGATGTATGGAGAATTTTTGCTGTTTGGGCAGTACTTCGCGGGTACAAATTACCCGATTGGAAATATTTTGAAGGAACTCCTGTTCGAAGAATTAAAGGTCGCTTTGATGAGCTTACTAAAATCAGAAAATTCAAAGAATCAATACCTGACTGGATGGACGAACTCGGAGTTAAAGAACTTGGAGAAGAAGTTTGGACGCGTGAATTGGAAGAACAAAACAAACAAGCAAAAGTTATTTTACGCGTAAATACATTAAAAACAACACGTGAAAAACTGTATGCTATTTTAATGGATTTAGATATCGATACAATTCTTCCAGAAGACTATCCTGATGCCTTAATACTTAAGGAGCGTGCTAATGTTTTCTTAACTGACGCTTTTAAAGAAGGCCTATTTGAAGTACAAGACGCCTCTTCACAACTAGTAGCTCGTTTTCTAGACGTTGAACCAGGAATGCGAGTAGTCGATACTTGTGCTGGCGCAGGTGGAAAAACATTGCATATTGCTTCTTTAATGGAAAATAAAGGTCAAATTATTGCAATGGACATCTATGAAAGCAAACAAAAACAGCTTAAAATTAGAGCAAAAAGAAACGGTGCTTTCAATATAGAGTATCGCATTATAGATGGCACGAAAGCCATTAAGAAGCTGCACGACAAAGCTGATCGCGTTCTAATTGATGCTCCTTGTAGTGGTTTGGGTGTTTTGAAAAGGAACCCTGACAGCAAATGGAAACTACAGCCAGAATTTATTGAGGATATTAAAAAAGTCCAAGAGCAAGTTTTACAAGACTATTCAAAAATTGTTAAAATTGGGGGAAAACTTGTATACGCAACTTGTTCGATTCTTCCTTCAGAAAATCAAGAACAAATTGAAAAATTTCTTAATTCTGAATTTGGATCTAATTTTAAACTAATAGAAGATCGAAGAATCTTAGCTTCAGAGTCGGGATTTGATGGCTTCTATATGGCACTGATGGAACGAAAAAAATAATCATGAGAAATATTGCTTTTATAATCACGAGTTTCTTTCTAAATGGCTTGCTACATGCACAACCTAATGAACAACAAGAGTATTACAGTAGTATTGACTTTTCTAAAACTGGAACTGAACTAAAAGCCGCACTATCTCACTTAATAACCCAAACACATAGTAAGCAACTTACTTATAAACAAATTTGGGAGGTAACTAAAATCACTGATATTGATCCAACAAACAACCATAAAGTAATTTTACTTTATGGTTGGCCAAATGGCACCTCTTCTGATCACAGAAAAGCATATAATAGGGATAAGAATAATAATGGTCCTGCTTCCAACCAATGGAATAGAGAACACACCTTTGCAAAATCATTAGGAAGACCAAACTTAGGAACAGAAGGCCCAGGAGCTGACGCACACCACTTAAGAGCTTGTGATGTTGAATGGAATGCTATGAGAGGAAATCAAAAATTTGCAGAAGGTTCTGGTTTTTCTAAAAATACAACTGGTGGCTGGTATCCTGGTGAAGAATGGAAAGGAGATGTTGCTCGAATGATGATGTACATGTATGTACGTTACGGAACACAGTGTTTACCTGCAAGTGTAGGAGTTGGTAGCACCACACGAACTCCTGACGGTATGATTGATTTATTCCTAAAATGGAATGCAGAAGACCCTGTATCACCAATTGAAATTAAAAGAAATCAATATCACGCTGACAAAAAAAACAAATTCGCACAAGGTAACAGAAATCCTTTTATAGACAATCCGCGTATAGCAACTGTCATTTGGGGAGGTCCTGAAGCAGAAGATCGATGGGACACTAATTTATCTACTTCTAAAACACAAGAGATTAAATTTTCCATCTATCCTAACCCTACCTATGATCGAAAAATTTATATTCAATCAACCACAAATATAGAACTGATTCAAGTATTTTCTTTAAATGGAAAAAAAATCAAGAGCATAGAGAAACCTAAAAAAGAAAACAACTCTAACTACAACATAAACCACCTTCCTCAAGGTGCTTACATCATAAAAGCAAACGCAGGAAATAAGAGCGGAAGCCAAAAGATAATTGTCAGATAATAAAAAAGCTCCATTGCATTTGGAGCTTTTTTTATTATTTTAATTTTATTTACAAAGTCTTTAGTGTATCAAGAGCCTCATATTTAGAATTTTGAGATTTATATTCTGGCACAATAGCCTTCATCAATCCCACTAATTGGTTATTATCAGGTTCATCTTTGGTTGAAACCACATACTCACACATCTCGTTAATCATATTTGAAAGCTCTTTTAAATGCTCTTTTCTTACTTGAGCAATCATAATTTTATCATGATGCGTTTTCAAAGTATTTTCATCATTAGCTAAAAGTTCTTCAAAAATCTTCTCTCCCGGTCGTAAACCAGTTATCTTAATATCAATCTCATCTGGATATGAATACCCGCTTAAGCGTATCATTCGTTTTGCTAATTCAAATATCTTCATCGACTCTCCCATATCAAATACAAATATCTCTCCTCCATGCCCCATTACAGAAGCTTCTAATACCAATTGACAAGCTTCAGGAATAGTCATAAAGTAACGAGTAATATCTTGATGAGTTACAGTCAATGGACCTCCTTGATCAATTTGTCGTTTAAACAAAGGAATCACAGATCCATTTGATCCTAAAACATTACCAAAGCGAGTTACTATAAAATTAGTTTGAGAATTTTCATTCAGGCTACTCACATAAATTTCGGCAGTGCGTTTAGTCGCTCCCATTACATTCGTAGGATTCACAGCTTTATCAGTAGAAATCATTACAAATTTCTGAGCCTTAAACTTAACTGCTAAATCTGCAATTATTTTAGTCCCTCCAACATTCGTTGTAACAGCCTCATAAGGATTATCCTCCATCAAAGGCACGTGTTTATATGCTGCTGCATGATAAATAATATCAGGTTTTATCACACTAAACAAATCATGCATACGCTTATCATCACGGATATTTCCAACAATGAATTCAATTTTTTCTACATCAGTAGACTCTATTGTTTGCTGAACATCATATAAGGCTGATTCTGCCTGATCCAATAAAATCAATCGTTTAAAATCTCTTAGCGCAACTTGTCTAGCTATTTCACTTCCGATGGATCCAGCAGCACCAGTAATCAGAACCACTTTACCTTCTATCTCACGATCTACTATAGGGTTCTCTAATTTAATGGACTTTCTACCTAAAAGATCATCAATTTTCAGTTCTTTAATTTGTCTTCCCGTATACTTTCCATTTAACCAATCAGTGGCTGGAGGAATAATCTTAATTCTTACTGGTAAATCCTCTAAGAATTTAGAAATTTCATTTAATCGAGTTCTAGGGATATTTTGAATTGAAATAACGATATCATCAATTCTATTTTTTTTCACAAAGTCAACTGAAATATCTTCAGGTGCAAAAACGCGATATCCATTAATTTTCTTACCGATTTTTTTCGGACTGTCATCGATAAATCCAATAACCTCTGCATTTATCTTAGTATCAGCATGCAATGCGCCAATGGTAATCATACCAGAATCTCCAGATCCATAAATTAATACGCGTTTTAAATTTCTTCCACCTAAAACATACGTTTTGTAGAACTTACTATAAAAAACTCGTGCAGACACCATTACAACAGTTGTCAAAAGTAAATGGAGAAAAATAACTGAATAGGAAAATCTGAAGTAAACATCAAATGAATCAGACATAAAATCAAGACGCTGTGCCAAGCTTATCAACACCATAATTACAGATGCGAAAAAACACGAATACAAAACATTTTGAGCATCTTTTAATCCAGTCTGTCTTACAATCCCTCTATGTGGTTTAAAAACAAAAAAACTAATCAAATAGGCTACTAAAACAATAGGTATTTTACAAAGCATCGCTTCTATTTCGAAACGACCATAAAAACTATTTAAAATAAAGTTTGATAAGATGTAGGTTATTACAACAATACACATATCAATAAGCAAAATTATCCCTCTCGGGACATCATTTTTTAACCTTCTTTTTATAGCATTCATAAATCAGACTTTCTTTTTAGCATTTTACTCTACAACTAGGCATAGCAATCCTAGCATAAAGCTATTTTTTACAAATTTAATATTTTTTATGAGTCAAATAACACGGTAATTAAAAAATTATATTAAAATACGGTCTACTTTCAGTTGAAATCACTTTTCAATAGAAATACCAAAATACACAATACATATATTTTTAACAAAAAAAACACTTATATCAAATCAAATAAAATCCATATAGAAAAAATTCAATAGAACACTTACTAGAAAATTACTTTACAAACCTTTTTTTTAACATTTCTCACCTCTTCCCCAAAGATTATGCTTAAATAAAAGAATATACGATTTGCGAATAACTGGAGTTTTCATAAATCAAAAAGAGGTTATCTTAATAGATAACCTCTTTCATTACATATTTTTAAAACTTGACTAATAAGTTCCAGCTTCACGTTGAGCATTTTGAATCATTTGATCATTCGCACGAATACCAAATTCTACACGACGGTTCTTAATTCTTCCAGCTTCAGTATCATTTGATGCGATTGGATCTGCAATTCCCATCCCTTGAGTTTTAATACGTTTTGGAGAAATTCCTTGTTGCGTTAAATACGTCTTTACAGAGTTAGCACGTTGTCCTGATAATTTCAAGTTAAACTCTTCTCTACCCGTAATATCTGTATATCCAAAAATATCAATATCAGTATCTGGATTTTCTTTAAACACCTTAACCAATTTATCCAAGTTTGCTTTTGCATTTGCAGTCAAAGTTGCTTGGTTAATATTAAAGTTTACAGAGTTCTCTCCCAATACTAATTTAATACCTTCCCCAACTCTTTCCACCTCAGCCCCTGGAAGAGTTTCTTCAATTTGACGAGCTTGTTTGTCCATATTGTTACCAATCAACCCACCTGCAGCACCACCAATGATACCTCCTAGAACAGCACCTAAAGCACTATTTTTCTTATTCCCAACATTATTTCCTAAAATACCACCAATTACAGCTCCACCTGCAGCACCTGCAGCAGCTCCTCTTTGTGTATTGTTAGTGTTTTTTATAGCCTCACAGCTAGTAAAAGAAATTGATGTAGCTAGCATTGTACCTGCTAACGTTAAAATACCTATTTTTCTCATATTGTTTGTTTTATTAATTTGTTAGTTTCTTTGAAATTGATACACAACATCGTATGTTTTACCTCCTGCATACACCTTATCAACCAATTGAAAAGAACTTTCCGTTTGGTTTGTTACTTTTAGCGAATACCCTGTAGTAATATGTTTCGCTTTAACTCCTTCATCAACAAACTTAAAGTTAAAGTCTCCAGTTGGTGAAATAGTCCATTTAATTTTACTTTCAAACATTGGACAATCTCCTCCTTGATTTAACGCAATTACTCCTGTGTTGTTATTCGAAACAAACTTCCAATCACTTCCTACAAAACACTTTGAATCAGCGATATTAAACGTGTTAATTTTCACAAAATCTCCTCCGATGTGATCTACTTTAGTTAAAGTCCAGTTTCCTTTTAAGCCAACCTGAGATTTTGTATCCATAGTTGGTTTACAAGAAACTACAAAAACAGCCATCAAGGCAATTGTCATTATCTTTTTCATATTTTTTATTTTTTATTATTCTCTTTTAAATCAAACAATATGCCTAAGTTCATTAGAACATTTCCAAATAAGCCCTCGCTCTGACAACTTGTCAGAATTCTATTTTTTGGTATCTAATTTGAACCTTCATATTTAAAGTAAAATTAATCAAAATAATACAATTAATTATGACATCAGGTAAAATTAATGTTACAGTAGAAAACATTTTTCCACTGATTAAAAAGTTTTTATATAGTGACCATGAAATCTTCTTACGTGAATTGATTTCAAATGCTACCGATGCTACTCTAAAACTAAAGCATTTAACAACCATTGGTGAAACAGCTGTAGCATATGGAGACCCAATTATCGAAGTTAAAATCGATAAAGAAAATAAAAAACTTCATATCATTGACCAAGGATTGGGAATGACAAAAGACGAAGTTGAAAAATACATCAATCAAGTAGCTTTTTCTGGAGCAGAAGAGTTTTTAGAAAAATATAAAGATTCTGCAAAAGACTCTGGGATTATCGGACACTTTGGTCTTGGTTTTTATTCTGCTTTTATGGTAGCAGACAAAGTGGAAATTTTCACAAAGTCATATAAAGATGAAGCTGCTGCACATTGGACTTGTGATGGTAGTCCTGAATATACTTTGGAATCTTGTGACAAATCAGATAGAGGTACTGAAATTGTTTTACATATAGCAGAAGATTCACTTGATTTCCTTGAAGAAGGAAAGATTAGAGAGCTACTTGTTAAGTATAATAAATTCATGCCAATTCCGATTAAATTTGGTACACATACAGAAACTCAAGGAGAAGGCGATGATAAAGTTGAAATCACTGTAGATACAATTATCAATAACCCGAATCCAGCTTGGACAAAACAACCGAGTGAATTAAATGATGAAGATTATAAAAACTTCTACAGAGAGCTATATCCAATGCAATTTGAAGAACCTCTTTTTCATATTCACCTAAATGTAGACTATCCTTTTAATTTAACAGGTATTTTATACTTCCCTAAATTGAGTGCTGATTTGCAAATGCAAAAAGACAAAATTCAATTGTACCAAAACCAAGTCTATGTAACAGATAATGTTGAAGGAATTGTACCTGAATTTTTAACAATGCTAAAAGGTGTTATCGATTCTCCAGATATCCCATTGAATGTTTCAAGATCGTATTTACAGGCAGATGGAAATGTTAAAAAGATTTCAAATTACATCACCCGTAAAGTAGCTGATAAATTGAAAGCTCTATTTAACGAGAATCGTGCTGATTTTGAATCTAAATGGAATGACATCAAAATCGTTTTAGAATACGGGATGTTATCAGAGCCTAAATTCTATGAAAAAGCTGGAGCCTTTACTTTATATCCTACCGTTTCGGGTACTTACTATACTTTAGAAGAATTAAAAGATAAAATCAAAGATACCCAAACAGACAAAGATGGAAATCTTGTTGTTCTTTATGCTTCTAACAAAGACTCTCAAGACAGCTATATCTCTGCAGCAAAAAACAAAGGCTACGAAGTATTGCTATTAGACTCTCCAATAGTTTCACATTTAATCCAAAAATTAGAAGCTGATAATGAGAAAATGACGTTTGTTCGTGTTGATGCAGATCACATCAGTAACCTAATTAAGAAAGAAGATAATGTAATTTCAAAACTTTCTGAAGAGGAACAAAAAACATTACAAGAAGCAATTGAAACAGTAGTTCCAAAGGAAACCTACACTGTCCAACTAGAAGCAATGGATAGTAACGATGAGCCTTTTGTAATTACACAACCTGAGTTTATGCGTAGAATGAAAGAGATGAGTGCTTCTGGCGGAGGAATGTTTGGCATGGGGAATTTACCTGAAATGTATAACTTGGTTGTCAACACAAATCATGAATTGGCTTCAAAAATCTTAAATAATAGCGACAAAGCGGCTCAAAACTCAAATATTAAGCAGGCAATGGATCTAGCAAAACTAGCACAAGGTCTACTTAAAGGTGAAGAATTAACAGCATTTGTTAAGAGAAACTTTAACGAAATGAAGTAATTCAAAACATTAAATACTTTTTAAAAGGTCTAGGTTCAAAAAATCTAGACCTTTTTTTATTCACACAAGCTTAAGACAGCCATGTCATCGGCTAGATAATAATTTTATACCTTTGCAAGCTTAAAAATCACACAAATGAAAGAACAAAATATTACAAAGGGAGTTTTCTTAGTAGCCATTGGAGCCTCTAGTTTTGGAATGTTAGCATCCTTTGTAAAACTTGCGTATGCAGCTGGATATACAACAGCCGAAGTCACTTTTTCACAAGTACTTCTAGGTGTTATAGGGATGCTATTTATAAACGTTTTTAGAAAAAAAAGCGCAAACGAAAGTGTAGAAAGCAAATCAGACATACGAAACCTCATATTAGCAGGTACATCTATGGGCTTTACATCTGTATTATACTATCTAGCTGTAAGTTATATCAATGCGTCCATTGCAGTAGTACTCCTAATGCAATCAGTTTGGATTGGCGTAGTAATTGAAAGTATTACAACCAAAACGTTTCCCAATAAATTAAAAATCATCGCTGTTCTCTTAATTTTATTTGGAACCGTTTTAGCAACAAATATTTTAGGAGACAAAATTGAACTAGATATAAGAGGTGTTATTTTTGGTTTTTTAGCTGCTTGTTCCTTCGCTACAACCATGTTTACTTCTAACTTTGTCGCGGTTCATTTACCAGCTCCAAAACGAAGTTTCTATATGCTTCTAGGCTCAACAATCATTGTATCTATCTTTACTATAATTACTCAAGTTGGCCCAAATAACTCTGAATTTTTATTAAATATTTTTCAATCTGTTTCGAGTGACACAAGTGGAATTCGTGACTTTGACTTCGCTATTTTCTATAAATGGGGACTTTTACTAGCACTGTTTGGTACTATCATACCTCCTATTTTCCTTAATATGGGATTCCCACACACGGGTGTAGGTCTAGGAAGTATTATTTCTTCACTAGAACTACCTGTCTCTGTTACTGTTGCCTATTTAGTATTAAGTGAAACCGTTATTTTAACACAATGGGTTGGTATTTTACTTATTCTATCGGCAATTTTTCTAATGAACAGCAATCTTATTTTTTCAAAAAAAAGGTAATTACCTGATTCCAAAAGGACTGCTTCTTAAAAAGTTAACAATTAAATTTTACCAAACTATTTTGTTATACAGTTATTTTTATTAATATTGACAGAAAATTAGTAATCATTAAAATTTAGATTAACTTTTCATCTAATGAAAAAAGGAAAGAACTTTGAGTTAGACTACGATACTAAAGATCGTGTGATAACAATGGCTAAAGAGGAAAAAAAACCTTTTGAAGCAATTAAAAATGAGTTTGGCTTATCTGAGAAAGAAGTCACGAAAATTATGAAAGATAAATTCTCTACGGAAGAATTTGAACTATGGAAAAAAAGGGTCGCAACGAAAAAACCGAAACCCAACAAATTCCAAGATGATGATTTAGACGATTTGGACAGCAAATACTATTTTAAAAATAAATTCGATTAATGATAAAAATCTTCAGTTATACTGAAGATTTTTTTTATTTTTAGCCCTTCAAAATTTTCTCTACTTATGATTAAAAAAAGACAACTTGTATTACCCATTACTTTATTAGGAAGTTTATTTGCTCAAGCGCAGGTTCAGAAAGATACAATCTGGACAAACTATTTAGATCAAAAAACGATCAAAGAAGATGCGGTTTATTACAAATTCAAAAGTCCAATTTCTAAAAAAGAAAATGAAATCTCGACCTTTACCCTAGATCACAAATTACATTCTAAAGGTATTGTTTCAAGCCAAGATGCTTCCAATAGTAAATACATTGGAACATTTAAAATTTTCGAAAAAGACGGACGCTTACTTAACAAAGTAACTTATGTAGATGGAAATGCTGATGGCCAAGCAACAAGCATCTTAAAAGATGGAACAACAATAGCGAGTACTTATAAAGAAAACAAACTTTATGATGGTACTTTTGTCGTAGAATATAATGATTGCTACACCTTTATTGATGCAGAAGAAGGTGCCATATTAAAACTTACTCTTCAAGCTAAAGAAGGTCAAAACTATCGTCAAGTTATTTATTTTAAAGATGAAATCCCTTATTTAACAGAAACTTTTGACAAAGATGGCTCCTTATTAAGCGCTTTGGAGTTTGATGAAGATTACCAGGCACAAACAGGAAACAAATATACGTTTGCCCACAATCCATTTCGTATTTCTCAAATTGACAGTTATGAATCTACGGAACTTGTATCAACAATACTTTTCTATAGTGACGGAAGTATAAAAAGTAAAACAACCATGGATTCCCCTTATAACACAACAACTTTTTTTGACAAAAACCAAAAGAACATTGGTGTTTTCAAAACAAGCTCTGATTATGAAAATCCATACAATGAAGGGAAAAGTATTATTTTTCACTATGATGAAGGAAAAGAAGATTTCATACGTCAAATAGATTTTTACAAAGACAATGCACCTACCATAATTGAAGAATACAACGACCGAGGTATTTTAAAAGAAACAACAACATACCTCAACGCTAATTACGGCATTAAAAAAATTGAATATTGGAATGAAGATGGTAGCTTAAAAACATTTATAAACTACGATGAAGAGGGCTATTCTCCTTGGGATGGAACATTTTTAACTACTGAAAGTAAAACCACTTACAAAGAAGGTACACTTGTAGAAGAAGTTCATTATTATAGTACTGGAGAAGTTTTTGAACTAAAAAAAGATCGAAAAAGTACTTATTATGATAAAAAAGGAAAAGTTCTTTCAACTTTAACCTACAGCCAAGAAAACGATGGCTCATATTGGACTCCTATTGAGGGGAAATCACTATCCCTTACAGATGGAAAAATCCTTTCCGAAACGCAATATAAGGATGGAGAAACAACTTACCTCATCTCTTATAGAATTGTCGATGGAAAACGTCAAAAGGAACAAGAAGTATTTTATAAAGATGGAGCGATAGTTAAGCATCGTTCATTTAACGAAAACGGTACACTTAAAAAAGAAGAGCTTTTTGAAGACTACCAACCTGTCTCAGCTAGTTATTACGATTCTAAAGGAAAAAGTATCGGACAATTTGATTTTAAAAAACAACACGGAACTTTAATTGAATTCTTTGATAATGATAAAATCAAATCGATTCAACATTTCGAAAACGGAAAAAAACTTAGTGCAAAAAACTATGTAATTGACTACAGTGCAACATCCCTCTTTTCATTTGAAACACCGGAACCATCTTTGCAATCTGAAATCGATTTTTACAAATCTGGGAAATTTTACGCACAAGGCAAATTAATCTCTACAGTATCGTATAAAGAAGGACTGCCATACGAAGGAACAGTTTATGAACAAGATGAATACCAATTGACTGTTACAAATTACAAAAAGGGACTAAAAGACCAAGAAGAAGTAACTTATTCTATTTTTAACCCTGAAGAAATAACGTCAAGAACTTACTACCATTTAGGTATCAAAGAATTTGAAGAAGAATTTCAAGACGGCGTTGTGACTGCTAGAATTCCTTTTGTAAATGATGAATATCACGGTGAAGCTATTTATTTTAACACGGAAGGTACTGAAATTTCGAGATTAGAATACCAAGAAGGTGTACCGTATCAAGGGATAAAAATAAGTCAAACGTACAATTCTGAAACCAGAAAAGAAGTTTACGAAGAAGGCACATTAATCCTAATCGAAGAAAAAGACGATATGGATAATCTTATTTATAAAAAAGAATATGATGCAACTCAAGGTATCTCAAGTGTCGAAATATATGATACCGAAACCAATAA
This sequence comes from Flavobacterium sp., assembly GCA_030151565.1. Classification (GTDB taxonomy): domain Bacteria; phylum Bacteroidota; class Bacteroidia; order Flavobacteriales; family Flavobacteriaceae; genus Flavobacterium. Next base: position 34,588 of record JASLDM010000060.1, on the reverse strand, counting down.
AATGACATATTCTTATCAGATGACAGACGAGTTTCAATTGACGGGAACAGTTACCTATTATGAAAACAATAAAATTGTACGTCAAGCAAAACTTGACCGTGGACAACTCATTTCAGGAACACTAGCTATGGCTCACAGCACATACAATCCAGAAACACCTGATGCAGAATATTTTGTATTAACTAAGAAGAAAAACAAAATCTCCTACCAACTTTTTAATAGTGAGAATGAAAAAATCGCTTCCTACGAAATCAAAAGTAAAAAAGATGACGCCAAGGCAATACCTTTTATAACTCCACTAACTCGTGACAACCTATATCCGTATAACGAGAGAAACAATTATTACTATTAAAATAAAACAGTATAGTTTAAGAAGACGCTAATTAGCGTCTTTTTTTTGCTCTATTTATAAATATTATTTAACTTAGCATTAATTATATTAAAAACATTCTATATTTTATTAATAATGAATAACAAACTCCCAATACACTGCCCTAGTTGTAATAATGATCTAAAAGTAACACAACTTAGCTGTGACCAATGTAACACAGGAGTTACCGGTTCATTTGATTTACCATTACTTTTACAACTATCTCAAGAAGAACAAGACTTTATTTTTCAATTTTTCATCAATAGTGGAAGTCTCAAACAAATGGCATTACAGATGAAGATAAGCTACCCAACTGTACGAAATAAACTTGATGATATCATAAACCACATTGAACAACTAAAAACAACCCAAAACTAATATTATGACAAAAATCTTAACCCAACCTTTTGAACGCTTACAAGAAAGGCAACTCTTATTATTTGGTCTTTCTACACTTATCATAGCATCGATATTAGGCTACCTTACTTCTACTCGCTTTGACGGAGTCCTAGATGTACACATCAGTGCTACGCCTGTACAAATAGAACAGCCCTTCTTAGATAACATTCTAAATACCGTTTTATTAACCGCCTTTTTAAGTCTTCTTGCGCGTTATATAAACCCTAAAACGAGGCTAATAGATATTTTAAATATCGCTTTAATTTCAAGAATTCCGCTATATGTTATTACTATATTTGGCTTTGGAGGTTTTATGCAAGAAACATCAGATCACATGATGCAGAACATAACCAATCCTGCAGAGATGATGAACCTACCATTTATCAATTTAATCTTGTTAGGAGTAAGCTCAATTTACTCTATTGCTGCATTAGTCTTATTCGGTATACTCGTCTACAAAGGTTTTAAAACAGCGACAAACCTTAAGACAAACCTTCATAAATTTCTTATCCTAGTAGCTGTTATAGTAGCAGAGTTTACTTCAAAAATATTTGTTTACCTGTATTAATTATGTTTAAAAACATCTTACTCCCGTTAATACTTCTTGCTTTTTCTTGGCTTACCAATGCACAAGATTTCAAAGTAACACCAATTGTAATTGACTCAGATATCCATGGAGATCTGTATTTAAGCAATCCCAAGAGCGACCTTTTAAGCATTGTAATCGCAGGTTCTGGTCCCACAGACAGAAATGGAAATCAACCTCCAATGTTAACGACAAATGCTTACAAACTACTCGCTGAGGGGTTAGCGAAAAAGAAAATTAACACATTTACTTTTGACAAACGAATGCTTGCACAAATCAAAAAGCAAGACGTAAAAGAAGAGAACATGCGTTTTCAAGACCTAAGTATAGACCTTGACTTAATCATAAATCACTTTAAGAAAAGCTACTCCAAAATAGTATTAATTGGCCATAGCGAAGGAGCCTTGGTTGCAACGATGGACAGCAACAACCCTTCAGTACAAAAAGTTATACTTTTAGCAGGACAAGGAGAAACAATTGATCATATTATAAGTGATCAAATAACCAAAAGCGCTCCTTTTTTATCCAAAAAAGCGGACGAGATTTTAAAAGAGCTCAAGCAAGGAAAACAAGTTGAAGACGTGATCCCTTTGTTACAAAGCTTTTTTAGACCCAGCGTACAACCTTACTTAATCTCTTGGATACAAGTGGATCCAATTCGCGAAGTTCAAAAAACAGACAAACCCTTATTAATTGTACAAGGAACTAAAGATTTGCAAGTGGATCTAAAACAAGGAGAAAAACTTCATCAAGCAAAACCTGCTGCAAAACTAATCACGCTTGATGGAATGAACCACGTTTTAAAGAAAGTAACAACAGATGCAGAAAATCAGGCTAGTTACGCAAAGAGTCATTACCCGTTACATCCCGAACTAGTAAGTATACTTGCTAATTTTATTACAGAATAATATGCTTCCATTTATAATTGTTTCAGCCATATTTCTTGGCATCAGTTTTCTACTTACCGCCGAAAACGCTGACGGTATGCTTGCAGGATACAATACCTTATCAGACGAAAGAAAAGCTAAATACAACATCAAAAAAATAGTTACATTTACAAACAACACGCTAAGAGTGACAGCTCTTGGGGTGCTTCTGGGTGGAAGTATATCCTATTGGCTACATAGTGGCGCACTTGCTCTTTTTACGCTACTTTATTTTCCATTAATACTCATTATGGGAGGTAATTTATACGCCAGACTAAACTTTAGTACAGATCCATTACGCAAATATGAAATACTAGTTATTGGTATTATGGTACTTTTGCTACTATATCTTGCTTTATTTACGATTCCTTGGAATGATATCACCCTCGAAAATGTTACAGCTATAAATTAAAGTCCAGTTACAACGCTTGCTTTTTTCCTAACCCTATTTTCAAACTATTCCGTTCTATTGTGTATTTTTGCATAAATACCAACACCATGGCTTTAGTTCCTAATTTTAGACTTTTCAAATCAAACATCAATGAAATTGAAAAACCTAGAAAATTTACCTATCCCTTTTTCTACGAACCTCATCCTTTAAGTTTAATTGCATCAACCGAATTGCAAACAGAGCTTCTAGCTCATCCTTTAATTGCTCCCTTATTTGATTCTTCCAAAACAAATTCATTACCTACGGGTAAAATGTTTGGTGTTTTGGTTGTAGAAGATCAAAGTGGAAACTTAGGATATTTAGCAGGATTTTCAGGAAAACTAGGCAATCACGGAACTATAGAGGGTTTTGTACCTCCAGTTTTTGATTTATGGGATCAAGAAGGTTTTTTCTTGGCGGAAGAAACTATTTTAAACGACCTCAATGCACAAATCAACGTTTTAGAAAAAGATGAAGAGTATCTAAAATTACAGCATCAGTTAAAAACAGATGACATAGATTTTAAGAATGCTATTCAAGATAAAAAAAACCAACTTAAAAAGCTTAAAAAAGAAAGAAAAGAACAACGTGAAAAAGCTCTAAATACAATTTCTGAAGCCGATTTTGAACTAATAAATGAAGATTTAATCAAACAAAGTTTACGAGATAAACACGAATTACGTGTATTAATTTCCTATTGGCAAAACAAAATAACCGAAACCAAAGCGTCAATACAAAGTAAAAAAGAAAAAATTGAGCAACTAAAAGAGCTACGCAAAGAAAAGTCAAATGCACTTCAAAACAAGCTTTTTCAAAACTATCAATTTTTAAATATTTCAGGAGAAGTCAAAGATTTACTAACAATCTTTGAAGCAACTGCTTTGCAAAAACCCCCAGCTGCCGCAGGAGATTGTGCTGCTCCAAAATTACTGCAATACGCCTTTAAAAATCAATTAAAACCAATTGCTTTAGCGGAATTTTGGTGGGGTAAAGCACCTAAGTCTGAAATTAGAAAACATTTAAACTTCTACCCAGCTTGCCGTGGTAAATGCGAACCCATCCTAGGGCATATGCTAGAAGGAATGTCTTTGGACAACAATCCTCTTATCGAAACCCCTACTCTAAATAGTTCTTTAGAAATCATTTATGAAGATGAGGAAATAATAGTTGTAAATAAACCTGCTGAATTTCTGTCCGTACCTGGTATTCACATACAAGATTCTGTATATGAGCGTATGAAAACGCGCTATCCAGAAGCAACAGGCCCCTTAATAATTCATAGGCTTGATATGGCTACTTCAGGTCTCTTAGTATTAGCAAAAACAAAAGATGCTCATAAATACATTCAAAGTCAATTCATTAAAAAAACGGTAGAGAAACGCTATGTAGCCTTGCTTGACGGTACCTTTAAAGAAAAAGAAGGTTTTATTGAACTCCCTTTGCGCGTTGATTTAGACGATCGTCCGCGCCAATTAGTTTGCTATGACTATGGTAAACCTGCCAAAACAAAGTGGGAGTTAATTCATACTTCCGAAAAAAAATCTAAAGTATATTTTTATCCCATTACCGGGCGTACACATCAATTGCGTGTACACGCATCTCATTCTCAAGGACTCAATGCACCAATAATTGGAGATGATCTGTATGGTTCAAAAGCAAATCGCTTACATTTGCACGCTGAAAGCATTCGCTTTAAACACCCTAAAACCAAAGAATGGATTCAATTTCAAATTACTGAAGACTTCTAAAAGATTACTTTTCCTTATCTTTATACTAAAACATTATAAGATGTCCGATAAGAAAAAACAACTTAAGAAACATAAAGCCATCGCCACAGGCCTATTTATATTAATGGCTCTAGTTTATGCAACAATGGTTTACTTCGAAAAACATAATCCTGCAAATTGGATGCCTTATGTGAAAGCTTTTTCTGAAGCGGCAATGGTTGGAGCACTTGCCGATTGGTTTGCAGTTACAGCTTTATTTAAATACCCTATGGGGCTAAAAATACCCCATACTAACCTTATAGAAAACAGCAAAGATGCTATTGGAGATAATCTAGGTGACTTTGTTACAGAAAACTTCTTGACTTCTGAAAACATACGTCCTTATATTGAAAAAATCGACCTAGCTTCCTTTATTGGCAGTTGGTTAGCGATTCCAAAGAATCAAGAAACCACCGAAATTGAGATTAGCAAGCTACTTCACAATATTGTCATAAACCTAGATGAGAAAACTGTTACAAACTTTTTAACTCAAAAAGCAGAAGAAGGAATCAACGCTATTGAAATTCAACAATTTGTCGCTCAAGGAATCCTCTATGCAGTAGAACAAGAAGAACACAATCATTTAATAGACTTAATACTCCCCAAAGCTCAAGAATATGTAAATGAAAATCGAGAAGCTATTTATGAAAAGGTGGTAGAGAAAAAACCTATCTTAGGCTTGATCGGTGGTAAAGCAGTTACCAATCAACTCATTGGGGGAATAACTACTTTTTTAGATGATGTAGCTGAAAATCCAAATCATAAAATCAGGCAGGAGCTCACGGAGCGTTTACTAGAATTGAGCAAAACAATTGCTACTGAACCACATTGGGAAACAAAATTCCAGTCCATTCTCTCTCAATTCATAACAACTGAAAAAATAGCGAGCTATGTTAGTGATTTTTGGATTTCATTAAAAGATACACTTCTAGAACAACTCGAAAACAGACAATCCGTATTAAGAACATATATTCGACAAAACCTTCAAGCTATTGAACAAAATCTTCAAAAAGATAAAACACTACAAGACAAAATCAACTTATGGATTCGTCATGCTATTTATAAAATGGCATTAAAAAACACAAAAGAGGTTGGTCATTTAATTAAAAATACGGTCGCACATTGGGATGGTAAAGAACTCAGTCAAAAACTAGAATTAGAAGTAGGTAAAGATTTACAGTTCATCCGTATAAACGGAACATTAGTAGGTGGTTTAGTTGGTTTGCTTATTTATATCATTACGCATATCTTATTTTAAAATTCACTGTAATTATTTAGAAGTCTGGTCTTATTTTTGTTTACATCTATGAAACAATCTTGTAATGAAAAAGTCTTTTCTTCTTAGTATCTGCATAATATCATTCTGTATAAGTTGTAAAAAACAAGCTTGGCAAACAGACAATACCAACCTTGCTTTAGATACAGTCAAAACCGAAAAACAAATCCAAAAGAGTTTATCAACGAATAGTAAGGAGTTAGTAAAGTACTTTAAAAATGATTTAGAAACGATTATAGCAACGTATTCTTCACAGAATAGCATTCCTTTGGTAAAACTACAAAGCAGCTCTAAAGAATACGAAACAATAACTTTAAAGCAAATCAATCAATACTTAAACACTGCTGATTTTGGAAACGACACCATCTTATGGCAAGACAAAGAAGATCGCTCTTTATTGATTATAAATGGCATTGAAAATGAATATAGCAGAACGAATGAATAAACAGTACGACAATATTATATAAAAAAACGGATTGCTTATGCAATCCGTTTTTTTTTAAACTTATATATTAATTTCCTCAGGTTTGTGTTTGTATTTAAATACAATAGCAAAAACGATAGCTACAACTAAAGAGTAAGCAGCAAAAACCAACCAAGAGGAATACCATCCGTGCATTTGTTCTACAATATCTGTTTTACTATACACAAAGTGATTAACCACATATTGAGCTGCCAACATTCCAATAGTTGCTCCAAAACCATTTGTCATCATCATAAACACTCCCTGTGCGCTAGATCGAATATCCTCATCGGTTTCATTATCCACAAATAACGATCCTGAAACATTAAAGAAATCAAATGCGATACCATAGACCAACATAGAAAGGATAAACATCCAAACACCATTTCCTGGATCTCCAAGTCCAAATAATCCAAAACGAAGCACCCAAGCAAACATAGACATCAACATTACTTTTTTAATTCCAAAACGTCTAAGAAAGAAAGGAATTAAAAGGATACAAAATGTTTCCGAAATCTGAGAAATAGAAATTAACGCATTGGCGTGATTAGCCCCAAAACTATTTGCATATTCAGGCACTTTCTTAAAACTTGTAATAAATGGATTTGCATATCCATTCGTAATCTGTAATGAAACTCCCAATAACATTGAAAAAACAAAGAAAATAGCCATACGCTTATTCTTAAATAAAGAAAAAGCCTTCAAGCCTAATGCATCATACATACTTTTCTTTTCTTTCGATTTTTTAATGGTGCAACTTGGCAAGCTAAAACTGTAGAAGAATAGAAAAATTCCTAAAACAGCTGATACAAAAAACTGGTGGTACGTGTTTTGAAAACTTACAAACGTATCGATACTTCCTTTAGTAAAAGCGGTATTAATTACGCCATTTTCAAAACCAACAAAATCAACAAATAACATGGAAAAAATAAATCCTACCGTTCCAAACGTCCGAATTGGTGGAAAATATCTAATGGTATCCAATCCTTCCCTTTGAAGTAAACTATAAGCTGTAGAATTTGACAACGCGATTGTTGGCATAAAAAAAGCTACACTTAATGAATACAAGGTAAAGATAATTGAAAAAGAAACATCAGCACCTGCCACATACCCGTAATACCCTGTGGCAATCATAAATATAGCAGCCAATAAATGGTTGATTCCGAGTAATCGCTGTGCTTCAATCCAACGGTCAGCAACAATACCCATTATTGCTGGCATAAATATAGAAACAATTCCCTGCATCGCATAGAATAATCCGATCTTAGGCCCTAGCCCTACTGATCCAAGATAATTACCCATTGAAGTCAGATAAGCTCCCCAAACTGCAAACTGCAGAAAGCTCATAATAATAAGCCTATTCTTTATACTCATTTTTTTAATTGTATTTACAAGCGACAAAGGTACCGATTAATCACATTATATGTAATCTAGTTTTATTTTTTTATTGCGCAGTAATCTTATCTTGAGCCATTTTTAAAATTTGCTCAAATTGCTCTTCCTTACTTAAATTAGAATTATCAAACGCAATAGCATCAGCAGCTTTTACAAGTGGGGAATCTTTTCGAGTTGTATCAATTGCATCACGTTCAACAACATTTTTAAAAACATCTTCTAAACAAACTTCTTGACCTTTTTCAATCAATTCATTGTATCGGCGCTCGGCGCGAATTTCCGCAGAAGCTGTCATAAATATTTTAAGTTCTGCCTCTGGAAAAACAACAGTTCCAATATCACGCCCATCCATTACAACTCCTTTTTCACGTCCTAAACTTTGTTGTTGTTCTACTAATTTTTTTCGAACCTCAGAAAGTGCTGCAACTTGACTTACAAAATTGGAAACTTCTAATGAGCGGATTATCTCTTCAACATTATTCTGATTCAAATACATTTCTGCAAATCCTTTTTGAGCATTGTAGATAAATTGTAAATCAATTTCTGACAAATCCGCAATCAAACGTTCCTTGTCAAAATGCTTCGCATCAATAAATCCTTTTCGCATTGCAAAAAGGGTTACCGCTCGATACATTGCCCCTGTATCGATATATGCATAACCAAGTTTTTTTGCTAATTCCTTAGCCAAAGTGCTTTTCCCAGTAGAGGAAAAACCGTCAATGGCAACTGTTATTTTTTTCAAAATGTTGTATTTAATATATTTATTTTAAATCTATTGATAATCCAAATAGACTCGTATTTGCTGCCACTGTTTGTCTGGCATACGAGTAATCGAATTTAAATCTCTTAACCTTAAAGCCAAATCCAGCAGTGATTCCAGAAAAATGACGTTGTTCTACAATGCGAAGTTCTTCTCCTTTTTGAAAATTATATCCAAATCTTAAATTAAAATTTCGATCGGGAAACAACTCTATTCCCAAAACCACGTGACGCAATGCATTGTTGAAAAAAGACACATTCTCTTCACTTATCTCTCCATCTAAATCGGTACTTGCTCGATTGGAATTAGAATAGGACAAGTCCCATTTTTGCAAATTATCCAAGCTGATGTGCCAACGCAAAGGAACATTTTCGAGTTTTTTTGATAAAGCGAATACAATATCTAAAGGCAATTTTTCACGTGTTTCTGAATATGCGCTCAATTGCGCTCCTAAATTTCGAACCACAAATCCATAAGTAAAATTGCTATCCTCATTTACATTTAATAATCCTAAATCCAAAGCCACTCCAAAAGACGAGTAAGACTCTAAATTGGAAAAAACGAACTTTGTATTTGCCCCAAAATGCCAATTAGATTGCGTAAAATGAAAGGCATACCCCAAATTTAAAGCGACTTCATTTCCAGTAAAAGTCCCCGTTTCAAAACCAAACTCATCATACCCTTCTAAAGTTCCATAATTAAGATAATTAATCCCTACAAAGATATTTTTTTGACTATCAAATGATTTTACAAATCCTGCCGAACCATAATTCAGCGCTCCAAAATAACGGCTAAAGTTTAAGCCCAGCTGCATATCCATCTGTTCATTGATGGCTGCTGGATTATGAAAAGCCTGATTTACATCGGAGTCTCTATTTGTTATATTTACACCACCTAAAGCAGCTTGTCTCGGCGCTGCGGTAAGATTTAAAAACTGATAGGTATATTCTCCCCCAACTTGAGCGAATGCTCCAAGTGAAGAAAAACTAAGCAAAAATATTATTTTTTTTATCATCAATTTTTAAATACGCGAGACCTCCATTAGACTGCTAAGATATTATTTTTTTACAACTAATAGAAGGGAAAAAAGAAAAAGCACAGTGTCAATTATCACTGTGCTTTTTTTAATTGTAATTGTTATAGGCTATTTTTTAACTTCAAATTTCTTAGCCTGCTTCACCTTTTGATCTGTCAAGGCTAGCTCCAAAACTTCTTCCATTCTTTCTACAAAATGAAATGTTAAGCCTTTCAAATAATCTGCTTTAATTTCGTCAATATCTTTTCTATTTTCTTTACATAAAATAATTTCTTTGATATTGGCTCTTTTAGCTGCTAGAATTTTTTCTTTGATTCCGCCAACAGGCAATACTTTTCCTCGTAAAGTGATCTCACCTGTCATCGCTAAATTTTTCTTTACTTTTCGTTGTGTAAAAGAAGAAACCATCGAAGTTAGCATTGCAATTCCAGCACTTGGACCATCTTTTGGTGTTGCTCCCTCTGGTACGTGAATATGAATTTTATACTGCTCCAAAACTTCAGGCTCAATTCCCAAATCTTCTGCGTGTGCACGAATATACTCCAAGGCTATTGTAGCAGACTCTTTCATCACGTTCCCAAGATTTCCTGTAATAGTCAAATTTCCTTTTCCTTTAGAAACGATAGACTCAATATACAAAATATCTCCACCTACACGCGTCCAAGCCAATCCAGTAACAACTCCTGCTACTTCATTGTTTTCATACTTGTCACTTTCATATCTTGGTGTACCTAATATCTTAATAATATCTTCTTCAGTAAGCTTAATATTATACTCTTCCTCCATCACAATAGACTTTGCAACTCCACGAGCAATGTGTGCTAATTTTTTTCCTAACCCACGAACTCCCGATTCTCTTGTGTAATTAGTTACAATAAACTCCATTTGACGTTTCCCTACAGAAACTTCTTTGGAGGTTAATCCGTGCTCTTTAAGTTGTTTAGGCAACAAATGTTGTTTCCCAATTTCTACTTTTTCCTCAATCGTATATCCATTCATCTCAATGATTTCCATACGATCCAATAAGGCTGGCTGAATCGTTGATAAACTATTAGAAGTTGCGATAAACATTACTTTAGACAAGTCATAGCCCATTTCCAAGAAATTATCATAAAACTCGTGGTTTTGTTCAGGATCTAAAACCTCTAATAAAGCCGAAGATGGATCTCCATTATGACTTGTTGATAATTTATCAATCTCGTCCAATAAGAAAACCGGATTTGACGTTTTTGCTTTTTTAATACTCTGAATAATACGCCCTGGCATAGCTCCAATATACGTTTTTCTATGTCCACGTATTTCTGCTTCATCTCTTAATCCTCCTAATGAAATACGCACATATTCTCTACCTAAAGCATCTGCTATAGATTTCCCAATAGAAGTTTTACCAATTCCCGGAGGCCCATACAAACATAATATCGGTGCTTTCAGATCATTTCGCAATTTCAAAACTGCAATATGTTCCAAAACACGTTTCTTTACATCCTCAATTCCGTAGTGATCCTTATCTAATATTTTTTGAGCATTTTTAAGATCAAAAATATCTTCAGAAAACGTATTCCAAGGGAGCTCCAACAACAATTCTAGATAATTGCGTTGAATAGAAAACTCAGCAACCTGAGGATTCATACGTTGAAACTTCATAAGTTCTTTGTCAAAACGCTCTTTTACTTTGGCATCCCATTTTTTAGAAGCCGCTTTCAAGCGCATTTCTTCAAACTCTTCCTCATTAGAAAACCCTCCCAATTCTTCCTGAATGGTCTTCATCTGTTGGTGCAAGAAATATTCTTTCTGTTGCTGATCTAGATCAAAGCGCACTTTTGATTGAATCGTATTTTTTAGCTCCAATTTCTGAAGCTCAATATTCATCATCTTTAATGTTTCAAATGCACGATCACGCAAATCATTTATCAAGAGTAAAGCTTGTTTCTCTTGAACAGTCAAATTCATATTAGACGAAACAAAATTCACTAAAAAAGAATCTGTTTCAATATTTTCAATAGCTAAAGAAGCCTCAGTTGGAATATTTGGACTTTCTTTGATGATCTCAATTGCTGCCTCCTTTATAGATTCTACAAGAACAGAAAATTCTGAGTCCTCTTTTTCAGGACGTGTTTCAACCAATTCTTTGATTTCTGCTTTAAAGTAAGGCTCATCGGTAATCATGTTCTGAATCTCAAAACGCTTTTTCCCTTGAAGTATCACCGTAACATTTCCGTCAGGTAACTTTAAAACTCTTAAAATCTTAGCAACTGTTCCTGTATGATAGATTTCTTCTGCAGTTGGATCTTCAACACTCTCATCTATTTGAGCCACTACTCCAATAGTTTTGTCGGAATGATAAGCATCATGTAACAATTTTATGGATTTATCGCGACCCGCGGTAATCGGTATTACAACTCCAGGAAAAAGCACCATATTACGCAAAGCTAATATTGGTAACTCTGCAGGAAGCTCCTCGTTATTCATTTCTTCCTCTTCTTCTGAAGATAAAAGTGGAATGAATTCTGAGTCTTCATCAATATCTTGAAGTGACAAATTGTCTAATGTTATTATTTTTTGATTCGCCATAGTATTTTTTAAGTCATTTTGTCATCAACATTGTAAAAAAGAGTCTTCTATATTTCTTTTAAAAACATAAGTAACTGTCTATCAATGCCGATTAACTTTCTTTTAATTTTTGCTACTTACTATTAGGCAATCACTATGCCATTAAAAAAGTTTGAATAAAAAACACTTGAAACTAAAAATAAAGCAACTAATAAAAAGTGAGGTTTTTACATTATTAGACAATAGTCAAGAAAATCAGATGCTAATTATCAGATGCACAAGCAAAAGAATCTTCCTTTTTATTCATTCAAAAAACAACCTCAAAAAAAATAAAAGCTTATTTCAAAACTCACTTTATTCAGCCAAAACACTATGAATAAAGGACTTATAAAACTATAAATCTCAATTTAGGTCCTAATTAAGTCGTAATTGTTTCGCAAAAATGACTTTTTGGTGTAGTAATTACGAGACACATACGAGGCAATTGCGAACAAATGTAGCGTAAACCTCCAAAAACATCGGGGTTTACAGGGGTTTACAAAGATTTATCTCTAAAAAAACATCGTTTTTTAGTGCATTTGAGGCCAAAACAATCACTTTTATCACGATCTCCCTTCGATTTACATGCAAATTGACAGTATTTTCGAATTAGAAATAGCACGCTATCAAACCCTAATTTTTGAATATAAAAAAAGCCCACATTGTAGTTGTGGGCTTTTCTTTATTTTAAAACACAAGTATAATTAATTGTAAGTCAATTTAAATTCCCCTTGGTTTATTTCAATTACATTTCCGGTTGCACTTCTCAACTTCATTGAAAAAGTTGCATCAATTTTACTACCGTTGTTAGATTTAACACGCAATACATTGGGACCTAAATCTTCAAAAGTAGTATAAACTACACCTGCAGTCGATTTATACATTCCTGTAAAAGACTGTCCTCCATAAGTACCTACTTCGATATCTTTTGAAAAAGTCAATACTAAATCTTCCTCAGTCAAACTATTTACTGCTTTCACTTCTATAGTATTTTCAACTACTCGAGCGCTTTGTGCATTGTTTTTATATTTCACACCATTTAGCATCGCTTCAAAATATTCTTGCTCAGCACGCGCATATTTTAAGTTTTCAAAATCTCCTTCAATAGTAAACGGTCTTAAATTTAAAGAATTCTCTGCCGGAGGGTATATTTTAAATTTAAAGCTACCGTCTAAAACGTGAGCCACTTTATTAATCGACTCAATTTTAATAAGCCCTGTTAAAAACTCAGGTTGTTTAATATTGATAGAGTATCCGTTATCTTGCAAATCTGCATAAAAATAACTTGCTACATTTATGTTTGTAGGATATGCCCCTTTTTCAAACATTTCTGTATTTATAACTAAAAAGTCTCCGCCTTCTAAATCAACTTTAAAAGTAAATTTACCTTCTTGATTTACGAGTCCAATGATATTTTTTCTAATAATTAAAGTATCATTCGCCTGAACTCTAACGATGGACTCACCAACAAGTTCTGGATTTAGTAATACTTCTTCAATCGACTCTTCATCACATGATGTCAACATAGAGAAGCTTATCAATGCGAAGCAAAAAGATAGCAATAGTGCTGTTTTTTTCATAATTTGATCTGATTTGGTAGTGCGGTGTCAAATATATATAATTTCAATAAAAATTATGTTAAATATCCTGAAAATATCCGAATCTTTTTTACACTAACCCCAACTACATTTTTTTTTATTTAAATTTAAATTCGAATTTTGTTTAAATTCTACTCTTTTTAGGAATTCGCAACAAGAGAAAAACTCCAACAACAAAAAATACAATTAAAAACAAAATAGCATTTTGCATTTTTCCCGTTATATCTGCAATGTATCCATATAAGAACATACCTATAACAATTCCTATTTTTTCTGTCACATCATAGAAACTAAAAAAAGAAGTAGTATCCTTGGTTTCAGGCAACAACTTAGAGTAAGTAGATCTTGAAAGCGACTGTATGCCTCCCATAACCAATCCTACAAATCCAGCTGTTAGATAAAACTCTTCCGGTGTTACAACAAAAAAGGCGTATACACAGATTAATATCCACAAAACATTAATTACAACCAAAGTATTGATATTTCCAATTTTAGAAGAAAGTAAGGAGGTTAAATAAGCTCCTAATATCGCTATTAGCTGAATTAGCAAAATACTGATAATCAACCCCGAAGTACGCTGACTATCACTTGTCCAAGCCACTTCTTTTTCTCCAAAATATACAGCAATAATCATTACGGTTTGCACGGCCATACTGTATACAAAAAAGGCAGCCAAATATTTTTTCAATACTAAATGTGAAGATAGCATTTGCCATACTTTTTGCAACTCTTTGAATCCTGACAAAAATACGGCTGAAGTAATCTTGTTACTATTCTTAAAATCGGGAAGATACTTATAGGTATACTGACTAAAGCCTAACCACCATATACCAACCATTACAAACGAAACACGCATAGCATCCAATTCGGATTCAAATCCAAACGACTCATACTTTAGCAACATTACAAGGTTGATCAAGAGTAATATTACACTTCCAACATACCCTAATCCATAGCCTTTGGCACTTAATTTATCTTGCTGTTCTGGAAAAGCAATATCTGGCAAATACGAATTATAAAAAACTAAACTTCCCCAAAAACCGATCAAAGCCATCATATAAACAAATAAACTTAGTACCAAATTTTCCAAAGAAAAAAAATATAATAACATACAAGACAAAGATCCTACCCAACAAAAAAGCTTTAAAAAAAACTTCTTTGTACCTAAGTAATCTGCTATTCCCGATAAAAAAGGAGAGCCAATTGCTATCAACAGAAACCCTAAGGCTGTAACGTAACTCACGATAGATTCGCTTCTTATTTCCATTCCAAATATTGGATAAGAATCCAAGTCTTGGGCTCGAAACAATGCGCCATAATAAAGTGGAAAAATCGACGACGAGATCACCAACGCATACACCGAATTAGCCCAATCATAAAAAGCCCAAGCGTGAAGCACTTTCTTATCCCCTTTTGTAAATTTCTGCATATTGAGTCATTAAAAAAGCTGTCTAAACGACAGCTTTATGATAGAATTAAAACTTAACCCCAAACTTAGCAGCTTCAGCCCTAGCTTCAGGTATTAATTTCTGTAAATTAGCAATTCTTGATTGGTTACTTGGGTGTGTACTCAAGAAATCAGAACCATCACCACCACCTGAATTTGCAGCCATTCTTGACCAGAAAGCAACAGCCGTTTCAGGATTGTATCCCGCGATAGCCATTAAAGTAAGTCCGATTTTATCTGCTTCAGTTTCGTGCTTTCTGCTAAAAGGAAGCATACCTAAAACTTGTGAACCACCTCCGTATGCCATCTGAAACAATTGTTTTGTTTCCGAAGTTTTACCTGAAGTTGCTGCATCCAATATCTCTGCTCCTGCTCCCTGAAGCATACTAGCACTCATACGTTGCTGTCCGTGATTTGCTAATGCGTGCGCTACTTCGTGCCCCATTACAGTTGCAATTCCCGCATCATCTTGACAGATTGGTAAAATACCTGTATAAAAAACAATTTTACCACCAGGCATACACCAAGCATTTACTTCTTTATCATCAACCAAGTTATAATCCCAACGATACCCATCTAAATACCCTTTATATCCGTTAGCATTTAACCATTTTTCCGCTGCTTCTTTGATTCTTTTCCCTACAACTTCAACACGTTGTGCATCTTTTGTACCTTTTATAACTTTATGTTCTTTCAAGAAAGAGTCATATTGTTGAAAAGAAGTTGGAAATAAGGAACTATCACTTACCAAAGCCATTGTTTTAGATCCCGTGAAAGGATTAGTCGCACACGACATTACCATAGCAGCAATTAAAGCGCTAAACAAAATTTTCTTCATCTTCTATTTTTTAAGTCAAAAATAGTATTAAAAAAAGTAACTCACAATATTTACAAACAGGAAACACAAATGGTTCCTGTTTTTTTTGTGTACTTTTGTCAAAAATAAGTACCATGCAACCGGAAAAAAACGGCCATCAACAATCGTTAGAAATACCTAAATCTATCATCCATTTAGGCCAATTTATACAGTTTTTCTCTACTAACTGGGCAACCTCATTTGCTCAAAACCTATTTATCACGCCATTAAAATTCAAAACTCCTAAAAGAGAATTGGAAATGCTGGAAAACAGTAGTCAAACCAAAGTACACGTACCATCAATAAACAAAGACATAGTTGCTTATCACTATGGCTCAAGCTCAAAAAAAGCACTATTAATACACGGTTGGAATGGTAGAGGAACGCAATTAGTTACTATTGCCAATATGCTACTAGAGCAAGGTTATTCAACAATTAGCTTTGATGCACCTGGCCACGGTAAAGCACCTAAAAGCAAAACAAATATGACCGAATTCATTGCTACTTGCTTTGCTTTGGAAAAGAAATACGGCCCTTTTGACTTGGTAATCGGGCACTCCTTAGGCGGAATGACAACCATGAATGCTTTAAACCAAGGACTAAAAGCTAAGAAGGCTGTCCTTTTAGGAAGTGGCGATGTTGTTGAAGACATTATAGATGATTTTGTTAAACAACTTGAACTTAAACAAGTAGTTGCTGATAAAATGAAAAAGCGCTTTGAAGAGCAGTTTAACCAAACTATGGCAAGCTATTGCGTACACGAAGCGGCTAAGAATGTAAAAATCCCAGTATTGGTAATTCATGACGAAGATGATAAAGATGTTCCTGTAAAAGCAGCCCATAACATCTATCAGAATCTGTCACTAGGCCAGTTAATGATCACCAAAAAGCTAGGACACAGAAAAATATTGGGCGATAAAAAAGTAATCGCAAACATTCGTTCATTCCTATCAGAATAATGTTACTACGCTATATTTTTTTAATATCTTTAATCTTTCTAGGAGCGTGCAAAAACAGTTCCGTAAAAAACGATAAAGTAATGCAAGAGTTTACAGAAAAAGATTGGGAGGAAAAATTAACTCCCGAAGAATACTACGTGTTAAGACAAAAGGGAACTGAACGTCCGTTTACAGGAGAATACAATGACTTTGATTCTGAAGGAAGTTATCATTGCAAAGGTTGTGGACAAAAACTTTTTAACTCTGAAACTAAATTCAACGCACATTGTGGTTGGCCTTCTTTTGATGAAGCCCTAAAGGGATCGGTTTCTTACATAGAAGATCGCTCTCACGGGATGCTACGCACAGAAGTAGTGTGCTCAAACTGCCAAAGTCACTTGGGCCACGTGTTTAACGACGGACCTGCCGAAACAACTGGTATGCGTTATTGTATGAATTCAATATCGCTCCAATTCAAGGAAACTAAATAAATGCTTTATTTTTAATAAAGCATTTTTACTTCTTTCATATAAAACTTTTCAATCGTATCATTTTCAAGCTTCACCAATAGAGCTCCTTCTTGGTTGACTTCTTGTATAATGCCCATAAATCGATACCCATTAGGCAATTCAAAAGCCATAGGCGTATTTATTTTATATAAATGTTCATGATACTCTTTCCAGATTGCACGTTTGCCTCCATTCCTAAGAGCGTTGAAATAGAAATAAAGATTTTCCAATATTTTATAGAACAAATCTTCTTTGTCAAAGTTTCTCCCTAACTGAACCGCTAACGAACTCGCTTGAGGAAATTCACTAAAATCTTTTTGATTAACATTTAATCCAATTCCAACAATCGAAAGAATTTCTCCGTCAGATTTTATAATATTTTCAATTAATATCCCGCCAATTTTTTTATTACCTGCCAAAATGTCGTTAGGCCATTTGATACGCCCCGTACCAATTCCTTCTTTTTTCACAGCCTTAAGAACGCTTAAAGCAACCAATACATTCAGATCATAAATAGAAGCTATATCCAACAAAAGATTCTTCATTAACACACTAAACGTTAGATTACTACCCTTCTCCGAACTCCATTTAGAACCGCGCTGTCCTTTACCATCTGTTTGACTTTCAGTGATGACAACCGTGAAGTTTGATAAGTTTTGATGTGACAATAAATCCTTTAAATAAACATTCGTAGAACCTATGGCATCGAGTTTGATAATATTCATTAGAAATAAATGTGGAATAATTAGAAGTGATTCATATATTTGATACCAAAATTAGCTACAAAAATGATAACTTTGTAAAAATACATAAAAAATAAATGACAGTTAAAAACATCAACAACGACGATTTACTAGCAAATATCATAAAAGGGATCGAGGAAGTAAAAGGAGAAAATATCAATATTCTTGATTTAAGAGCAATCGACAACACACCTTGTGACTATTTCATTATTTGCGATGGAAAATCAAATACACAAGTTAATGCAATTGCCTCTTCTGTACAGAAAATAGTATCAAAAGAATTACACGACAAACCTTGGCACGTAGAAGGTCAAGAAAATGCAGAATGGATATTAATGGATTATGTAAACATAGTGGTTCACGTATTTCAAAAAAATATTCGTGAATATTATAGAATCGAAAGCCTTTGGGGCGACGCCAAAACTACGGTGATCAATACCCAATATTAAAACTTCATTAATTTTAAACATACTTCATGTCTAAAAATATCAAACCTAATACCAACAAACCTAAATTCAATCCGTGGATTCTTTACGGAAGTGTTTTAGTAATCATCGTGGTGATTAACTTCTTGGCAAACGGAAGTAGTTTTGGAGATTCAAAACAATTGAGTTTGTCTAAATTTTATCAGTACTTAGATTCTTCTTATGTAGAAAAAGTAGAATTCAATCGTTCTATTGCGAAGGTATATCTTACAGAAGATGCCTTAAAGAATAGTGAATTTGAAAAATTACAAAAAAAGAGCATCCTAGGCAAAGACAACACAGGTCCTCAGTTTTTAACTGACATCGGAAACTCTGAGTTGTTCCAAAAGAAATTAGATGAAGCAGCCTCTCAAGGTAAAATCAATGAATACAAATCAGAACCAGAAAGCAACTGGGGCGATGTATTCTTTAGTATGCTACCAATTATTATCATAATAGGTTTCTGGCTTTTTATGATGCGTAGAATGACTGGTGGCGGTGCTGGCGGTGGCGGTGGCCAAATCTTCTCTATTGGAAAGTCTAAAGCGAAATTATTCGATGAAAAAAACGATGTAAAAGTAACTTTTAAAGATGTAGCTGGACTAGAAGGAGCAAAAGAAGAAATTGTAGAGATTGTAGAATTCTTGAAAAACCCTGAAAAATACACATCTATTGGAGGAAAAATACCTAAAGGAGCTTTACTAGTAGGACCTCCAGGTACAGGTAAAACATTATTAGCTAAAGCTGTTGCAGGTGAAGCTAAAGTACCTTTCTTCTCACTTTCAGGATCTGACTTTGTTGAAATGTTTGTTGGAGTTGGAGCATCACGAGTTCGTGACTTGTTCAAACAAGCTAAAGAAAAATCACCAGCAATTATTTTTATTGACGAAATTGACGCTGTAGGTCGTGCACGTGGAAAAAGCAACTTCTCAGGGTCTAACGACGAAAGAGAAAACACTTTAAACCAACTACTTACCGAAATGGATGGTTTTGGATCTCAAACTAACGTAATTGTTTTAGCAGCAACAAATAGAGCTGAAGTTTTAGACAAAGCCCTTTTAAGAGCTGGACGTTTTGACAGACAGATTTATGTTGACCTTCCAGACGTAAAAGAACGTGAGGCTATTTTTGAAGTTCATTTAAGAAACATTAAAAAAGTAGACAACTTAGACGTAGACTTTTTAGCAAAACAAACACCTGGTTTTTCAGGAGCAGACATTGCGAACGTTTGTAACGAAGCGGCTTTAACTGCAGCTAGAAAAGACAAGAAAGAAGTTGATATGCAAGATTTCTTGGATGCCGTAGACCGTATTATCGGTGGTTTAGAAAAGAAAAATAAAATCATCACTCCAGAAGAACGTTACGCTATTGCAATACACGAAGCTGGACACGCAACAGTAAGCTGGATGCTAGAACACGCGGCTCCATTAGTAAAAGTTACCATTGTACCTAGAGGTCAAAGTTTAGGGGCTGCTTGGTACTTACCAGCAGAGCGCTCTATTGTGAGAACAGAACAAATGCTAGACGAAATGTGTGCTACAATGGGTGGTAGAGCTGCAGAAAAGATTGTTTTTGACAAAATATCTACTGGAGCATTAAGCGACTTAGAAAAAGTAGCGAAACAAGCAAAAGCAATGGTTACCATCTATGGTTTAAATGATAAAATTGGAAACGTAACGTATTACGATTCGTCTGGTCAGAACGAATATAATTTTGGAAAACCATATTCTGAGGAAACTGCTAGAACAATTGATATTGAAATTTCTGCTTTGATTGAAGGTCAATATGAAAGAGCTCAACAGATCTTATCAGATAACAAAGAAAAACTTGTTCAATTGGCAGACTTGCTTTGCGAGAAGGAAGTAATCTTCAAAAAAGATTTAGAAACTATTTTTGGAAAAAGACCTTTTGATAAAGAGGAAGAAGTTATAAGCACAGAAACTGAATAACTTACCTCCTTAATTTTAACTACAAAAATCTTAACTTAAACACTACTTTAAGTTAAGATTTTTTTTATCTTTGAACTTCGAAACGAATATCATTTCTCTAATCGATTATATGAGTTTTTTTAAAAAAATCTTTAAAGGCATTTTCAACAATCCCGAAGAAGTCGGCGCTCCAAAAGAAAGCCAATACCTTCCCGAAATAGAACTACCTATTGACGAAGAGTTTACTATGAACTTTAGACAAAATGGTGGCAAATTTCTGTATTGTGAAACTGAAGAAGAAGTACAAGAAGCTTTTGTAAACATTTTGGTTGAAAATGATTGGTTTGAAACAGAAGCCTTAACTTTTGAAAACCAACTTTTTCCTTTGTTACAAGATAATCGAATTACATATCGAAGCTCTTTAAATCCTGTTTTTTTCATTGCAACTTGTGAAAGCTTAATCGCTGATGAAGGATCTGTTCTTTTTTCATCAAATCAATTAGCTCATCTAAAAACACCTGAATTACCTAATAACATTATTGTACTTGCAAAGACTAGTCAAATTACAAGAAACAAAAGTGACGGTTTAAGAGAAATAAAAAATAAATATTTAACAGAATTCCCTAGTAACATTACGGCTATCAAATGTTTTAGTCCTACCGATAATGATAGTTTTTTAAACTATGGTAGCGCTCCTAAAAATTTATATTTATTACTTTTAGAAGATTTATAAGATGTCTGAAAACCTAACCAGAGCCCTTTCTGGGATAGTTTATATTGTACTACTCATTGGTGCCACACTATATTCTGAGATAAGCTTCCAATTATTATTTGCTTTCTTTTTATTATTTAGCATCTACGAGTTTTCCAAACTAACGAAACTCCCTTTACTTGCGTGTTATGCCGCTGGTATATTAATCACAGCTCCTTTTTTTGCTTACAAAAACGAACTGTCTTTTGATCTATTAAACTACCTATCAATTGCTGTACTCCTATTCCTTTTGATTACCTTATTCTCAAAAAAGAAAGTAGTATTATCACAGCCAATGCATTATGTATTGCTAATAGGGTATGCAATCATCCCGTTTTTAACAATCATGAAGCTGCCTTATTTAGATACAAATTACGAACCTAAAATCATTATTGGTTTATTTATCTTAATATGGACCAACGATACGTTTGCTTACATTGTAGGTAAGAAATTTGGAAAAAATAAATTATTTGAACGTATTTCTCCTAAAAAAACAATAGAAGGTTTCTTAGGCGGGATGTTCTTTGCGATTGTATTTGGCGTAATCTTAAGTCAATTTTTCACATTCTTTAGCATTGCAATATGGATAAGTAGTGCTATTTTTGTAAGCTTTTTTGGTACAGTAGGGGATCTAGTAGAATCAAAGTTCAAAAGAGAAGCAGGAGTTAAAGATAGTGGTTCAATAATGCCTGGTCACGGAGGTATACTAGATCGTTTAGATAGTATTATATTCGTAGTACCATTTTTATATTTAATATTTCAAACTTTTAAATAGTCATGTTTCACAAAGAAGGTGCAAAAATTATTTTAGTAGCATTGTTTATCGCAGTAGGAGCTTTTCTTATTGCTGATTTTTTTGTTACAATAGATTGGGTTAAAACATTAATCCAAATAGTTGTTTTAATACTTTTAGTTTTAGTATTACAATTCTTTAGAAACCCTAAACGAATCATTGAAAACATAGCCGATCACACTATCATTGCTCCAGTAGATGGAAAAGTTGTTGTGATTGAAGAAGTTTACGAGCCAGAATACTTTAAAGACAAACGCTTAATGGTATCTATATTTATGTCTCCAATAAATGTACATGTAACGCGTTATGCTCTTAATGGCTTAGTAAAATACAGTAAATACCACGCAGGTAAATACTTAGTAGCTTGGCACCCAAAAGCAAGTGAGGAAAACGAACGTACAACTGTTGTAATAGAAAACCCAATTTTCGGGGAAGTAATGTACCGTCAAATTGCCGGAGCTATGGCAAAACGTATTGTTAATTACGCACAACCAAATATGACAGTAATTCAAGGAACGGATGCAGGTTTTATCAAATTTGGATCTAGAGTAGACCTATACTTACCCCTTAGAACAAACATCAATGTAGTATTAAATCAAAAAGCAGTGGGTAACAAAACCATCATTGCAACGAAATAAAACAATGACTGACTTGGATGCTGCTTTTGACGCAGCCTACAAAAAGATCTCTGAAGAGGCCACTAATCTTGCACCCGATGTAATGCTACGCATTTATGCATATTACAAACAAGCAACGCAAGGTATGAGCCATAAAGATTTCTCCAATATGCCTTTAGATTTAAAAAATGCTTTTAAATTCAACGCTTGGTCTCAAATAAGTCATTTAAGCAAAGAAGAAGCTAAAATAGAATATATTAAAATTGCAGAGCAAATTTTTAAAGATGAAGCGTAACTTTCTAATTATATCAGGCTTATTTTCAATTTCAGGAATACTAAGCTCTTGCCAACAAAAGCAAGACCTTATTGAGGTAGAAGTACCCCAACGCGAAGTGTTTCAGACTGTTGAAAAAAGTAAATTTAACAACCCTGCTATAGTTAAAACTACACAAGGACCTTTTGAAATGGAAGGACTCCCATATCTTTATGACAACCTAATTCCTTTTTTACTTCCGGAAAACATAGAATTACACTACAGTAAGCACCATTTAGGATATGCAAATAACCTAAATAATTTAATTTTAAATACCCCTTTAGAAAAAAAGAGTATTGAAGAAATCCTTCAATCTTTAGATTTAAATAATAGGTCGCTACGAAATAATGCAGGCGGATTCTACAATCATAATCTATATTGGAAAACCCTAACGCCCAAGACCAATTTAAGTCCAGGACAAGCACTTACAGCAAAAATTAACCGTGACTTTGGAAGCGTAGCACAATTCAAGGATCGCTTTAAAAAAGAAGCGAACCAAGTGTTTGGTTCAGGATGGGTTTGGCTGGTTTCTAATTATGGAAAATTAGAAATACAAACTACACAAAACCAAGACAACCCTTTGATGCCTTTACCAAATCGAGGCACGCCATTAATTGGTATAGACCTTTGGGAACACGCTTACTACCCTACTTACAAACACAACAAAAATGAATACATCACCAATTTCCTTGAACACATCGACTGGAATTATGTAGACAAAATTTTTGAAACATTATAAACAAAAAAGACCGAATTAAAATTCGGTCTTTTTTTATACTTATACATTTTTTTAAAAAGGAACATCATCATCCGGCATAGACGATCCAAATACATCCGCACCAGAAGGCAAGCCTTTCATAAAATTATTTTGTTCTTCAGAATTCATACTCGATGGAATTTCATTAAAAGACACAAAGTTTTCTTCTAAGTTATCAAACTTACCAAACTTACCGATAAACTTCAATCGAATATTGTCTAATCCACCATTTCTATGTTTTGCAACGATAAATTCAGCTTGTCCCTCAGTAGGTGATTGCTCTTCATCATCCCATTCTTCAATTTTATAGTACTCTGGTCGATAAATAAACGATACGATATCCGCATCCTGCTCAATCGCTCCAGACTCCCTTAAATCCGATAATAACGGTCGTTTTGAAGTACCACGAGTCTCCACCGCACGCGATAACTGTGACAACGCAATTACGGGTACATTTAACTCTTTTGCTAATGCTTTCAAGTTACGAGAAATTGTCGAAATCTCTTGTTCACGGTTTCCTCCTCCTTTAGAATTACCACCAGCTGTCATCAACTGCAAGTAGTCAATGATAATTAATTTAATTCCGTGTTGAGAAGCTAAACGACGCGCTTTAGCACGTAAATCAAAAATAGACAACGATGGTGTATCGTCAATATACAAAGGTGCACGCTCAAGATCCTTAACCTTTACATTTAATTGCTCCCATTCGTGCTGCTCCAGCTTACCTGTACGCAATTTCTCGGATGACAAACTTGTCTCAGAGGATATCAAACGCGTAATCAACTGTACCGAGGACATCTCTAGTGAAAATAGAGCAACTGCTTTATTTGCATTAATAGCGATGTTTCGAGCCATAGACAATACAAATGCCGTTTTACCCATACCAGGACGTGCGGCGATAATAATCAAATCACTTGGCTGCCACCCAGATGTAAGTTCATCTAATTTATGAAATCCAGTAGGCAATCCACTTAACCCTTCTTGATTTCCGATCTCCTCAATTCGCTTCTTTGCCTGAGCTACTAAAGACTGAGCTGTTTCGGAACTTTTCTTAATATTACCTTGTGTAACCTCATATAACTTTGATTCTGCTTTATCAAGTAAATCAAATACATCAGTAGTTTCATCGTAAGAATCTTCGATAATCTCATTAGAAATTTTAATCAAACTACGCTGAATAAATTTCTGTAAAATAATACGCGAGTGAAACTCAATATGCGCAGAAGATGTAATTTTCTGAGTTAAATTAACCAAATAATAATCCCCTCCAACTAAATCTAATTTTGCATTTTTACGCAATTGCGTAGAAACCGTCAATAAATCAATAGGTTGATTACCTACAAACAACTGGTCAATAGCCTCAAAAATATAACGATGTGCTTCTTTGTAGAAAGCTTCTGGCTGCAAGATATCAATTACCTCATCAATACCTTTTTTATCAATCATCATAGCCCCTAAAACAGCCTCCTCCAAATCAACTGCTTGAGGTGGTATTTTTCCCTTTTCTAAGGAAACTACTCCTTGGGAAAAGTTATTTTTTGGTCGTATTTCTTTTGCTTGTTCCATAATGCGAAAGTACGTGATTTTTGGATATTTCTCAATGCTATTACTCCACTTTTAGTGTTAATTAAGTAGAACAAAAAGCAAACAAAAAAACCGAGGTAAGCACCTCGGTTTTCAGTAAGCTTAATTTAAGCTATCTATTCTTTAAACTCTCCCATTTCGAAATACTTCTCCATACGAGCATCAATCATCTTATCTGATGGCAATTTTTTTAATGTATCGTAAGCTGTTTCAATAAACGAACGAACAGTTGCAAAAGTAGTCTCTCTATCTGCATGAGCACCTCCTAATGGTTCAGGAATAATATCGTCTACTAGTTTGCGTTTTTTCATATCGTAAGAAGTTAACTTCAAAGCATCAGCTGCTTGTTCCTTATACTCCCAACTTCTCCATAAAATTGAAGAACATGATTCTGGTGAAATTACAGAATACCAAGTATTTTCTAACATAAAAACACGGTCTCCTACTCCAATTCCTAACGCTCCACCTGAAGCCCCTTCACCAACAATTATAGCGATGATAGGCACTTGAATACGGAACATTTCAAAAATATTACGAGCAATAGCTTCTCCTTGTCCACGCTCTTCTGCTTCAAGACCAGGATAAGCTCCTGGAGTATCTATAAGAGTGACGATAGGAATATTGAATTTCTCTGCCATTTGCATCAAACGCAAAGCTTTTCTATATCCTTCTGGATTTGCCATTCCGAAATTACGGTATTGACGTGTTTTAGTATTATATCCCTTTTGCTGACCGATAAACATATACGATTGATCTCCTATTTTTCCTAGACCACCAATCATTGCTTTATCATCTTTAACGTTTCTATCTCCAAATAACTCTAAGAAGGTATCCCCGCAAAGTGCCTTGATATAATCTAAAGTATATGGACGATTTGGATGTCTTGACAATTGTACTCTTTGCCAAGGCGTTAAATTTTTATATATACTTTTTTTAGTATCCTCAAGCTTCTTTTGAATTTGTTTACAAGTAGATGTAACATCAACATCAGACTCTTCTCCAATCAAATTACATTTTGTTAACTGCTCCTCGAGTTCTTTTATTGGAAGTTCAAAATCTAAATATTCCATTCTGTGAGTAAAATTTTAGTTCAGTTGTAAGCCACAAAGATAGGTTTTTCCTACTATAGAAAACACTATTCTTTAAGAACTTTTCTTTTTTTTCTATTCTTAACAATTCCATTTAGGATAACGGTAGACAAAATAAGCATAGCTCCTAAGTAAAATTCAGGAGTCATTTTCTCACTATCTTTAAAGAGAATTACCGCTAATAATATTCCATAAACAGGCTCTAAATTAATGGTAAGCATCACGGTATAAGGACTCAAATGTTTCATTATTTTCACTGATGCTAAAAAAGCAAATGCAGTACAAAACACACCTAAAATAAGTAGCCAAATCCAATCGCTCGTACTAACGTGAAAGAATGTCGTTGTAAATCCACCAGAGAACAACAGAAACAAAGAAAGAATAACTATTCCTCCTAATAGTTCATAAAAAGTAATGACTGCTGCATCGTGCTTTACTGCAAATTTACCGTTAATAATAGAGAACAAAGCGGACAAAAATGCAGCAATTAACGCCAATATAATCCCCTCGATATATTCTCCTTCTACACTAAAGATAATCCCTAAGGCAATAATGACAATAAATCCAAAAAAAACTTCATAACCAATAATCTTGCGCTTATAAAAAATAGGTTCTAAAATAGAAGCAAAAAAAGCACCAGTAGAAATACAAGCTAATGTTACCGATATATTAGAAACTTTAATAGCCCAGAAAAAAGTTAGCCAATGAATGGCTATTACAAATCCGGCTAGCAAAAATTGAATTAATGCTTTTTTAGACGTTCGTATAGACTTCTTTGTAAGCACAAAGTAGCCTAATAATGCAAGAACAGCTATAACAATACGATACCAAACTAATGGCAATGCATCCAAAGAAATAAGATTTCCTAGAATAGCGGTAAACCCCCAAATAAAAACGATTAAATGGAGATATAAATAACTTTTTGTACTATCGTTTAGCATTTCGCAACAAAAATATAGCTAAGATTCCAAAAGAGATATTTGGAAACCACACAGCAAATAATGGAGGAATACTTGAGGCTTCTGCTAAAGTTCCAAAAATCTTATCAAAAAACACATAGGTAAAAGCTAATGCGATTCCGATAGCTAAATTCACCCCCATTCCACCACGTCGTTTCATTGATGAAACAGATACAGCTATAATAGTTAAGATAAATGCAGAAACAGGAACACTATACTTCTTATATTTCACTACTAAATAAGTATTAATATTTGAAGAGCCACGCATTTGTTCACGTTCAATAAATCGATTCAAATCTCGTAGAGACATGGTTTCAGCAGCATAGATAACCGGCGTAAGATCTTCTATATCAAAATCCAACTCCAAATCTTTAGAATCAAATTTCTCAATCACATCATCTTCCTCTCCTACCGTTCGTTTAAAGTAGCTTGTCAATGTATAGTTTTCTTCTTCAGGGTTCCAAGTAATACGACTAGCACTTACTTTAGAGATCATCTTATTGCCCTCAAAAGATTCTAAGGTAAAATTATATCCCGTTTTAGTCAAGTAATTAAAATTACTCACATATATAAACTCCTCTTCATTGATTTGCTTATATACATTTTGACTTTCGCGGACCTCTGTACTTTTTTTAAGATATTTATATTTAAAATCATTGTATCCTGCACTGGCTCTAGGAACTATAAAAACAGACATAATTAAAGCCATTATCGAAACTAAAGTAGCTCCAATTATATAAGGTCTTAAAAATCGTCTAAAGGAAATACCCGAACTTAAAATTGCAACAATTTCTGTGTTATTTGCCAATTTTGAAGTAAACCAAATAATGGATATAAACAAAAAAATTGGAAAAAGCATATTGGCAAAATAGATCGTAAAATCTAAATAATATTCCAATACAGGTCCTAGAGGCACTTTATTATCTAATATCTTATTAATTTTCTCAGATACGTCGATAATAATTCCAATGGGAATAAACAACACCAACATTACCGTGAAGGTTGCTAAATATCGTTTTAATATGTACCAATCAATTATTTTCATCCCAACAAGAGGCTTGATGCTTTTATGAATACTATGTTATAACCTTACTCCTAATTTCTTTACCATTTTTGCTTTCCAGTCATAAAATGTTCCAGCTAAAATCTGACGACGTGCTTCACGTACCAACCACATATAGAATCCTAAATTATGAATAGACGCAATTTGCTTTCCTAAAGATTCATTTGCTGCGAATAAATGTCTTAAATACGCTTTAGAATACTCCAAATCAACCCAAGTGTGCCCCATAGCATCAATAGGAGAAAAGTCATCTTCCCATTTCTTATTCTTAATATTGATTATACCCTCAGATGTAAACAACATACCATTTCTAGCGTTTCTTGTTGGCATAACACAATCAAACATATCAACTCCTAAAGCTATATTTTCCAAAATATTAATAGGAGTTCCTACTCCCATTAAATAACGTGGTTTTTCTTTTGGTAATATATCTGTTACAATTTCAGTCATTGCATACATTTCTTCTGCTGGTTCTCCTACAGAAAGTCCACCTATAGCATTTCCTTCAGCACCAACACTAGCAATATACTCTGCAGAACGTGCTCTAAGATCTTTATAAGTACTTCCTTGAACTATTGGAAATAAAGTTTGCTCATACCCATATTTTACAGGAACTTTTTTCAAATGCTCTACGCATCGGTCCAACCAACGATGTGTCATATGCATCGATCGTTTGGCGTATCGATAATCACACGGATAGGGAGTACATTCGTCAAAAGCCATAATAATATCGGCTCCAATCGTACGTTGAATTTCCATTACACTTTCAGGTGAGAAAAAATGATAAGAACCATCAATATGGGACTTAAACTTAACCCCTTCTTCTTTAATCTTTCGATTTGCCGAAAGCGAATATACTTGAAACCCGCCACTATCTGTTAAGATATTTCGATCCCAATTCATAAACTTATGCAACCCTCCTGCTTGCTCCAAAATCTTAGTTTGTGGACGCAAGTATAAATGATATGTATTTCCTAAAATAATATCAGGATTAATTTCATCCTTCAATTCTCGCTGATGCACACCTTTTACAGTAGCAACAGTACCTACAGGCATAAAAATAGGCGTTTCAATAACACCGTGATCCGTAGTCACTTTCCCAGCCCTAGCCTTAGAAAGAGGATCTGTATGTAATAAATCGAATTTCATAGTTACTTTTTACAACCGACAAAGATAAAGGAAAACTAGCTAAGCACCGATAAATATATTTTTTTTATATGCCTAAACTTTTTTCAACAACAAAGCAATCACAATAGGAGCTCCTAATATAGAAGTGATCGCATTAATAGGCAACACGAATGCTTGTCCAGGAAACTGAGTTAACATATCGCAAAAAAGCATCAAAATAGCTCCAACAAATGCAGACAACAATAATAAAGTACTGTGTTTACTAGTCCGAAATATTAATCGAGCTATATGAGGAACAGCTAAACCTATGAATGCAATAGGACCAACAAAAGCAGTAGCTCCTCCAGCCAAAATACTTGTAGCTAAAATAATTATCAAACGAGTTTTTTTTACAGAAATCCCCATACTTGTGGCATATCGTTCTCCTAAAAGCAGTGCATCTAATGCTTTTACAACCCGAATACTCATTATAAACCCAAGCACTACACAACAGCTAAAAACAATAATTGTAGTATGAGTTAGATTCCCTAAACTTCCTAACGACCAAAATGTAAAACGCTTTAATTGTTCTGCGGTGCTGAAATAAGTCAAAACACCAATCATAGCATTAGCAAAACTACCAAACATCAATCCTACAATCAGCAAAGTTGTTGTTTGTTGCACTTTTCTCGCCAAAACTAAAACAAGAGTTAATAGAACTAAACTTCCAGAAATTGAAGCTAGAGCGATTCCATAAGGCGATTGAACAAGATCTGCTAAGACTGCTGGCAATAAAGATGACCCTAATAAAACTAAAGCTACTCCTAGTCCAGCTCCAGAACTCAATCCTAAAACATACGGCCCCGCCATTGGGTTTCTAAAAAGGGTTTGCATCAATAATCCACTAACAGATAGTGCAACTCCAACCAATATAGCAACTATTGCCTTTGGAAGTCTATAATTTAAAAGTATATAACGCCAACTTTCTTTAACAGATTCATCACCCAATAAAGTTGCCCAAACTGATGAAAGAGGAATCTGAATAGCACCAAAAGAAAGATTCATCAATAGAACCAGAAACAACAATGGCAGTAATACAAAAAAAGGATTCACTCGTTGCACGTTGTCCTATTTTAATTTTTTATAAAACACACGCTTGTGATCTGGAAAAACTTCAGGATGTAAAATCGAAGCTAAATCTTTCAATATAAGATCTGGTCTTGTTGGCCCTAACTCATAAAACAATACACCTCCTGTTTTCCCCTTAGTTCCAGAAAACGAGTAAACCTCACCTGTTTTAAAAGCTTTAAAATTAGCATAATGAGGGTTTGCATTTCGCATTTGATCTAGAGATTCATATTGAGCAGGGTTAATCCAAAATGCTGCATCTTGTCCTTTATCATATACTGCTTCAAACGACAAAGCCAAACTTCCTGTACCCTGAGTATCTTTCCATAAATAATCTGTCTTTGCTTGATTAAAATAATCAGCCACCCAGCTCTTACCTTCTGGCATATACCAAACATCTTGATACATAGCGCCGCTTATAACAGTTGGTTTTTCAGTAACTGTTTTTAATTTTTCAATCGTAGCTAAATAATTTTCAGCAATCTCATCAAACAATTCCTTTGCTTTAGCTTCTTTGCCATATAACGCTCCAAAAAGCTTAAGCCATTCAGCTTTACCCAAAGCTGTTTGTTCTGCCCAATCCCCATTGTACAAAATAGGAATACCTGCATTTGAAAGGCTTTCAAGTGTTTTATTATTCCCATCCATTCCAAAGGCAACCAAAACATTTGGATTTAAATCCATTAAAAGTTCCGTATTTAATTGTTCTTGCTGACCTAACTCGCGAACGGTTCCTTGATCTATTTTTTTTCGAATTACTTCAGAAGACACATAGTCTAAACCTGGAAAACCTACCAAAGAAGGCACAACCTCTAATAAATCTAAAGCTGGTAAATGAGTTGTAGAAGTCACCACAATCTCTTGAATAGGAACTGTAATAACGGTATAACGCGATAAAGAATCAGGCAATTGATAATCGTTAGGTTTCAAAACATATTGCAACGTATTTGTAGCATTAGGCCAAGGTCGCGTAACCTTTACAATTGTAAAATCTGGATACGCATACATTTCAAATCCATCAGCATATTCAACCTCATTTGTTACTTGAACTACGGACTCTGATGTTGCAGTTTTTTTACACGAAAAAAAAGCCACACTACTAACTAATAGATAAGTCGCTAAATAAAACACTCTTAATTTCATACAAATAAGCTTTTGTACAAAAGTAATCTTATTTATGTTAAAAACAGCGGCAAAGCAGCTCATTTCATTGTCATTATTTCCATCTAGAAATAGTTCTTCTGAATAAAAAGCACCTCTAATTCAAAAAAAGAAATAAAAAAACACAATAATGCTTGTTATTTTAATAAATCAATCTAATTTTGAAAAACCTTAGATGTTTAAGTTTTGTTAACAAATTAAAAAAACACAAACAAAAGGATAACCAATAATTATCAAACTATATCTAGAAATGAAAAAAATACTTTTTTTTGCACTGTCTACCTTACTATTCGTATCTTGTAGTAAATCAGATGACCCATTTGAAGGTCAAGCTGTTCCAAATGCAAACTACAGTAACGGGATCTTATTTGTTAATGAAGGAAACTTTGGAACACCAAATAGTAGTATTGGTTTTTCTAGCTTCGATTATCAAAATATTAAAAGTGACATCTATAACCGTGATTCATTAACTCTAGGAGATGTAGCTCAAAGTATGGGTTTTAAAGATGATAAAGCTTTTATTGTTGTAAACAATTCCGATAAGATTGAAGTGGTTCACCGCTATAGCTTCCAACCGCAAGCAACAATAACAGAAGGGGTTAACAAACCTCGATATACCGCATTTACTAACAACAAACTTTACGTTACCAATTCAGGTTCAAAATCAGTAACAGTTTACAGCCTGAAAGATTATAGCTTGTTAAAAGAAATCAAATTAAACACAGCAGTAGAATATATTGTTGCTCAAAATAACAAACTATATGTTCAACAAGCTGCTTTTGGATCTGGGAACTCAATTGCTGTTATAGACGGAAACACCGACAACCTTATCAAAACATTCAAATGTCAAGACAACTTACAAGGTTTGGTAGCTCACGCTGGTTTTGTTTACGCAATTAGTAGTATTGACAATAGATCAAACTTTTATAAAATCAACACCGAAACGGATACTTTCGTAAGAGAATTAACTTCTACTAAAGTAAGAGGTGCTAAAAACTTAAGAGTTTCTGACAACAAATTGTATTACACTGCTAAAAACGATATTCACGTTTGGGAACCTTTAGCTTCAATTATTGATTACACTCCTTTATTTTCTGTAAAAGGAGAACTAACTTATAGTTCTATGTATGGATTTGACGTAATCAATAATCAATTTTTAATTTCAAATGCAGAAGATTTTATTTCTCCGAGTACTGTACAAGTTTACGATATGAAAGGAACTAAAATCACTACTTTTAAAACAGGAATTTCCACCAACCATTTTTATAAAAACTAATATTACGCTTTTTTGTAATCAGTTTAAAAGTCGTTCCAAATGGAACGACTTTTTTTTTGGCAAACATATTGCTACTCATCATTTACATAAGCAAAACAAGCATTTGAGGTAGACTTGTAATAATTAAAAAAGTTATTACTTTTACCCGACATTACATTGATCTACTAATTATTATTATTTTGTATGAAATCCAAAGATTTAGATGAATTAACACAAACCAACTTTTTAGGGAAACCCACAAATAAAGAATCTGATATCACTGGAAACCATTCAGATTCAAAGCGTCATAAAACTAATAAAAACATATCTAAAACAGGTTTTAAAACCCTAAAAAAAAGCCACCTTGTTGGCTTTACAATAGCGCTATTAGCTATTATTGCTCTCTTTAGTATAACACTACAAAATAGCCCTGAGCAAGTTAAAAAAGAACTCGGAACATTTGACGAACCAGAAACTGCTTTCAAAGAATGTCAAAAAGCCTTAAAAATGATTTCTGAACAAATCAATAGCAACGAGATTATTGAACCTTTAAAAAAAACTACTAATGAATAAATTATCGTTTTACCTCTTCCTAACATTAAGTCTTTTCACCTTTCATCAAACGACAGCTCAAAGCGAGTTTGATACTTTTGAAGACAATAAAGACATAACAAGTGTCATCGTCAACAAAAAAATGTTTGAAATGATGACTAATGTCAAAATCGATGCTTCCTCAGAAGAAGACAAGGCTTACTTTAATTTGATCAAAAAACTAGACACACTAAAGGTTTTTAACACCCGAAATACGGCTTCAAGAAAAGCCCTTCTAGCAACAGCTCAAAAATTCATTTCGAATGCGAATCTAAAAGATATGCTTACTCAAAATGAAGAAGGATACACCGTTTCTTTTTACGCTAATCCAGAAGCGAATAAAAAAGAAATCCACCAACTCCTAATGATCAATGAAGGAAATCAGCAAGGAGAGACTGTTGTAATGTACATTTCTGGATCTTTCAGTTTAAATGAACTAGCAACACTGACTAGTAAAATGAAACTTCCAGGCACAAGCACCATTACTCGATCAACAAAATAAACCTAAAAGACCTTTCGAATCGAAAGGTCTTTTTTATTACTTAAAATCCACCGTACTTTTTTTAAACCTCATCAAGATTCATAATTCAAAAGGATTTGAAAATGTCATAACTTTATACTATGTTTGATTACGGAAAAAGTCTAAAATCACCCTTTAAACAAACAATCATCTATAAAAATAACTATTTACAAGAAATTCTCTACTTTAGACCGCTATCTATTAAAGAAAATACACCCTTTAAGTAAATGAAAAAACTAACAAAAAAGAGAATCGCGCTATATATACCAACAGTACTTATACTGTTATTTTCCTTTTGGTTTATTTCTCAAAAATTGATTTGGAATGCGCGCTATAGTACAAGTAAATATTTGAATGAGATTTCTAGTCAAGGAGACTACAACATTGTACGAATTTCAACAAAAAATGAAGCCTTTGGAATC